>VBEI01000124.1 GCA_005882715.1 Chloroflexota bacterium | reverse complement strand
ACGCGCGCAACAACCTGATCAAGGCCGTTTTAAAAGCTGGATACTCAGACGCACCATTCGACGACGCGTTCGGAATCTACAGCGGTTTCATTCAGTTTGCCCTGGGCGCCAACAGTATCGCGGCCGATCCCGAGTTTCGCAGCACCACCGACTTGCGGGTGGAACCCACATCGCCGGCCGTGGACAGCGGCGCGTCACTCGGCTACACGGCCGATGTAGACGGCAAACCAGTGCCGTTGGATAACAACAACGACGGTATCAAGACGGTTAACCGGGGCAGCAATGAATGGCTGGCTCCTCCAACACAGTGCCCAGATTTCAACGCCGACGGGCATGTCGACATGTTCGATCTGAGCAGGCAAACGAATTGGTATGGCCAGGCTTCCCGCCCAGCTCCGGCGCAGTATGACGTCAACCATGACGGCTATGTAGACATGTTCGACATCGGCTACGTCTCCGGCTGGTTCGGCCGGGGTTCCTGCTAATCCCGGACACTAAGCCAGGTGTCGGGAATGATTGCCTCGTCGACGGTTCACTTTTCAGCCGTCACAGCCTGGCGTTCAGCGAGATAGTTGTCCCAGCTCCAGCGATCCAGGAACTCACCGGCGGCCTGGTATCCGCTGTCGTAAAGCCAGTCGCGGTCCGCCAGCGCCAAATCGAAGTCAGTGGCTGAGTACTTTCCCGTCGGTATCTTGATAATGCGCTTGAGGTCCGCCTCCTCGAGCGCCTTTCGGTCGTGTGCCGTATTCATCGTCCGCACCATCGCTCGTGTCATCGAGATAAGGCTGCGGATGCGTTCATAATGTGGCTGCCCCGCGGTTGGTTCCCACAGCAGAAGGCCAAATGTAGGCCAGGGAGGCGTTTCGCCCGGAGGAGAGTCGAAGTACTGAATCGGAAAGTTGCTCAGCAATCCTCCGTCGACGACCCACTGACGGCTGCGCTTGCTGGGTTTCTCCGCGATTTTCACCGGCATGAAGAAATACGGAATACTGATGCTCATGCGCACGGCGAGCGCTACTTCGAAGTCAGCGGGGTCCAGTCCCAGCCTGCCGACATCTTGCGGCAGGATCATTAGCTCATTCCGGGTGATATTGGAGGCCACGACATGCAACCGGTATTTGAACCTGCTGAGATACGCCTCCTCAGAATCGGTTGGCTCCTTTGGCATAACCAAATCCGCGAAAGTGACGCGCTCCTTGCCGAACTTCTCCCGAAGCAGCTCTCGCATAACGCCGAGAAAGTAATCGCCGTGATAGAACCCCTCGTGAAACAGAAGGTTGAGCCACTGACCAACGAATGGCAGTCTGCCCAGCGTCCCGGCGTCCATCATCTTATGGAAATCAACGCGCGTCTCCATAATCTCGCGCATTTCGGCCGCTGAATACCCCGCGGCGATTAGCGCGCTGGCGACCGCGCCCGCCGATGTCCCGGCCACATTCTGCCAGTGGAAGCCGGCGTCCTCAAAAGCTTGTAGCGCTCCGACGAAAGCGATACCTTTGACGCCGCCGCCCTCGAACACGCCATCAGCCCGCCGGCTGATTAACCCATTGGAAAGACTCGAACTCAGGCAGCCGTACTCCGAGCATTCAGAAGTTGCGTCTGCGCGGTGCTCGATAAGTCCCTCGCATCGCCGGGCGATGTCTCCACCTGTGCGCTCGCAAACACATATGTCACGGCGCTCACGCGTCGACCAGTCGCCGCTTCCAGGCCATAGACGTAAAGGCCGGCCTGCGTCTCGTACTCGCGCAGTCGCTCGGGGACTGCTTCGGGCGCGATCTGGTCCGTCTTCCAGTCCACGATCTCGATTCCGTCGTCCCTCTCTATGACCAAATCGATGAACCCCTCCAGCACGGTATCATCCACCTGGACCGCGAAAGGCACCTCTCGCAAAGCCCGCTTTGCGGAGCGCGCCCTCTCAACAGCCTGCGACGAATGCAAAACCCAGCGGACAAGCCTCTCCACGTCGGCTGCGCGGTGCGGGATCGCCTCAGCGACAGCTTGCGCCCGCGCGAACGCCGAGATCACCGCATCTTCGGCATCAAATGCCAGGCTCTGGATAGCCGCGTGGACCGCCCGGCCCAGCCGCGTTCCACCCCTGCCTCGCGCCCAGGGCTCGCTCTCATCCCTCTTCTCATCCTTGTTTTGCCCGCCCAGCGCCGTCGCGCTCGTGTACCGGCGCACGGTCGCTCCGGCGACAAGTTCTCTCCTGCTCTCTTCGAACTCGCGGTCAGCGGGCTCTTCGGTGGGATCTGGTTCTAAGTCCTCGAAAGCCCTTTTGGCTGACTTGGCTTCCCTTGTCAGCTGCGAGCGCTTCTCGGCATGATCCGTCGCGCCGTGCTCTATCAGCTTTCGAGCGCCGCAGGTATTTTGCGCTCGTTTAGCGTGGTATAGCGAAACGATTAGGTGATCGCGCGCCCTCGTCGTAGCAACGTAAAGCAAACGCTCATATTCGGCCTGCGCGTGCCTCTTCTCTAAATCGCCTAGCCGATCGACCGGGCCGAGCTTGAAGCTCCGGTTCCCATACTTGCTGCCGATGCACACTCCGATCTCGCCAGTAGACCGGTCGATCAGATACGCACCTGGGCGGTTCACAGGCGCAGTGCCCAACCCGGCGACAAATACGATCGGGAACTCGAGTCCCTTCGCGCCGTGAATCGTCAACACACGGACGGCGTCTTCGTCATCATCCAGCCCGGCCCCTTCATTGTCGAGTATCGCTTCGCCGGCACGGCTCTCCATCCAGTTGACGAATGCCCGCAGACTCGCCGGCTCGCTCGCCTCGAACGCGCGTGCCTGCTCGACGACGAACCGCGCGCGCCGGAAGCTGTTGCGGTTTCCAGCGTCAAGGATGCCGATCTCGACCTGCTGCGTCTTCGCCACGAACCGGTCGACGAGCGCTGCGACTGAGCAGTCGTGTCGCGCCTCGTGGTAAGCAGCCAGGGTGCGCAGTCCATCGGCTACTCGCCCCTGCCTCTCGCTCAGCACCGGCGATAGGTAGTTCCAAGGTCCGCCGGCCGCCTTGTACTCCGCCAGCTCAACATCGGAGCAGGCGAATGCCACACTGCGCAACGAGGCAACGATTGCCACTTCATCGGCTGGATCGTCGATGGCTGTCAGGCAGTTGAGCAAATCGCGCACTTCCTGCGTCCTGTAGATCAGGCTTCCGCTCTCGACCCGGTACGGCAGCGCGGCGTCCGAGAAAGCCCGCTCGAGCGCCGGGAGGATCGCCCGCGTCGGAATCAACACCGCAATGTCGCTGAATGAGGCCGGTCGGACGGTGCCGTCACGTTCAGCAACTTGCCATCCTTCCTCCACTGCGGCAATGCAGTTTGCTACAACCTGCGCCGCCTCAGTCTCTCGCACTTGCCGCGCATTCGCCTCGCCGGCGTCGCCGCCGACCCAGGCGACGCCCGGACCAGCAAAATCGCCGGCGTGGCGCCCGTCGTAGATGGGCCGATATTCAGGCTGAATGTCTTGCTCCCAGCCGGGGCCGATAAGCGGAGCGAACACGGCGTTCACCCAGTCGAGCAGGATTCCGCGCGAACGCCGGTTGAGCGCCAGTACCGGAATGATGGCCCCGCCGGCCCCTACTGCGCCTCGCGTTTGAGAGTAGATGGCCATGTCCGCTCGCCGGAACCGATAGATCGATTGCTTAGGGTCACCGACAAGAAAAAGGCGCCCCGGCTCAAGGGCTCCGCTTTCGGGATCGGTCGCGAAGGCCAGCGCAATCTCCACTTGAAGGGGATCAGTGTCCTGAAACTCGTCGATCAGCATGACCTCGTAGCGTTCGCGCAGACTTCCCACAGCGTCGGGATTGCTCCGTAGAAGATCTCGCACGAGAAGGATGAGGTCATCGAAGGTTAGGGCGCCGTCCCGAGCGCGCTGACCGGCATCGGCAATCACGAAGCGGACGACCACATGCAGGACGGCAGCGAGAGCCTGAGAGCGACACGCATGAAGCGTTTCATTCAGCCGGCAAGCGATATCGGAAGCGACGCTGCGCACCCGCTCGATGGTCTGTTTGCCTCCCCATGCCTGCTGATTGCTGACGCCCCAAGGAGTTGTCAGTACTTCCGCCCCCGCCGCCAGAGTTGATTCCCGGTCCGCGTCGCTTCGCAGCAGTTCGTTTACGAGCGAAGCAAGCCTCTTGACCCTCTCAAGTAGCGGGTCGTCGGCTGGCGCGACCTGAACAGGCAGACTTTCCAGCGCCGCGCTCATCTCTTCAAGGTCCGGCCATACGGGCACACCCTCCTGGGGGGAACTGGTCTGGAGGAGCGTGCCCAGGTCCGGTCGCCTGCTCAGCTCTACCGCAAGCGTTTCTATGTGCCAGGTTGATAGACCCAGCCCAAGCGCCCGGTCGATGGCGCTGCCCGCCTCCTGATCCTCCGCTAGGTTCTCGAGGTAGATACGCCACCGCTCCTGAAAGCGGCGCCCCGCCATCACTTCATCTTGCACGCGGAACGATGGGTCGATGCCGGCCTCCGCTGCGTACGAGTACAGCAAGCTCTGGCAGAAGGAGTGGATCGTCGATATCGGAGCTCGGTCCAGCGATGCCAGAGCTTCCGCGATGGTCGTCTCGCTCGTGGATTGTTGCTCCCTCGCCGTCTCAAGCCCCGCGCGAACGCGATCGCGCAGCTCAGCGGCGGCCTTCTCGGTGAATGTAATCGCGACAACCCGCTCTATCGCGCGCCCGCCTAGCACCAGAGCCACGACGCGATCGACAAGAGCGCTGGTCTTGCCGGTGCCGGCCCCCGCCTCCACGAAAAGCGTGTCCCGGAGGCACGTGCGTATCCGCTCTCGCGTCGCGCGGTCCTCTGCCTCCTGATCTGCCTGCGCCAAGCTATGCCTGCCCCAGCGCCGCTTGTTCGACTCTCCGCCACGGCACGACAGCCGGATCGTCCTCTTTTGCCGCCATCTCCAGGTCACGGCGGCGCGAGCAGATTCGGTCGTAATCACAGTAGCGGCAGTTCTTGAACTTCCCGTAGAACTCCTCGTCCTCTCCCGAGACTGCCGGGAAGGAGCCGGCGTCGATTCCGGCCATAATCGCCTCTAGCGCGCGCTCAAAAGCGTGACCTTGGTCGGGCGCAGGCTCGTACCCAATGAACTCGAAGCCGCCGCGCTTCGTGATGAACCAGTAGACCGCGTGCACATCCTCTGCTTCGGGCGCCGCCGCGACGTAGACCGGCAACTGCAACTTCTTTCCACCGGCTAGTGGATTCGCGGGCTTGATCTCCTTATAGTCCTCGTTGCTCCCCGACTTGTAATCGATGACCCACGCCTGCTTGCCGTCAGGCGTCTCGTCAACACGATCAACTACACCCTTGAGCGTGACGCCAGCGATCTTTACTTCGGGAATATTCGTCTCGAATCGTTTCGGTACCGCGCCGGTCCGCTGCCTGAATAGCGTATCCTCGTCGAGAAAGCGGCGGAGGTCCGCCTTGATCGTCCGGGCCTCGTGCATGCTATAAACGCTGAGGCCGGTCAGCCCGCGCTCTTCCGCCTGCCCGAGTTCCTCGTCTGCGAGGCACATAAGCGCTTCCCTATCCTCCGCGGTCCACGCTTCATATTGTTTGGGCCGGCCGCGGGCCTGCTGCTCCAGAAAGAACCGCTCGAGAATCTTGTGGATGAGCTTCCCGCGAGAGGCGGCGTCCATCATGTCCCGCTCTTCGGGCTCCTCGACCGGATACAGTCCGAGGACCGACTTCGCGAAGTAGCGGAACCCGCATACACCGTAATTTTCGAGGGATGTCGGCGAGACGCTACGCTGAAGCTCGAGACGCGACCGTTCCTGTAGCTCCGCCAGATTGCCGTCCCAAGCCGTGAATCGGGCACCTCTTCGAGCGCGAAGCATCGATACCGCCGGCCACAATCGGTGTTGCGGGTCCAGCCAGTCGCCGCCACGGCGCCGCCCGATCGCCCAGCGATAACCGGCTTCCTCGGGCGTCACCACCGGCCCGCTTAGCGCAACCGATATGGGCGAGCGTCCCCTCCGCAGCCACCCATCCGCCGAAGGATGAGTGCGCAATTGGGATGAGGTGATTACGCGCGGATCACGCTTGGAAACCTCACTGCGCATCAGCGGAGACGGGTAGTACTCGCGCGTGCCGCCCGGCTCATGTCTTGGAGCTGTCCAAATTGCAGCACCGTCGCCGGCGGCCTGCACCGCCCTTCCCGCGGCTTCCTGATTGCGCTTGATTCGCAACTCCACGTCTTCGATGTATGGGTAACGCCTTCGTAGTTCGGCCCAGGTCTTGTCGTCAACCAGGGCATCACTACCCGGTCCAGCTGGTAGCGATCCTTCATAGGCGCCGCAAAGAATCACCCGCCGAAAACGAAGGCCGGCCGCTAATCGGTAATCCGATATGGCTACCCCGCTCCCCAGACTGCGAGGACGCAAGTACGCCGCCTCGAGGTTCGCCCGCAACGCCTCGTTGAATGCACTCAGGCTAAAGCTTCCCCCCACGGCGCCGACCGTCCCCAATTGCTCAATCTCCAACAGAACATCGTCCAGCGCTTGAGCAGAGGGGTCGAGATACTCCTCGACCATCTCGCTGAACAGACGGATGAACTTAGCAGCCGGGAGCGGCTCGAGGAGCTGCTCGAGCCGCGCAATCATCCCGTTCATGAACTCGCGAAGATCCCGCGCCTGCTCGCTTGCGTTGGCTTCAGCCCGCGCCCTGGATTCGTTTCCTTCCGCTTCCCGATGCGTCGAAGACGCCTCCATGTCGCGCATAAACGCCTCGAGCCCCCGCCTCCAGCGGTCTGCTCCCTTCGTGATCCCGGCCTGTCGCGACACTCGGTCCCATGCGGCCGGCAACGCGCCAACCGTGCCGCCACCCGCAGGCAGCTGGCTACGGAGTGGCGCTATGCTCAATAACTCCATCACTGAGGTCCGCGAAAAATTCCTTTCGGGCAGCATTGCTAGGTCTAGCACAGCGCGGCCGGCCCGCGTCTCAATCAAGGGTATTCCGGGTAACGGTACCGCCGGCACCTCTGCGGCGGCGAATGCCTCGCGTAACAAGCGGCGGTAAGCCCGATCCGCGCCGTGAAACACCCCGATTTCATCTATGCCCACACCGGCTTCCAAGGCAGAAATTACTTCGCGCACTGCTTCCCGCGCTTCGCTCGTGGGGTCTGGCGCGAGGACGAATCGCCGCTCCGGGTCGCACACAGGTTCGTCGAGCTCTGTATACTCCTGCGCTCGCTCTTGAAATGCCGCCAGGACCCCAGCGGCCCCGGCTGACTCCCCGCTCGGAGGAACGACCAACACTTGACCAACGTCAGCTGGCCGCCATCTGCCGTGGCGAACAACTGCGGCTGCCTCATCTAGCAGGTCCTCCTCGTCATAGAAGCGCGCGGACTCCTGTCGAAATCGATCGTACAGGCGGAGAATCTCGGCAAATTGATCGCCGTACACGCCTCCTCGAACGTCTGACGAATTGCGGACCCCGCCCCGGCGCAAACGCCGAAATATCTGGCGCAAGGCCCGGGCGTAGCCGGGCAGGTCGCCCACCTGCGCCAGCGCCCCACGCGACCCTCGCGCGATAACCTCGGCGAGATAATCGCCGATCGGCCGGGCCAGCGGGGCGCGTCCTGCTTCTGCCAGGTGGCCCGCAGCGAGTAGCTCAGCGATGCGAGGCAGGGTCTCGAAGCGCACACCGGCGAAAGGCGCCAATGCCGCCAGCCGACGTCTTAACTGAAGGCCGGCGGCGTGCGAGGGCACGATCACCGTAACCGGCGCCAGCGGATCGAGGCGCCGCTCGGCCGCCAATAACTTTAAGGCGGAAAAAACGTCGGGCATTCGGTACCCACGATCCTTGACGTGAGCAGCCCTGTCAAGCGGGATACGGCACTATCAACATTCCCGCACGATTGCAAGCCCAGGAACAGTTGGAAACCCATGGTTTACGCTTTCCGGTGAGAACTTGGCGAGATACCCGTGCGAAACTGACGCCCAGGAGAAATTGCGCGTGCACCCAGGAGGTATTGGCTCATGTCCGAACAGGTGATGGTCATCGTCGCCGACCTTGACGACCCGAAACACGGCGAGATCAACGTCGTCGAGAGCGTCCACAAAGGTGCGAGGCTGGTCGAAACATTGCTCGAAGCTGGCTTCGACGAGGCGCGCATCCGAGTTTTCTCCGGCGCCGAGATGGATATGAGAGTGAGGCACCGGCCAGTCGTTGCGCTCGTCGGCGGAGACCAGAATGCAGAAGGTGGCCCCGGCGAGACGTCAGATAAGCACTCCGAGAACACCGAGGACTCGGCCCAGAGAACAGTCGCCTCTGGCACCAGAGCTGAGTCTCGTAAGGAGGAAGTGACCTCCCAGCATTACGAGCGCAACGGCGTTCGCTTCTCGGCCGCTTTTCGGCCTGCCTGAACTTTAACCCCACGCAATCTTCGAGCGCTCAGCATGGCAACGGCGAGCGTTTAGCCGCTATTATGGGCCGGTGACCTATGCAGCCGCGCCCGAACAGTATACGGAAATCGCGTTCAGAGCCCTTGACGTTGATGCGGCGAATCTCGCTCTAGGCCACGAGACGTTCGAGGCTTGCGGCGCGACTTTCGTCCGCAATCGCGCGTATCCGCTCATCTACGACGCGAACCATGTGGCCGCCATTAGCGCCTCCACGCCCGAAGAGATAGACCGCCTCCTCGCCCGCGTCGAGCGAGAGTACGATCACACAGCCCATCGTGAGTTCGGAATCGACTTCAGGACTCCGCCTGCCTTCGTCGCTCGCCTTCTTCTCGAGGGGTTCGAGCGACGCGACTCGCTGGTGATGGTACTCAATGGCGAATTGCGCGCGCGCCCGCCTGATATCGAGATAAGGCGCGTGCAGACCGAGGACGATTGGCGGGACTACGCGGCGCTCAGGGAGCTGGACTGGCGTGAACATGAGCGGCGCATCAAGAAGGCTCCGGAGCCTGCGGTCGGCGAATCGCTTTACTCTGTAGCGCGGCTCAAGCAACCGCCGGTCCAATACTGGTTCGCCTGCTTAAAGGGCCGTCCCCTCGCCTACTTCAACTCCTGGGCCGGCATTGACGGAGTCGGGCAGGTTGAGGATCTCTTCACGCATCCGAAGTTTCGCCATCGAGGCCTGGCGACGGCGCTCATCCACCATTGCGTGCGGGAATGCCGGCACAACGGGGCCGGCCCTGTCGTTATCGTCGCTGACCCCACGGATACGCCGAAACAGATGTACGCCGCCATGGGCTTCCGGCCCATCGCTGTGTACTCGCATTACCTCAAGAGGCTTCCAAAGACACAGCGCTCCCGGTAACTTCGTTACGCGCCCGTCGGCGCGACGCCTCGTGCTGATAATCGGTCGCGTTCGTTGACACAAGCAGCCGCGCGTTTCGCTCGGCGTTTTTGGATGCTATAGTGAACGCAAATATGGCCCAGCGAACTCGACGCAAACAAGACGGCGAGCCGGCCGTCGCCTCCTTCCCCGAGCTCCCCCCCGACATGACTATCGAGGCCATGCTCCCGCACCGTTGGGCCAGCCAGGACGGCCGCGACATCTTCTCCAAGGCCAACGAATTCGCGCTTGCAGACCAGGCGCGCGACCGCCAGATATATCCCTTTTTCCAGCCCCTGGACAACAACGATGGCCCGCAGGCGCAAATCTACGGCAAGCGTGTCTTAATGTTCGGCTCCAACAACTATCTCGGGCTCACTCGCCATCCCTATGTCGTCGACTCGGCAGCCCGCGCTGTCCTCAAATACGGTACCTCAATGACCGGCTCGCGCCTGCTCAATGGCAGCACGCACATGCACGAAGAGCTGGAGCGCCGCATTGCAAGATTCGTCAACAAGGAAACAGCACTCGTCTTCACGACAGGCTACCAGACGAATCTAGGCGCGATCTCTTCGCTCGTCAGCCGCGGCTCGGTCGCTGTCGTCGATAAATCGGATCACGCCAGCATTTACGACGGCTGCCGACTGGCAGAGGGTGAGATGGTGCGCTTCAATCACAACAGCGCGGGGCATCTCGATTCTGTCCTCAGGAGGATAGGCGAGGATAAGGCCTGCCTCGTCGTCATTGACGGCGTGTTCAGCATGGGCGGTGATATCGCGGACCTGCCCGGCATCGTCGAGGTCTGCCACAAGTACCGTGCCCGGCTCCTCGTGGACGACGCCCACGCCATCGGAGTCATCGGTGAAGGCGGCCGCGGCACAGGAAGCCACTTCGGTTTGGAAGATGCCGTAGACCTTGTCATGGGCACCTTCTCAAAATCGCTTGCTTCCATTGGCGGCTTCATTGCCGGCCCCCGCAAGGTGCTCGACTGGGTGAAGCACTTCGGGCGCACCCTAATCTTCAGCGCCAGTCTCCCACCCGCGTCCACCGCGGCTGCCCTCGCTGCCCTCGATGTGCTGGAGCGCGAACCCGAGATGGTAGACCGCCTGCACAAGCTCGCTGCCCAATGGCGCCAGGGGTTGAGCGACATGGGCTTCGATGTGGGCCGCTCTGAGACACCGATCGTTCCGGTGAACGTCGGCGACGAGTACAGCACCGTGATGTTCTGGAAATCGCTGATCGAAGACGGCGTCTACACGAACCCCGTGATCTACCCCGCAGTGCCTATGGGCAAGGCAATGCTCCGGACGAGCTGCATGGCTACCCATACCCCTGAGCAGATCGAGCAAGCCCTGGAGCGCTTCCGAACTGTCGGCCGCAGACAAGGTATCCTCTCCTAGCTCAACGCCAGCCACCGCCGTTTCTGTAACAGCGGTTGCCTCCAAACGCGACCTTGAAGAGTTCATCCGCCTGCCCTGGCGGCTCTACCACGGGGACCCAAACTGGGTGCCTCCCCTCCTTCGCCTCCAGCGCGAGCTCTTCTCGCAAAAGCACAACCCCTTCTTTCAGCACGCGGATGTCCAGCTGTTCCTCGCCCGCCGTGATGACCGCGTCGTTGGCCGCATTTCCGCACAAATCGATCACGAGCACAACCGCTACCACAACGAACGTACCGGCTTCTTCGGTTTTTTCGAATGCGAGAATGATACTGCCGTTGCCTCGGCTTTGCTGAATACAGCCGAGGAGTGGCTGCGCGACCGAGGGATGGATCGCATTCGGGGCCCGCTAAACTTCTCCGTCAACGGCGAAGTCGGTTTTCTTGTCACAGGATTCGATTCTCCGCCGCAAATCCTTATGCCATACACCCATGCCTACTACTTGAGCCTCGTCGAGGCATCCGGCTACGGCAGGGTCCAGGACCTGTATGCCTGGCGCTGGGACAGCCAGCCGGTGCCCGCAGGCCCCGCTCGCCTTGTGCGTGAACTACGATCGCGGCCAGAAGTTCGCGTCCGTATCGCGGATATGAAGCGCTTCGACGAGGAGGTTCGCACGATCCTTGACCTCTACAACGAGGCTTGGAGCGAGAATTGGGGCTACGTCCCGGCAACCGAGGCCGAGGCCCGGCAAATGTCGCGCGACCTCAAGTTCATCGCCGACCCGCATCTTGTTCCCTTCGTCGAGATTGATGGGAGGCCTGCCGGCGTCGCTCTCGCCGTTCCCAACCTCAACGAAGCGATCCATGACCTTAACGGTAAACTGTTTCCGTTCGGGTTGCTCAAGCTGCTCTGGCGACTCAAGGTCAGGCGCCCGCGCAACGGCCGGCTACTGTTGCTCGGCGTGCGCAAGGAGTTCCGGACGCGCCGCTATGCCGGCCTCGCCTACCTGCTCTGTGACGAGATTTACCGGCAGGCTAACCAGCGCGGCTACGAATGGGCGGAGTTCTCTTGGACGCTCGAGGACAACCACCTGATCAACTCGCTGATTAGCAAGATCGGTTGTCGTCACTACAAGACCTATCGCATTTATGAAAAGCCGCTCTAGCCAAAGCGCGCGGCCTTCCGTCATCCTGAGCGCTGGCTACATTGGCGCTCGGCGCCGAGTATCTTCGCGAAGGGATCTGCGGTGGGGTCTACCTCCGTTGGAGCCAACCTCTTCCCCTGGTCGTCCGAAATGCTCGGCGTCTAGTCCATTCTTCTTACGCTCGAATCATCCATGGCCATGAAGGTTCTCGTTACCGGCGCCAGCGGCTTCCTTGGCTCCCACGTTGCGCAACAGTTCGCGGCTGATGGCCACAGCGTCCGCTTGCTCCTCCGCAGAACGAGCAGCCGCCGCTTCCTCTCCGGCTTCGTCTATGAGATAGCGCTCGGCGACGTATCAGATCCGGCCACGCTGTCGAGCGCCGTCGATGGCGTCGATGCCGTCGTCCATGCCGCCGGCCTCATCAAGGCCCGCAACGAGGTGGAGTTCCAAGCAGTCAACGCCACTGGCACCGCGAACCTCGTTCGCGCCGCCGAGCAGTCAGCATCGGTAAAGCGGTTTGCATACGTCTCCAGCCTTGCCGCGCACGGCCCGAGCCCGGACGGCGAGCCACGGCCATATGATGTGCCCGCAAATCCCGTAAGCGCCTATGGCCGCAGCAAGCTCGCCGGCGAGAATGCCGTCCGCCAGTCCGACCTCG
Source organism: Chloroflexota bacterium (assembly GCA_005882715.1). Taxonomy (GTDB): domain Bacteria; phylum Chloroflexota; class Dehalococcoidia; order SM23-28-2; family RBG-16-64-32; genus CF-163. The sequence goes on along the minus strand of VBEI01000124.1, from coordinate 3,197 downwards.
CTCCGCGAGCCGTGATCTTCCGCCCGCCGGTGATCTACGGCCCGCGCGACCCCGCCCTCGTTCCCTTCTTCCGCCTCGTGCGTTTCAGAGTGGCCCCGTTGTTGATGGGCGGCCGCAACCGCATCTCGATCGTCTACGCTGAGGACGCTGCCCACGCTATCGTCCAGGCAACTACGGGCGAAGCCGAGATCGGCGGCAAGGTGTATTCTCCGGAAGACGGCCGCGTCCACACCTGGCGCGACCTCCTCGCCGCAATCGAAGAGGCGGTGGGCAGGCGCGCACTCCGCCTAAGCGCCCCGCCTTGGGCGTTCTCGGCCGCCGCACTCGCGAGCGAGGCTTTTGGCTTTGCGACGCGCCGTGCCGTCTCTCTCACCCGCGACAAAGTCCGCGAAATGGCGCAACGCCATTGGGTCTGCTCCAGCGAGGACCTCCGGCAAGATCTCGGATGGGCCCCTTCCGTCAATATCCGACGAGGAGCAAGGCTCACTGCGGACTGGTACCGCCGCGAGCGTTGGATCTGAAGCGTCTCCTCGCGTCGTTGTATAATCCGCCGCGCGAGCAAGGGAGGTCACACATGGAGTGCAAAGTCATCAGCATTTCGCGCGCGCTCGGCGCGGGCGGCGAAGAAATCGGCCTCGACGTGGCCGCCAGGCTCGGCTTTCGCTTCGTAGATGAGGAGATAGTCGCCCGTGCTGCGGAGAAGGCGGGAGTTTCCCCTCAGACGATTGAGAAGGCCGAGCGCACGCCTCCGCTAGTCGAGCGTATCCTTCAGTTTATGGGTACAACCGCGGTAGAGCCGGCCGGCTATGTTCCCGCTGTTGCGCAGATGTCGCCGGCCTACGAGGCGCTGATCGAGCAGGTCATCCGCGAGACCGCGGCACAGGGAAACGTCGTAATTGTGGCCCACGGCGCCAGCATCCCTCTCGCCGGGCAGTCCGGCGTTCTTCGCGTGCTTGTCACGGGATCGCCCGATTCCCGTGCCGCCAGGATCTCGAGTCAAGGCTCTGACTTGCGTAAAACGAGAAAGGCCGTCGAAGACTCAGACCGCGAACGCAAAAGGTACCTCGAGCGCTTTTATGGCATCGGAGCCGAGCTCCCGACCCACTACGACATCGTCCTCAACACGGATGTTCTGCCACTCTCCGTCGCCGCGGACGTTATTGTGGCTGCCGCCAAAGGATCGTGAGCCAGAGCCAGTTTTAGGCCATCGCTGTCCGCGATGCTAGCAGTGATTGGGCCAACCAATTCGACCCCTAGATAGCGGCAGACGGAGCGGGATGCCCGGCTCGCCTCCCCGAAAGCAACCTCCGTGCCCCGAGCCATCCTGGCTCCGTCCGCAAAGAGGATGGCGTATCCTCGCTCACCCACTCTAGCCGCGACTGTATTTCAGTCACATCGCCGTCGATCGAGATGAGGTTTCAGAGCCGTAACGCTATCGTGTTTAGCTTGCGCTATACTGTGCACATTCTTCGATAGGAGCAGCTCGATGACCCAGTCCGTACAGAGCGAGCGCCTCGACTTCAGCTCTGCCCGAAACCTTCCGCCTGAGCAGGCCGCGTTCTTTTATCTCGGCGAGCCGAAACTCGTCGCCGAGGGAGTCGCCTTTTTCCCGGCGCTCGGCAATTCCACCGCCTTCATCCTTGATCCAGGAGTGCTTATCGTCGACACCGCGCAGCAGCGCTTTACCCCGGCCATACTCTCCGGCTTGCGGGCCAATTACACAGAGGCGCCAATCGAGGCAATCATCTATACACACGGCCACATCGATCACGTGACGGGCGCCGAAGCGATCATCGCCGAGGCCCAGAATCGCGGCGACCGCCGCCCGAACATCATCGCCCATCGCGATCTCCCCGCCCGCTTCGATCGTTATCGCCTTCTCGCCCGCCAGAACGATCACATCAACCGCATTCAGTTCAACTTGCCACCTGATGCCCGGCCGTTCTCCGAAGCGGCCCTCACCTACCCCGACACGACTTATGACACGAGCATCACAACAACCGTCGGCGGGACAATCTTCGAGCTCTATCATTGCCGCGGTGAGACCGACGACGAGACCTGGGTCTGGTGCCCGTCCCGGCGTGTTCTATGCACCGGCGACACGTTCGTCTGGTGCTCGCCCAACGCGGGCAATCCGTACAAGGTACAGCGCTACGCGCTCGACTGGGCGCGCGGGCTGGAGCGCATGGCCGGTCTACGCCCGCTGCATCTCCTTCCCGGCCACGGCCCCGTCCTGTCCGGCGAAGAACGCATCCAGGAGGCGCTCCTTACGACCGCGCACTTCCTGCGGTCGATCCACGACCAGGTCGTCGCTGGCATGAACGAAGGCAAGTGGCTGGAAGACATCATCCGCGACATCCACTGGCCCGCTACAGATAAACCGTGGCTCCAGCCCATCTACGACCATCCGGAGTTCATCGCCAGAAACGTTTACCGCCTCTACGGTGGGTGGTACGACGGAGACCCCGCCGACATCCTGCCGGCGCACTCCCACGACATCGCCGTCGCGCTCATCGGCGCCACAGGGTCGGCGCCCATTCTCGACCGTGCGCGAAGACTCCGAGACCAGGGCGATCTCCAGATGGCCTGCCACCTCGTGGATTTCGTCCGCAAGGGTGAGCCAGGCAACCGCGAGGCTTGGGAACTTTGGCGAGACCTCTTCGCCGCCCGCGCCGCCTCCGAGCCGTCCCTCATGGCCCGGGGCGCTTTTCTCTCGGCCGTTCGCGAGGCGGAAGCGAACCTGAAGGGACATGGATGACCGCTGCCGAGGGCGTGTTCGAACTGGTCTATCCACTGCCCGACCTCGAGCGGCCTCGCCTTCTTATTGCATTGCAGCCGTGGATAGATGTCGGCTCGGTTGGGACGATGGCGCTGGGCTTCCTCGAGCAGCATTGGGACGCCCAGGAGATCGGCAGGCTCAGGCGCCCGGGCGTCTTTTACGATTTCAGCCGCTACCGTCCCATGCTCTACCGCCGCGAAGGAGATCGGCATGTCGCTATCCCGAACACCTTCCTCCGCCACGCCAGGTCGCCCGCGGGCCAGGAATGGCTCTTCGTTCACGCCCTCGAACCGCACTCGCACGGCGAAGATTACGTAGAAGCCGTTCTTGGCCTCATTCGTCAGTTCGGCGTGCGCCAGTACACGCTCATCGGCTCGATGTACGCCCCGGTGCCCCACACCCGCCCACCTGTCGCCAG
>VBEI01000047.1 GCA_005882715.1 Chloroflexota bacterium | reverse complement strand
GAGATCGCGGCTATCCGCAGCGCGTCGTCGGTCGCTGCCCCACAGCGGACGTACACGGTCCAGCCCGGCGACACGCTCTCCGGAATCGCAGCCAGCTTCGGCCTCGATGGCTGGCAGCTCCTTTATGAGGTCAACGCCGGCGTAATCGGCGGCGACCCGAACCGTATCTATCCGGGGCAAGTATTGGTCATACCCTAACCGTGTAACGTGCGAACCTTGCCCCTTACCTTCGTGCGCGCCAGACGCCGTCGCACCTAACACCTAACACCAGGCACCTCTATAATTCTCCCTAAATGCAGCTGCACTGTGATGTCGCCGTCGTCGGCGCCGGTCCCGCTGGTTCGCGCACGGCCCGCAACCTCGCCCGCGCCGGCCTCCGCGTCCGGCTGCTCGAAGAGCACCGCCGCGTCGGCGTTCCCTCCCACTGCTCCGGCCTCATCAGCCCCCGCACCCTGCGCGAGGCGGAGATCGGCGAAGACGCGATCATTCACCGCATCACCGGCGCCTTCGTCCACACGGCCCGGGGCAGTGAAGTTGCCCTCGGCGGCGACAAGACGCGCGCCGTCGCGATCGACCGCGTCCGCTGGGACGAGACGCTTGCCGAGCAGGCGCAAGTCGCTGGTGCCGATCTCGTCCGCGCTCGCCTGACCGGTGTTGAGCGTGAGAACAGCCACGTGCGCCTGCATACGCAGACCGACGGCCGCGATTCCGCCTTCACTGCCCGCGTCGTTGTCGGCGCTGACGGCGCTCACTCGCGCGTCGCCCGCAGCCTTGGGCTGCCCGGTCCCGCCGAGAAGGTCTACTGCCTGGGTATCGAAGGCCGGTTAAAGACCCCGCGAGAAGAATTCGTCCACGTCTTCGTCGGCCACGACCTCGCGCCGGGTTGGTTCGGCTGGATAATTCCGACCGGCGACGGAGGCGTCCGCGCTGGTATCGGCTCGAGTAACGCAGTCAAGCCGATCGCTTGCTACCGCCGCCTCACGCAGCTCTTTCCCCGCCTGTTCGATGGCATCGAGTCCTGCCGCCTCTACGGTGGCACAATCCCTCTCGATTTCGCCCCGAGATCGTACGCTGACAACGTACTCCTTGTGGGCGACGCCGCCGGCCAGGTCAAGCCGTTCTCCGGCGGCGGCATCTACACCGGTCTCGTCGCCGCGCGCCAGGCCGCAGCCGCTGTCCTTCGCGCCTTTGTGAATGACGACTGCACCGCCGCCGGTCTCGCGCCTTACGAGCGCGCCTGGAAGCGCGAAATCGGCCGCGAGCTCCTCCGCAGCCTTCGCATCCGACACTTTGGTCTGGCCCTCAGTGAGGGCGAGGTCGAGCGCGTCGTTCGCGCTCTGCGCAGCGAAGGCCTTCAGCAGCTCGCCTCCCGCCAAGGTGATATCGATTACCCATCGCGTGTGCTGCTCCGCCTCGCCCGTTCGCTTCCGGCGATGGGCCTCCTCGCCTGGATCACCCTGCGCCGCCCCGCGGCGACCTGGACTCTCCTTCGCGCCAACCTCCCTTTCGCGCTGTAAGGGCTACCGGCGGTCGCCCGCCCGCGGTTGCCCTACCAGCCGTCGCCCCTCTCCGCGATCCAACCTCCGTACCGACCACTGACCTCTAACCCCTCCCCCTGCTATAATCGCGCACATAGTGGCCGCAACTGGACAAGCGCAAACGTCACCCAGCCGGCACGCCGCCATCCTCCCCTACGCAGGTTTTTCGCTGCGGGCCGTCGCCTTCATTCTCGACCTCATCGTCACGGGCTCGTTCTTCCTGCTCTTCTTCGCCGTCGCCTTCCTTCCCGCCGCCCTCGGTTCCGACTCCAAACTCTCCGGCACCGAGGAGAAGTGGGTCTACATCGTCCTGCTCACCTATATCCCCTTTGTGCCGTTTCTTTTCTTCACGCTGTGGACCTGGCGCGGCCAGAGCATCGGCATGATCGCCGTCCGCATTGAAGTGACCGACCGCGACGGTGAGCCGCTGTCCGCAACACGCGCGCTCCTGAGAGCAATCGTCTGGCCGCTGAGCATGTTGCCGCTCGGCATCGGCGCCGCGCCGGTGTTCTTCGACGAAGAGCGCCGCGCCCTGCACGACATGCTTGCGGGCACCGTCGTGCTCGAAATGCCGTGACGCGCCGCGCCCTCCTGCACGTTGCGTCTCGGTGGCTGGTCGCAGCATTTCTCGCGCTCACGCTTGCCGCTTTTTTCTTGTTCCTCACGGCCTTTCAGGTGAGCGCTGACGGCACCGCACATCGCATCCTTCGCAGGGGCATTGCCATAACCACGGACATCGATGCCATCCTCCCGCAGGTCACGAACGACCTGCATGCAGCTGCTCAGACAAGCGACCAGGACCCCATACGCGTGCCCAACTTTCCAGTACCGGTAGAAATCCCAAAGGACGAAGCCGCTCGCATCGAAGGCGAAGAACTACGACAACGTCTTCTGGACCAGTCCGCTGACCGGATTTACGACGACGGAATGTCGGCCTGGGCGCAAACTGATAGCAAAAGCCAGCAAAATATCGCACGCTTTTCGACCGCGGACGGCCTTAACCGCGCATTTGGGCTGGTCACCCAGAAATGGAATACCATCTATCTGATTGCGGCCGCACTCTTCGGATTTCTGTCGTTGGTACTTGCCGCTCTTCTCTGGCTTAACCTCAAGTCCTACGTGCGGCTGCTCGCTCTCGCGGCCGCCACCGCAACCGCCGCGGTCATCTCGCTGGCCGGCGCTGTCGCCGTCCGCTTCGCCCTGCGTACGGCCGAGACCGAAGCGGACCCGTTCGAGAAAGAGTTGATCGACCTAGGCGTCGACGTCGTTTGGCTCTTCATCCGCAACTACCTGGTCCTCAGCCTTCTTGGGTTCGCCGTCTTGGCAGTCTCCGCCTTCTTCCTCTGGTGGGATTCTCGCAGGGCCGCGCACCCCGTCGTCCGCCCCGTCGAACCCGCCGCCTGAAATCTGAACGACCACCGAACGAGGCATAGCGGCGAGGCAAGGCTCGCGTCACCGAGATTCGATGCCGGTAACGTTCCCCGCGTCGTCTGTCACCAGATACCCCTTGCTCGCGTCCAGTACGGTGAGCACATTTCCCCACGGATCGAGCACGACGGCGCACCGCCCGATCTGGATGTCGAACGGCCCCGCGACCAGCTTCCCGCCCGCTTCAACTATGCGCTCGATCGCCGCGTCCGCCGAAGCGACCCTCAGGTTCACCTCCAGCTGCGATCGCTCTGTCTGGATGACGATCTCGGCGTTGGTCTCCGGCATCCGCAGACCGGCTGCGGTCTTCGTGCGCCAGATCAGCTCGTGCCCGAGCTTGTCGCGGTAGAACGCAAGACCGGCGTCGAGGTCCGGAACGGGGATTTGGAGGCAGTCAATGTTTCTGAATAGAGTTACGTCCGGGTACTCTTTGGAGGCAACGACTTTGGCAATAATCTCGGCGGCAGCACGAGGTTCCTCCTCGGAAGTGTCGATCCGGATGTCGTAATCAAGGTTAGTATGGACTGCCTCGTAATGTGCTCGCGCCTGTCCGACCACCGCGTCGCCTCTTCGCCGCTCTCGCTCTTCGAGCACTCCAATAGAGCAATGAACCCCCACCAGACAGACAGGCACCCCTCTGAGCGCCTCGACCAAGTCTCGCTTCCACTCCTCGTACAGGAGGACGTGCTCCACGATCACGTCGTTTCCGGCGAAGGCCACTGCTGCCAAAGCGCGGTGCATCCCGCGAATCAATCGATGCC
>VBEI01000046.1 GCA_005882715.1 Chloroflexota bacterium | reverse complement strand
TTCCTTTTGCGAAAACTGGCCGCGAGACGAAAAGCGCAGCCGAATGCGGTTCCAGAGCCACGTCATCGGCACCTCATCCGCCATGGCGCCGAATTTGCCGCGCAGCAGCGGTTCCCAGACCACCCGGAGGCTTCGCTCGCCTGCGTTCCTGCGCATCCAGTCGATCGCCGTCACACCCTCAAACTTTGACCCATCCCGCTCGCGACGCAGGCGCAGGCCCACGAGGCCCAGGCGAATGCGGTCTCGTATGCCGGCGAGCGGCGTGAAACGCAGTAAGTCCAGTGTGCTCGTGAACGCGTAGACCCTTCCACCGTAAAAGATGCCAGCCGTCGTCGGTCGCCACTTCACCGTTTTCAGGAGGGTCAATTCATCGAGCAAGCGGACCGCGGCGCCGTCGGAGGTAAAGAGGTGGTGGTAGAAGCATTCGATCCTTTCGCCGCCGATCTCAAATGTGCGCAGGAGCCCGCCCACAGAAGGCGCCGCCTCAAACAGATGGACCCGATTTCCCTGCTGTAGCAAACGGTAAGTCGCGACGAGTCCCGCAACGCCGCCACCGATGACTCCAATGGAGGCCTCGCTGCCCTTCATCTCTCCCGGCCTCGCGCTGATTAGTCTATCTTTGATTTGCCGTCAGCACGCCGCCACGGCTGGCTGGTGCGCAGGCGAAGCAGCCCCCGCATGTCCTCCGTAACCGTCGCTGCGATCTTCACTCTCGTGTCCATATCCTCTACCCACTTCACCGGCACGTCCTTCACCCGGTAACCCATCTTCTCCGCGAGGATGAGCAGCTCAGTGTCGAAGAACCAGTTGTTGTCCTCAATTAGCGGGACGATGCTTTGGGCCGCCTGCCGGTTCACGGCCTTGAACCCGCACTGGGCGTCATCGAAGTGCGTCCTGAACATCGTCTTGATGAGCGTATTGTAGCCGCGCGTCAGCACCCGCCTTTTTAGTGAGCGCGTGATCTGCGACTTCCTGGCAAGCCGTGAGCCGACGGCAACGTCGTAGCCGTCATTCGCGATGGCTCCAACAAGTGCTGGGAAGGCTTCGAGACCCGTGGAGAGGTCAACGTCCATGTAGCTCACGATATCCATGGGGCTAGCGAGCCAGGTCTGCTTCAGCGCGAAGCCCCGCCCCTTACGCTCGATGCGGACGTACTCCACCTTGCCGCTATTCGAGGCGGCTAGCTGCTGTCCCGCCGCGGGTGTATTGTCTACCGACGCGTTGTCGGCTATCACGATGCGCCATTCGAAGGGAAAGCTGGGCCCGGAAAGGAAGTCCCGCAGGACCGGGATCGACTGGGGAAGGGCGCGTTCCTCGTTGTAGACGGGGACGACTACATCAACACTGATCACACGAGTATCTTATCGAAGCAATCGCGGCCGCGTCCCGCTATAGTAGGACCCTCTTCGGCGAGCCTGACGCCGTCCGGCGGTAGTTGTGGAACAGGTAGCGCCCGTCGACCTCCTCGACGTAACACCTGCGCCGGCTAGCCAGAATCGAGTTTGCCTCCCGCGAGTAGCTCTGGTAGACAGCCAAAATTGAGTGATCAACAACGAAAACGCCCGATGAGACAATTATCGTCAGTTGAACGTCCGAGAGCGTCAGCAACCAGCCCGCGATCAACTCCGCCCAGCCCAAGTGGAACAAAGTCTCGCCGAAGGCGATCGCTAGCTTCTGAAGGTTCGAATCGGGTGCGATCTGGAGAGCCGTGGCGCCGAGGTGCGGCATCGAAAGATCGCTTACGAGGCGGTAGACGCCGCCCAGGCGCTCGTCCTCAGCCAGAGCGGAGCCCGCTCGGAAGCGGCCGAGATCAAGCGCCATCGCTGCGTGCTCCCGGTCCTGCGTGACCGCGTTCTCGAGCCATTCCTCATATTCGGCGAAACCGTCCGACAATAGCGAGCGCTGGGCCGCCACGCAATCGCAGGCGGCCCGCACAAGGGGCGGTGCGGCCGAGTACGAACCGAGCGTCGTCATTGTGCAGGCGTCGGCCATGTGAGCGAAGCCACGCGACCAGAAGGAGAACAGCGCCGCTGCTTCAGAAGTCCGCAGCCTCGCGTTCGCCGCGACGATTTGCAGCTGGAGGTTCATCATCTTCTCGAACAGCTCCAGTTCACCGGGCAGCAGGAACTGCGTCTGCCGGAAAGCGTCTTGCATCGCGGGCTGAGCAGCGGAAGGGCGAGAGGGCAAGGCATACCGGTCGGGGAAGCCCGCCAATGCCGTCTTGATCTGCGTCCGAACGCCGCTCTGCGTCACGATGGCACCCCGATTAGGGGCTCGAACCGCATCGTCCAGTTTTCGACGCTCGAGCCGCCGGCGGGCGGCGTTACGAGCTTGAGTATGCTGCCGACGGGAGGCACCTTCGCGATGCGGTCTGGATGGAAAGTGTGAGCGAGTATTTCGAGCCCGTCGACCAGGCGCGGGCCTGGACGGCTGAAAAAGCTGTTACCATCGAGCGCATAGACGCGCCCTTTGCGCACGGCCGGAAGCGTCGCCCACGCGTCCAGCTCCCAGAGGACTTCCGCCTCGCTCGCCGCCCGCTCGGCACCAAACCCGCACGGCATCAGCGCGATAACGGCTGGCTCCGTTCGCCGCATCGCCTCCCAGGGCAGCTTCCGCGAAGGCTCGCCCGGGGCGATCAGCGCGCCGTCGTCGCCGCCCGCAATGCGGATCATTTCCGGGACCCAATGCCCTCCCGGCATCGGCGGGTCCAGCCACTCAAGGCAGAGAACGCGCGGTCGTTCGCCATCGCCGCCGATCGACTCTCGGACGCCATCGATACCGCCCGATAGCTCACGTACGAGCGCCTCCGCTTCTACCGTCCGCGAGGTGGCTGCGCCGATACGCCGGACATCATCCAGAATGTCACCGAGCCGGTTCGGGTTCAGGGACAGGACCTCCGCCCGACAACCCGTGGACTCCATATGCCTCGCGAAATCAGAAGGGGACACCGCGCACACCGGACAGAGGTCCTGAGTGACGATCAGGTCGGGCGGATCGGCGTGCAGGCGCTGCTCATCGATACCGTAGATCTGCGCCCCTACCCGGAACCTCCCCGTGACCTGCAGGTCGATCTCCCCGCTACTACGTGACGAATCGATTTCGCTGTGCGTTACGCGCGGCTTTGAATTGGCCTGCGGCGGGTAGTCGCACTCGTGCGTGACGCCCGTGATTTCCTCGTCGAGCCCGAGCGCGAACAATACCTCGGTGGCGCTGGGTAACAGTGACCAGATCTTCATCGTATTTGGTGGTCGCGGAAACAAGCTCCCACTCTGAACGCTTACACGTCGGATGTCAAGCCGCTCTACTGCCAGCCCTTCGTCGCGCCCTCTACCATAGCGAGTGGTCCAACCGGCCAATTGAAGCCAAAGACCATTGCTTTGTTGATGTCTTCCGGCGTCGCGATCCCTTCCTCCAGCACCTTCTGCGCCTCTCGCACCGCTGCGAAGTATATGCGGTTGGCGATGAAACCATAGCGGCCCGGCGCGTCCTTCACTCGCACTGTCGCCTTGCCCGCTCGCTGGCAGAGCGACTCTAAAGCTTCGATCGTCTCCTCCGCCGTCTCAGGGGCGTAGACTAGCTCGACGAGCTTCATCACCGGCGCCGGGCTAAACCAGTGCATGCCGGTGAAGCGCTGCCGGCGCTCCTCGGACACAGCCTTGTTGATGTCCGAAATGGCGAGACCAGACGTATTTGTGGCGAAGAAAGTCCCCGGCCCCGCTACACGGTCGAGTTCCGCAAACACCTTCTTCTTCAACTCCAGGTCTTCCGGCACGGCTTCGATGACGAGGTCCGCGTCCTTCAGGTCCTCCAAGGTTGTCGTGAAGGACAGCCGCGCCAGTGCCGCGTCGGTGTCCTCTTGCGTGGTCTTTCCGCGCTCGACCCCCCGCTTAAGCCCGTAGCGCCCTTCCACGATCGTCGACCGGGACTTCTCGATCAGCTGCTCGTTGAGGTCCCGCACCGTCACCCGCGCGCCGCCCACCGCGAGCGCCTGGGCGATGCCGGATCCCATCACGCCGCCGCCGATCACGCCGATGTTATTGATGTCTGTCATGAGAGACCTCCTCGATTTCCAATGTTTCTGCAGGCGTAGAGGCCTGCGAGGGCGAGCCTAAGCCCTGCCGCTACAAGTTTGCCGCGCGCCTCAGTATATCGCGGCCCGCGTAGCGCGCCCGCTCCCCCAGCTCTTCCTCGATCCGCAGCAGGCGGTTGTACTTCGCCGTCCGCTCCCCCCGGGCCGGAGCGCCCGTCTTTATCTGGCCCGCTCCCGTCGCCACTGCAAGGTCAGCGATCGTGGTGTCTTCTGTCTCCCCACTTCGGTGCGAGATTACGCACGTCCAGCCGGCCATACTTGCCTCATCGACGGCGTCCAGCGTCTCGGTCAGCGTTCCGATCTGGTTGAGCTTGATCAGCACCGAGTTCGCCGCCTTCTCCTGGATGCCTCGCCGGATGCGCTCGACGTTCGTGACGAAGATGTCGTCGCCCACGAGTTGCACCTTGTCGCCAATGCGCTCGGTCAGCAGCCGCCAGCCCGCCCAGTCCTCTTGCGCCATCCCGTCTTCGATCGAAACGATGGGGTACTTCCGGCACCACTCTTCCCACAGTTCCACGAGGCCCTCCGGCGCGAACTTCCGTCCTTCCCGCGCGAGAACGTAGTGGCCGTCCTTCTCCAGCTCAGAGGTTGCCGGATCGAGCGCGATGGCCACGTCCTCGCCCGGCCGGTGGCCGGCGGTCTCAATCGCCAGAACGATAAGCTCCATGGCCGCCTCGTTCTTCGGCAGCGGCGGCGCGAACCCGCCCTCGTCGCCCACCGTCGTCGGCAGCCCCCGGTCGTGCAGCAGCCGGAACAGCGAATGGTAGACTTCCGAACCCATCCGCAGAGCTTGCGCAAACGTGGGCGCGCCCACCGGCGCCACCATGAACTCCTGGAAGTCGGTTGAGCCTTCCGCGTGCCTTCCCCCGTTCAAGATATTGAACAGCGGCACGGGCAGCAGCCGCGCCTCCTCTCCGCCGAGGTATCGGTAGAGGGGAAGCGATGAATGTGAGGCAGCTGCGTGTGCGACCGCCAGCGATACCCCGAGCGTCGCGTTCGCCCCTAGACTAGACTTGTTCGGCGTCCCGTCTAGCTCGATCAGCGCCTGATCGAGCGCCCGCTGGTCATCCCCGGCCATCCCCACGATTTTCCCCGCAATCGTCCCGTTGACGTTGGCAACCGCCTTGAGCACACCCTTGCCACCGTAGCGTGACTTGTCACCGTCCCGCAGCTCAACCGCCTCGTGGACGCCGGTTGATGCTCCCGAGGGCACCTTGGCCGTCCCGGCGGCGCCGCTCTCGAGCGCAACATCAACCTCGATGGTAGGGTTACCCCGCGAGTCGAGGATCTCACGCGCATGGACCGCGCGAATGGCTGCGTTGCCCACCGCTACTTTGCGGCTCCCGCCCGCCGCGCCTCCGCCATCGACACCGCCTTCTCGACCGCTTCTGGAGCTCCAGTCACGCGCACGATCCCGCCCGGCTCCCAGTCGTGATAGTCGAAGTCCCAGGTATCGAGCCCGACCAGCGGGACCTGGTTGATCAGCGCATACGCGATCTCACTCAGCGTGCCGTACGACCCACTGATCGCGATCACCGCCTCGCCGGTCAGCGCGACGATCGCGTTGCGTGCGTAGCCGATGCCGGTGAAGATCGGAAACTCGACGTAGGGGTTCGGGGGGGTTTCGGCCGCGTTCCGGCCCGGAAGAATCCCTATCGTATGTCCCCCGGCCGAGCGCGCGCCGCGGCACGCTGCTTCCATGACGCCGCCTCGTCCGCCGCAGACCAGTGTTACACCGCGCCGCCCCAGTTCCCGCCCTACCTCCTCAGCCACCCGCAGCGATTCCGCCGTCGCCCCTTCGCCGCCGATCACGGAGATTATCACGGCAGCCACTATAGCAGGCAGTCTGGAACGCTTGCGAGCGCGGAACGATGTGGCCCCAGATGGGCGCTCTTGTCGCTGCGCGCGCCGCACAATCTATGAGACGAGAGGCCGTCCAACTACGG
>VBEI01000123.1 GCA_005882715.1 Chloroflexota bacterium | reverse complement strand
GGTCGACTACCCCGTCAATGCCCGAGAGCATCTGCTTGATCTCGTCCGCTTTGGTGCGCAGGACGCCCAGATCCTCACCAAGCACACGGACAGTAACGTCCGCGCTGGATCCCGTCTCTCCCTCCTTGACCTTTTGGTCTGAATAGGTGACGACCTCATGAGATAGCCCGGGATAGCCATCTACGGTCCTCTGAACAGCGGACACAGTCGAGTCGTAGTCTTCGGAGGAATCGACGGAGACCCAGAGCTCACCTGAATTCACGCCGACGGTTTGGTCGGACAGGATGGCGCGCCCGACGTGGCCGCCGACATTCCGCACGCCGGGGAGGGTACGCAACTCATCTCTCATTGCGTTCGCTACACGGCTCATCTCGGGCAATGATGTGCCGGGCGCGCCGTCGATCTGTATCAGTAGTTCGTGTTCGCGAAACGAAGGCGTCAGCGATGGTTTGTCGAGCAGGGGTACTGCCAAGAGACCAACAAACATGAGTACTGCAACGGCGCCAAGTATCACGGGAATGGGGAGGCTCAATACTCTGGAGAGCAGGACGCCATAGTTCCGCTGCAGCCAGCGGCCGATAGGCGCCTCGTGCTTCGCCGGCGGCACCACCGAAAAGAGAAGTACGCTTAGGGCTGGTGTCACCGTTATCGCAACGGCCATAGAGATGGCAATCGTAACCAGGTAAGCGATCGCGAGTGGCGGGAAAAACTCACCGGTCAGGCCGTCCAGAAAGAAGACCGGCGCGACTGCGGCGACAATAATGAGGACGGCGTAAGCAATCGCCGAACGCATCTGCAGCGATGCTTCGAGTACAGTCGCTATCGTGGACTTTTCGCTATCGTCCACCCGCTGACGGAGGCGCCGGAAGACCTCATGGGTATCGCCGACGACATCGTCGATTACGAGGGCAAGGGCCGCCACGAGCCCCGCGAGCACAATGACGTTGAACGTTTCTCCAAGCAGGCTGAGTGTGAAAACAGCGGCCACGATGGTCACCGGCAGCACCGCGAGTGCAACCAGAACCGTCCGCCACTGAAAGAAGAGCAGCCCGAGGGCCAAGGCGATGATGACGAGCGCAATGAGCCCAGCGATTTCGAGGTCGTCGAGGCCGCTGCGAATGGAGGTAGCCGGCCGGAATACGGAGGTGTCAAACTGTACGCCCGACATACCCGGCCTTAAGGCCTCTATCGCCTCGTCTACGCCGTGGGTTGTATCGAGTGTATTGGCCTCAGGGAACTTCTCGATTACCAGCAGAAGGCCGGTGCCGTCGCCAAGCACAGCATCGCCGATCAGCGGCTGGTGATCTTCAACCACACTAGCGACATCACCGAGGGTGAGATTCGTCTCTTCGACATTGACCTTCGCCAAGTCGTCGGGCGACGAGACGGGTAGGATATGTTGAATTCCGATCCGCTGGTTGGGCGTATCGAAGAAGCCGCTGGTACCCGGCGACGATGCTTCGACGAAGGTCAAGGGAGACACCCAGAGCGCGTTCGCGCTGGTCTCGACGACCTGAAGGAGTGAGACGCCGGTGTCGTGAAGATGTGCGGGGTCCACCAGCACCTGCAACTGACGCTCGCGCTGTCCCCAAATGGAGACGTTCGCTACTCCCGGGACACCCATCAGGCGAGGCCTGATCGTCCAGCGGGCCAGCACCGACATCTCGATCGGGGTGAGATCATTCGAGGAAAGCCCAACGATCATCACCCGGTTTGTCGACGACAGAGGTTGAAGCATCTGCGGTGGGCTGGATACGCCCGGTAAGGCGACCTTTGCCTGCGATACTCGCTCCTGAACCGCCAGGCGGGCGCGGTAAGGGTCGGTGCCCGGCTCGAAAACCAGCTCTATAGAGGAAAGGCCGGGTACTGACTTCGAGCGAATGAACTTAAGCCACGCGACTCCATTGAGGAGGTCCTGCTCCATGGGCACGGTGATCAGCTGCTCGACTTCGTTGGCCGATAAGCCGAGAGCCTCAGTTTGGATTTCGACAGTCGTAGGCCCGAACTCAGGAAGCGTGTCCACGGGCATATCGCGGACGTCCCTGAACCCGAGGAACATCAGGGCGGCGGCGATGACGACGATTGGGACGCGGGCCTTAAGGCAGCCATCAATTAGCCAGCGCATTGATGGTTACCTCCTTCGCCGCGGAGGTTTCTCATGCAGGTCATCGCTCACCGATGCCTTTAGGAGATAGCAAAAGGTGCTCCATGCTACGGACCCCTTCTCGCAAAAAGTCCTCAGCGGTGTCGGCCGCTGAGGGCTAAGACTTAATACTTACCGTTGACCTCCCCCTTCTGTGAGGCGCCAGTTTTTGGCCTTGTAGCAGCAACATATTGCTCGTGTGTCTGGAATGTCAACGGATTACGATGCGAGTTTTGCAATTCTAATGAATTTTATTTTTCTTCATGTGATTTTCATGGTGGCTTACACCTATATGCTTGCTCCACCGAACGCGAATGGAGTGCTGAGGGAAGGGGTCATGCGACTTCCATACGCTGCCTATATAGTCGTCGCTTCGCTGGTCGTTATTGCAGGAGCCGGTGCCTGCGGTGGCGATTCTTCCGCGCGCAGCAACAACACCCAGGCTAGTCCGGGGGCGACTAATGCCGCACCGACCGGCACGAATCAGCCAACGCCGGGACCGTCCGCCGCTGGCCAGGCGCCGCAACCGCAGTTCACGGAGTTCGATCCCGGCAAGTTCTCGCAATCGACAAATATCGACAACGAATGGTACCCGCTGAAACCTGGAACCAGATGGGTCTACGAAGGTTACACGACAGAGCGCAGGAAGAAGGTACCGCACCGCCTGCAATTCACCGTCACTGATTTGACCAAGGAAATCCTGGGTGTACGGACGGCCGTCGCCTGGATCGAGGATTTTACCGACGGTGAGCTGGTCGAGAAAGAGATTGCCTTTTATGCGCAGGACGATGATGGCAACGTTTGGTATTTCGGAGAGCACCCCGAGGAATACAAGGCGGGCGAATTCGTAGAAGCGCCAACCTGGATCGCCGGCATCCGAAATTCTAAGCCTGGGATCAAAATGTGGACCGACCCAAGGCCGGAAATTCCTAGCTACTATCAGGGCTGGGGTCCGGCGGTTGATTGGTCTGACTATGCCCAGGTGGACCAAACGGGCCAACAGACTTGCGTTCCTGTCGGCTGTTATGAGGACGTTTTAGTACTTGCGGAGTCCAGCCTCGGCGAGGGTGATATCTTCCAGATCAAGTTCTATGCTCGTGGCGCCGGCGAGGTTAGAGTCGGATGGAGAGGACCTGATTCGACAGCGGAGGAGCTCGAGTTGGTCGAGCGCTCTGAGCTAGCGCCGGACGCCCTGGCGGCCTCCCGCGCAGACGCACTCGCTTTAGAAGCGCACGCCTATGAAATCAGCACTGAAGTATACGGTCAGACAGCGCCTGCGCATTAGCTGGGGCGTCATGCCCACTTCAGTTGAATGGCAACTTCGCCTGAAGCCTAAACAGTGTCGGAACGTCCTGTGAAGATTATCGGTTGGAGATAACTCCCCGAAAGAGGTAGTCCTCAGCGGCCGACACCGCTGAGGACTTATTGCAAGTGGGGTCCGTAGCGTGGAGCACCTCTTGCTCCGTACACCTTATCAGGTCTTGAGAAGAGAATCAAAAGAGAAGCCGCTCGCCGGCCCAGTAAAGTTGATCTCGCATTTTGCGGTAAATCCTTCACCGGACATCTGAGTACTCCGGCATCGATTTATAGGCAAGGCTTCTCTCTTGGGCGGTCTGTCTTCTGACCGACGAATCCGATTAGAATTTAGGCGAGACGTGAGTAACAAGCTGCGCGCACCTGCAACACCGGGTCTGCCGCTAGAAGATCAGCCGCAGGTACTGATCGTGGATGATGACAGGAGCCTCCTGGCTGCGCTTAACCTAGCGCTGGGACGACGCGGGTTCCGTGTATGCACTGCTGATGGACCAGGCGAAGCTTTTGAGCTCATTCAACGAGAGCCCTCCATTGAACTCATCGTCCTGGACGTCATGATGCCCGGGATGGATGGAGTGACGGCGCTCAGGCTGCTCCGCAACAGCACTTCGGCACCGGTGCTAATGCTTAGCGCTAGAGATGCCGTGGTCGACCGCCTTGCCGGATTTGAGGCCGGGGCCGACGACTACCTCGTGAAGCCGTTCGACCTCGACGAGCTTGTGGCGCGGCTGCTTGCGCTGCGCCGCCGCGCCCGCGAGCGTCAACCGATAAGCGGGGAGCACACATACGCCGACGTCTCTTTGGACGACCGAACGTGGGTCGCTCGCCGTGGCGACCGAGAGCTTTCGCTCACTCCTACGGAGTTCCGGATCCTACAGATCCTCCTCGAAGCTCCTGAGACCGTTCATAAACGCGACGACCTGATTCTTTCGGTATGGGGGCCTGCCTGGGCGGATTCGGCTTCAGGCAGCCTTGAAGTACACATTGCCAACCTTCGGCAGAAGTTGGAAGGGGAAGGTCAACCCCGGTTGATCCATACCGTGCGCGGAATCGGCTACGTTTTGAAGGAATAGACGCCGATGTCTCTTCGGCTTCGTATCACCCTGCTCTGCGTGGCACTGGTCGCAGTAGTCCTCGCCGGCTTCGCGATCACGGTCAACTTCCTGGCCAGCACGCGTATCTACGGCAGCCTGGACGATGGCTTAGAAGCCCAGGCGAATTCGATCCTCGCTACCTTGCCACCAGGAACGCTGGACGAAGCACTGATTGAGAGCAGCCGTCAGGCGTTGGAGATGGAGGAGGCCGCGGGGCTCCTGTTTCAGATCCGGGACTCCTCAGGCCAAGTGCTCTATTCGTCGTTCCGAGGCTCTCCCGATGTTCTTCCCCGCGGCGGCTCGCCGAACGAGCCGGCAGTGTACGAGCGCAAGGTGGCGCAGCAACAGCTCCGCCTTCTTCATATGCCCATCGATTCCGGCTCTCACAGTGGAGGAAGCATTGAGGTCGCTCGTCCAATGAATGAAACGGATGAAGCACTGACTGAAATCCGCGGCACTCTCCTCATCGGAGGTATCCTCGCGCTATTGGTAACTTCGCTTCCGGCTTACTTCATTGCGGGACGCGCGCTTGACCCGATCCGGGAGGTCTCGCGCGTGGCCCGCCGGGTCGAGCGTACGAGCGATTTCAGCCAACGGCTGATCGAACGTCCGACAAAAGATGAGATTGGGGAGCTCACGGCGACGTTCAATGATCTCATCCAGCGCATAGAGCAGACGCTCGCGGCGCACAGCCGGTTTTTGGCGGAGGCGTCTCATGAGCTTCGCCGCCCATTGACCATACTGCGAACGAATCTCTATATCCTCCGTGATCCGGAGCTACCCGAAGGGGACCGCGCGGCTTGCCTGGAGCGCATGTCCCGTGAGGCGAGCGCGATGACCTCTCTCGTCGGTGATCTATTGCTGCTCAACCGGGATAGAGCGCAGTCGCTTGAGCGTGCACCCGTCGATTTCTCACGCCTATGCAGCGAAGAAGCATCGCGGATGCAGTTCGCTGAGCCGACGGCCTCATTGCAAGTGAACATTGCCCCTAGTCTCATGGTGCAAGGTGATGCGCAAAGGTTGCAGCAGGTCATACGGAACCTGCTCGAGAACGCGCTCAACTACTCGCCTGACGGCGGCGGCGTCATCGTGTCCCTCAACAAGCAGAACGGACGAGCAAGATTAAGCGTGCGTGACTCTGGAATCGGCATTTCTGCCGAGGAGTTGCCCAGGATCTTCGATCGTTTCTATCGAGGAGCCGAGGCCAGTAGGGTGCATCGGGAAGGCGTCGGACTTGGCCTGTCGATCGTAAAGTACGTCGTCGAAGGGCTCGGCGGCGATATCAGTGTCGAATCGCGGCCCGGTGGCACAACGTTCACCGTCGAGTTGCCCGCTTCTCAGCGCTCCGGCAGGCGGTTTCGGGATTTATTACCCGTTCCTTAGTGGTTTCTTAAGGTTTGAGGGTTCGAGCGCCGCTACAGTTGCAATGTAGTTAATCAGGCGCTCTTCGTGGCGTTCTGGGTTAGCAGAAAGGTGTGCGATGAGAGTTCCTCCCGCATCTATTTCATTTTCGAACGAAGATATATCGAATATTACCGAGGAAATAAGTGAGTGCCTGAGGACAGGAGCGCTCACTCTTGGCCAGAACGGCCGGCAGTTCGAGGAAGAGTTCGCAGCCCTTTGCCGGGTGCCGTACGCGGTTGCCGTAAACAGCGGCACGAGCGCTCTCGAGATCATCCTCCGGGCGATCGGAGTGCAAAACCGAGAGGTGATCGTCCCGACCAACACGTTCTTTGCGACTGCGGCCGCGGTTATTCATGCCGGCGGACGTGTGCGGTTCGCCGACTGTGAGCCAGGCAGCTTCGCCCTCGATTTGGGTAGCCTGCGGGAATGTCTTAACGCAAATACTGCGGCCATCATCGTCGTGCATATTGGGGGCTTGATCACTCCCCGCATCTCAGAAATTTCCGATGTCTGCAAGCAAGTCGGTGTGCCGTTGATCGAGGATGCCGCGCACGCGCAAGGCTCGACGCTTGGCGGTCGACCGGCGGGCAGCTTTGGAGTTGCGGCAGCCTTTTCCTTCTACCCAACGAAGGTGATGACCAGCTGCGAAGGAGGAATGATTACGACCAGCGATGAGGCTATTTATCATGAGGCTCTTATCTATAGAGACCAGGGGAAGGAAGGATTCACGACCAACTACCACGTTCGCCTTGGCTACAATTGGCGGATGAGCGAACCGCACGCAATCATCGGCCGGGCGCAGTTGCGGCGCCTCCCGGAATTCATCCAACGCCGGCGTCGTATCGCTGACGTCTATGATCGTCGTCTGAGCGGACGTCGCGAAGGCGTTCGCCCCTTGACTGTGCCTCGTGGCGTTCGCTCCAACTACTACAAGTACATAGCTTTGCTGGATCCGGCCATTGACCGCGCTGCGCTGAAGACAGCGTTGCGCGATAAGTTCGACGTAGGATTGAGCGGCGAGGTCTACGAAACGCCGTGCCACCTGCAGCCGGTCTTCCGAGGCTATCCGGCCGGACGGCTGCTTCAAGCAGAGCGGATCTGCGCCGAGCACATCTGCCTTCCGATTTCGGCAAGAATGGAATCAGAGGACGCGGAGTACGTTGTGGATTCACTGGACCACGCTGTGGAGTTGATGCAGACGGCGAATGCCGCGGTTGGGGATTGAGATGCGAATAGGGATTACAGGCGCTTCCGGCTTCATCGGATCGCATGTGGTGGATGCGCTCGCGGGGGCGGGCCACGATGTGGCGGTCATCGATGTACGGGTTCCAGACCGAGATGACGTTGAATTTCGCGAAGCCAGTGTGCTGGATGGGGCGAGCTTAAACGCGGCGTGCGCCGGCGTGGATGTGCTTTACCACCTGGCGGCGGTGGCCGATGTAAACGATGTTGTCGCCGACCCGGCGGGCGCCATCGATCTCAACGTGACGGGAACTCTCCGCGCCCTTGAAGCCGCACGTTTGAACGGGGTCAAGCGGTTTGTGCTCGCCAGCACGGTCTGGGTTTATTCGTCGGCGCAGCCTTCGGATTCTGATACTGTCGATGAAGCTGCAGCTATGGACATCTCCGCAGCGCGTCACGTATATACGACCTCCAAAATTGCCGCCGAGATGCTCTGCCACGATTACTGGAGCATGCATAAGCTTCCATTCACAATCCTGCGCTACGGCATTCCGTACGGGCCAAGGATGCGTTTCTCCCTTGTCATGCCGGTGTTTGTGCGCAAGGCGTTGCGAGGGGAGGCCCTGACGATCAGTGGTGACGGCAGCCAGCATCGGAAATTTATTTACGTAGAAGACCTGGCGCGTGGGCATGTGTCGGCGCTCGGCGAGGTAGCGGTCAACCAAACGTACAACCTTGATGGAAGCGAGAAGGTAACGATCCTCCGCATCGCTGAGACGGTGCTGCGCCTGACCAGATGTCGAAGCGAAATCGAATTCATCCCGGCGCGCGCGGGTGATTATGCGGGGAGGGATGTTTCGAGCCAGAAGGCGCGGCGACAGCTCGACTGGAGGCCGCAGATCGATTTCGAGGAGGGCATGAAGCGGACGGTGCCCTGGCTTGTGGAACGGCTGGGCGAGGAGGCGGTGGCCACAGTTCCCACAGCATGAATACGGTCCAGCGCGCCCAACAGGCGAGATCCGCAGTTACAACGCCCCGCCGGATTGCCGTCGTCCCCGTATACAACGAAGAGGACACGGTCGTCCAGGTCCTTGATGAGCTGGAGCGGCTAGTGGACCAAATCGTTGTCGTCGAGGACGGGTCAACGGACGGCTCGCGAGAGCTGATCATCGCCTGGGTGCGTCACCGGCGATCCGCGCACACGATCTTCTTCAAACGCAACCGGGGCCTGTCCGCGGCATACTACGCCGCCTTCAAGGAGATAGCCGGACTCGTAGCAGCAGGCGAACTCAGCGCTGATGACCTGATCATCACGGTCGATGCCGATGGACAGCACAACCCGGCTGATCTCGAGCGACTTATGCGCCGCGTGACTGACGAAGGATTCGATGCCGCCGTCGCGCGTCGAGATCTTTCAGGCTATAGCGTGCTTAAGCGGACCGGCAACAACCTACTTACCTGGTGGGCCTCGCTGTGGGCCGGCATCCGTTTCTATGACGTCGAATCTGGGTACCGAGTATTCAGAGCAGGTCCCCTCATCGACGCGCTGAAGTACTACCACGGATACCGGTACAGCGAGACGGTTGAGGTTGCCGTCGTACTGCCCCGCCTGGGCTATAGAGTATCGAACGACGTGATTGTGCCAGTGCCGGTCCAACGGTCACGGACGAGCATCCGTGATGGAATCATCGATGCGCTCGCCATGATCGGCGCCTGGTGGCGCGTTTTTGCCGGCCGCCACAAGCCATCGGATATGCCGGCCCTCTCGGTCAAGGTTTTGCCCGCGCTCGTTTTGCTCGGACTCGCGTTTGCCGTCGGCGACATCCTCCGCACATCGCTCTTCCTAGCTTCTGATTCTATGCACAACTACGCCCACGTCTGGTACTTGAGCGACCAGATATTCCACCACGGGCGGTTGCCATTACATATCTCGCTTTTGGACGGCGGGAGCGCGGTGACGTTTCCGTATGCGATCGTGCCCTACCTCGCGGGTGCCTTGACATACCCGATCCTGGGAAACTGGTCAGTCAGTTTGCTCATGGGAATTGGGGTCGCCGGCACGGTTTGGGCAGCCGGACTAGCTCGACCTGTAATGCGAGACCCATGGATGATTCTTCTCTTTCTGATCAACCCATTCTTCATTGATTCCGTCTTCGCATTTCAATTCGCGACTGTATGGTGCGCGCTCTTCTTCTTCCTTTTCGTTTCAGCGTTCGAACGCCGAAGGACAGTCGTCGCTGCCCTTCTACTCTGGCTCACCATCAGCAGCCACCCGGTGATCGGCTCGCTCACCAGCGGCCTCTACCTCGCCATCTACACAGGGTTGCATCGAGAACGCGCGAGGGAGTTACTGCTCTTAGTTGTGCCTGTTGGTTTGGCGCTCGTTCCGGTCTATTGGATGACTCTTTCAACCCCCGCCGTAAACGAAGAGCCTACCGCCTTCGTTCGGACGACTATCTCGTCTATCGTCAGCCGCGGGTCGTGGTTCGCGGCGCCGTTTGTCCTATCATGGGTCGCCCCCTGGTTGCGCCGGAACTATCGTCCAGCCCTTGGACTCGGTTTCGCGAGCAGCGCGCTCGGGGTGTTCATGCTTGGTGGCTTTATTGGCTTCTACCGCGCCCCCAGCGGCTATTGGGGTGTCGTTCACGACAGCTCGGATGTCTATGCTGCGTTCTTCGCCTCACCGGAGTTTCAACCGGGTATGACCTACCGCGTGCTGGAACCAAGCGAGCGCGAGGACGGGATGTACCGATTCATCCGCCACGGCGCGGTGCTTTCGAACGAGTTCTTTACTGAGAGTACGTTCCACAGGCCGTGGAACATGGAGCAGTACGCCTGTTACACGGCTTTCAAGCGGGTCGATTTCGTTGTCGTCGAACGGGTATGGGAACGCCGACTGCACTTCAATGAAGGCGATCTCTTGAGTTCGCTCGTCGCCCGCGGGCAAGCCAGCATCACGTATGCGGATCCTGGGGGCCGGTTTGTCGTCTATAACATTCAGCGGTTCGTAGCCGGGCAGCACAAGCCATCTTCATTGTCGCAATGTCCACTCTGACTCTTCGATCTCCGCTATCGAATATGCTCGCACGGCTGCGTCCACTGGGAGAGCGCCGCACGCGCAAATACGCGCTGCTCACCTTCACGGTCGACGCCGGGCTGGTTTTCACGCTGCTCGTCGCAGTCCAGTCTTACCTGCCTGAACAGTACCAGGCCAGCGAGGCAATCGCCGGATACGTTCTGGCCGCTTACGGGGCGGCGAAACTTATAGGGCAGCTCCCAGCGGGGCATCTGATCGATCGCCTGGGTCCTAAACGGGGCCTCTTCGGCGGTCTCTGTCTGGCAGTCGTGGGACAGGCGGCGATGCTACTGGCGGCTGCTCAACCGCTTTTAGGCGTCGCGGGGGCCGCGCTATATGGCCTCGGCGCCGCAGCCATTTGGCCCTCCGTCTTCAGCATGGCGGCAGCAGAATTCGCTGAAGATGAGCGGGCGCGTCTCTCTGCGGGGATGACGGTGGCGACCGGCGCAGCTGTGGCAACTGCCCTGGGGCTCGGTCTTATCCTTCCCCCCGCTTTCCCCTATCTGGCGGCGATTACAATCTCCGTGTGCGCCTTGCTGTCTGCGCTCCTGTTCGTCGGCTGGTTCCCGAATGCCCCCCCGATAAAACCCGAAGCTCAAACTGGAGGATCGCGTCCGCTCGCGTGGCTGCGTCTGTTGAAGTCTCCTCGTCGGTCGGCGTTTTCTCTGATCTTCCTGCTTCAAGGCGCGACCCTTGGGGCTCTGATTGCTGTATTCGGCAGCTACGGCCGAACTTCTCTACACGTCTCCGTGCGCGAGGAGCTGGTCCTGTTCGCGCCCGCAGCCGCTGCGGCCGCTTGCGCAGTGCTTCTCAGTGGCTCTTTGGCAGATCGCGTCGGGCGGATCCCGGTACTCGGCGCAGGTTTTCTGGCCGTAACCGTCGGCGTGTGGGGCCTTTCAGCCTCGACCGACACAGGCGCGGTTGTACTACTGGCAACGTTAACGGCGGTCGGTCTGGCACTCGCAATGCCTTCTGCGAGCGCGATGGCGATGGATTTAGCGCAGAGCGGCGAGACGGCAACGCTCCTCGGCTGGTTCCTAACCATGGAAAGTATCGGACATGCGGTTGGGCCTGCCCTCGGCGGTGCGCTCAATCAAGCAGGTGGACCCGCGCCCGCTCTTTGGCTGGCCGGGGGGCTAGCCGCCGTTGCGGCGGTGATCGCGATTGTGCCGCCGGTCTGGTCGAAAACGCCTCAGGTTGGTATTGGCCGGCGTCCTTTGCGCACCATACTGGCTTTCAGCGCAAAGGGTGGGCTCGTTTTTAGCCTGGGCTTTCCGGTGATCGCGGTCTATCTCGCCTGGCAACCAGGATCGCAATTGTACGGGCAGATGCTGACCCACGGCCCGCGCGATCGGATGGAAGTGGCCATTACATTCGACGATGGCCCAAACGATCCCTGGACACTGCGGATCGCCGATACGCTGGACCGTTACGGCGTGGAGGGCACGTTTTTCACTGTGGGTAAGAATGCAGAATCGCATCCCGAAATCGTCCGGAGTCTTGTCGCTCAGGGCCACCTTATAGGGAACCATTCGTATCGGCACCACAAGAGCGATGCCGTGGTCGACCCTGGCTACGCTGAGCTCTGGAAGGCGGAGCGAGCCATTTCGTCTGCGGCGGGCGTCTGTCCGGCCATCTATCGTCCTCCTAACGGCTTCCATACTCCGTGGCAACTGCATGCCGTCGCCAGTCACAGTATGAAGACGGTGACATGGGATGTCATACCAAGGGATTGGAAGGACCCGCCGCCCGACGAGGTCGCCCGGCGCGTACTCGATTCAGTCAAGCCCGGTTCGATTATCCTTCTCCATGACGGAAAGGACACCGATGAGCACACTGACCGCTCAGCGACTTTGAACGCCCTTCCTGGCATCATCGAGGGGCTACGGGCAAAGGGCTACCAGATAGTTCGGTTGGACAGGCTGTTGTCCGTTCCTGGGTATCTTGAGAGCTGCGGTCAATCGAAATGACGCGTAAGTTCGGCGAAGGCGGCATCCTCGTCACGGGCGGTGCGGGCTTTATCGGCTCGCATGTTGTCGACGCGTTGCACGCAGCAGGACAGCGGGTGCATGTACTCGATAACCTGAGTACGGGTCGCGAATCAAATATTCCTCCAGAGGTCGTGCTACATAGCGGCGACATCCGATCGAAAGAAGCGGTCGCTACTGCGATTCACGAGGCTCAAGCGGATGTGATCGTTCATTGCGCCGCGCAGACGAGCGTTGAGCGCTCGATGAATGATCCGAAGTATGATCGCGATGTGAACGAGACGGGGACGCAGGTCCTCTTGGACGCTGCGCGGCAGGCATCCATGCGCCGATTTGTGTTCATTTCGTCGGGGGGAGCGATTTACGGAGAGACTGGCGAACCAGCGACCGAAGAAACGCCGCCTTCGCCGGGCAACTTCTACGGCACCCATAAGCTTTTGGCGGAAAAGCGTGTGCAGGCAGCGGGGCTATCTTTTGCAATACTGCGGCCGTCAAACGTCTATGGTCCACGGCAGCGCAGCGACGCCGAGGGCGGCGTGTTGGCCATTTTTAGCGAGCGCATCGCCCACAACCTTCCGGTAGAGATCCACGGAGACGGCCGGCAGGTGCGGGACTTCCTCTACGTGTCGGATCTGGTAGATGCGGTAAAACTCGCTATCTCGTATACCGAAGACGTCGTTTGGAATGTCGGCAGCGGGGTGGCAACGCCCATCCTCGATGCAGCCGTCGTTTTGGGCGAACACCTAGGCGTTGCGCCTCAATTGGTCTTTCGCCCACGCCGCGCGGGGGATGTCGATAAGTCGCTCGTCAGCCCCGCGCTTATTGCGTCAACCGGCCGGTGGGGCCCGCCCGTGCCTCTGCGCGCCGGCCTCCAACGGCTGACGAAACACCTGGTAATGAGCCCAGCCAGGGAAGCATCAGGCGGAGGGCGCGTCCAACTTCAGCCTTAAGCTTTGCGGCCCTTGCTCCTCTGAAACAGCCGATTGGCCCTAATTGGAGGGCACGCAGGGATTCGAACCCACGCTCCCGAATTAAAAGCTCTTTAGAGCTGTCATGGACATACGGCTCGGTCAGAGGGCATACTCGGCCCGAAGAGGGAGAGTGTTCAGTGGCAGGAAGCATCGACTACGCCGAGATCGACCCCGAGGCGAAGGAAAAGCTCGCCGGCGGCTTCGGCGGGGAGATCTTCCGCCCGGGCGATCCCTACTACGAAGAACATCGCAAGGTGTGGAACGGGTCGATCGACCGTCATCCAGCCCTTATCGCGCGATGCGCCGGAGCGGCCGACGTCATGGCGGCCGTGAAGCTGGCGCGGCAAGCCGGCCTTCGCGTGGCCGTTCGCAGTGGTGGACATAGCTTTCCCGGGCTCTCAGTATGCGATGGAGGCCTCGTTATCGACCTCTCCCTCATGAAGGGCATTCGGGTCGATCCTTACACGCGAACGGCCCGGGCCCAGGCAGGAGTCTTGCTCGGTGAACTCGATCGCGAGACGCAAGCGTTTGGGTTAGCCGTGCCAGCGGGGATCGTCACACACACTGGCCTCGCCGGGTTGACGCTGGGGGGTGGGATCGGCTGGCTAATGCGTAAGTTCGGGCTTACGATCGATCAACTTCTCTCGGTCGATATCGTGACAGCCGACGGCGAATTCCTGAAGGCGAGCGAGAAGGAAAACGCCGATCTCTTCTGGGGTGTGCGCGGGGCAGGAGGGAATTTCGGGATCGTTACCGAGTTCGAGTTTCGTCTCAACCCCCTCGGCCCGATCGTGCTGGCCGGGCCGATCTTCTGGCCAATGGAGGACTCGCCTAAGGTCTTGCGCTTCTACCGGGACTGGATCGCCGATGTGCCGGACGACCTGACGACGATCGTTGTCCACCGTAGGGCTCCGCCACTTCCCGTCATCCCACAGGAGCTGCATGGTAAGCCGGTCGTCACAGTGATATGCTGCTACGCCGGGCCGCTGGATGAAGGAGAAAAGGTCGTGCGGCCAATGAAGCGGTTCGGCTCGCCGGTACTTGACCTATGCGTCGCGAAGCCGTTCGTTACCCACCAGTCAATGTTCGATCCCTCGTTCCCCGCCGGCTGGTGGTACTACTTCCGGTCCTGTAACGTAACCAACCTGACGGATGACTCAATCGACTTCGTTGCTGACAACGCCATGCGGATGACGTCTCCGCTCACGGCCTTTCCGATATTCCAGCTCGGAGGAGCCATCGCTCGCGTTGGGGAGGACGAAACCGCCTTTGACAGTCGAGGCGCTGGTCACACGATTAACATCAACGCCACCACCGAGACAACCGAGGGCTTTCATGAGGAGCGCGAGTGGTCGCGGAACTTCTGGTCGGCCCTTGAGCCTTACCACACGAGTGTTTATGTGAACTTTTTGATGGAGGAAGGTGAGCAGCGGGTCCGCCAAGCCTACGGATCTGGGAAATACGAGCGTTTAAAGGCCCTCAAGCGCAAGTACGACCCGGACAATTTCTTCCGGTTGAACCAGAACATCGCTCCCTCATAGACGGACTTCAGGACGCTCCTTACAGGGTATTAGGACAGTAGTCCTAGGTCTTGGCGTGGTCATCTGTCCGCTGATTTACGAGCGCTTCGCGTAGTCGGCAGGCCCCGACCAGTCGATTCCGGTTACGGTCTCAGCACCCACCACCCAGGCGTTATGGCCTGAAGTATGATCGAAACGTCCCCCGGCCCGACTTCGAGCTCGCTCCAATCTGCCATCACCATTTATTAAACAGGGATAAATGGAGGGCCCGGTGGGATTCGAACCCACGACTCCCGGATTAAAAGTCCGGAGCTCTACCGCTGAGCTACGGGCCCGCGCGCCAGAATTTGTATCTGCGCCGCTGTAATCGTAGTCGCCCGCCGCACCCGCTGACAACAGTTTTGACAACAACGCACTAGCCTCGCAGAACAGCGTCCAGCGCATCGGCGGCCTGTTGATGCATGGCGGCGGTAACGTGGGAGTAGAGGTTCAACGTTGTCGATATGTCGGCATGGCCGAGCGCGTCGCTTACAACCTTCGGATGGACGCCCCGGCCTAAGGCAAGGGTTGCGTAGGTGTGGCGTAGGTCATGAAATCGAATGAGCGGCAGGTCCGCACGGGCCAATATGCGGCGAAAGGAACGTTGGACTAGGTTCGTTGCCTCGATTGGTCGCCCAGCTTCGTTGGCGAAAACCAAGTTATTGTCTTCCCACGCCGCACCCAGCCGCAGCCGTTCCTCCGCCTGCTTGGCACGGTGCTGCTTGAGACCAGTTTTGGCAAGCTCAGTGAGAATAATCTGCCGCCTGGCCCGCGCTGTCTTCGGTTCAGCGAAGACGAACCCTTTCGCGGTGCGCTGGAGCGTCGCGCTCACGTGCAGGACCCCTCGCTTTAGGTCTACGTCTTTCCATCTGAGGCCCAGCAATTCCCCTCGGCGCATACCGGTTGTGAGTCCCAGTACGAAGAGTGCTTCAAGCCTCTCTGCCCGCGCCGACTCCACGAACGCTCGCGCCTGCTCGGGCCGACGCTCAGGACGAGGGGGTTTAGCGAGGGCCACGACGTTACGGGTGACCAACCCCCAACGAGCGGCATCCCCCAGCGCTTTGCGCAAAACAGCGTGAATGTGCCGGACCGTCGAGGCCGAAAGCCCTTGGTCAAGTTTCTTGGTATGTAGGCGGTGGACATGCTCAACGGTGATGCGAGAAATAGGTAATCGGCCAAGCTCCGGTACGATGTGCAGCCGCACGAACTCAGAGTATCGCTGCCACGTTCGCGGTCTCAAAGAAGGTCGTACGGCCTCTAGCCACGACTGCATGAAATCCCTGAGCACCCGCCTGTCGGTTGGGATGGGCAGGCCATCGCCCTTAGCCTTCAGCAACTCGGTGAGCTTTTTGCCCGCTTCCTCGCGAGTACGAGCGTAAACGAACTTCCGCCGCCCGCCTTGCAGGCTGACCGCCGCGACCCATCGACCATCCCGGCGCTTCGCAACCGTGCCTTCGCCGTTATATCGTCTCGTCATCTTCCAGCATTCTTTCGATATAGCGGTCCAGTGCGGCGACGGGAATCCGGCGGCTCCCGCCAATCCTCACAGACTTCAATTCCCCGCGTCCGAGTAGTTGATAGAGGTGGCTCCTGCCGATTGCTAGCCTTCGCTGCGCTTGCTCGACCGTCAAGAGCAGTTGTCGGTCGTCAACTCGCGGTGTAGCTTGCGGCGCGCTCACTGCAATCGAGCTCTCGAAGTCAGGGACATCATCGCCCGAAATGAGGCCCAGTAACTTCCTGCTAAACGTTCCCTTCTTCATGAGACCTTACCGAATCGATGTTCCTTCGGGACCATACGACATCCGCTGGATAGGAATGGCCATTGCCGTCTCACTCGCGTGGCGCTCCCAATCGTCGAGGTCTTCTTCTGTGTGAGTCATCAGGTAGTGCTGCCTGAGGGCGTGGTAAAGTCCTTGCGCCCATTCGGGTCGTTTCATCGACATTACAATCCCTTCCTCGAACCCCAGCGCGTATCCGGACGGGTATCCTTCGCCGAGCCGCTCCATCAGGTCATCGTGGGTCTGTCCAGACCAGATGGGCACCGCCTGCCAGTAAAGGTCATCCGGTGGGCCGTCCCTAGGCAGCAGGTCATGCTTTTCCTCATGGGTGGCATTGTTTGCCTCGTTCATTTTGCGCCCCTTTCTCTGGCCCACTAAAAAAGCCTTCCATCAACAGGAAGGCGATGCGAGTGACCCCGCTTATCAGATTGTCGCCTTGCTGCGACCCCGTCGTTCCCTTTCGGGTTGGCATTGCCACCGTTTCTGTTCGGGTGGCGCGTCGGTCATTGGGCCAGTCCCTACCGATGCTCGTGACGGATTTATCCAGTTGGTGTCTACGTTACACTATCTGATAAGAGGTGTCAAGCAGTCCCATGAGACGAAGCTCGGCGGCACGACTCAAAGAGGCACCGGTCGGGCTCGGCAGTAAAACCTGCACGATCACATCGCGACAACCCGACGATAGCGTCCAATTGCGACACTCCATGCGACATTCTGCGTTGGGGATCCCACAAACGGGGTGGCGGGGATCTCAATACCGTGAATGTTGATGTTCTGCAAGAATTTAGTAGATACCCTATAATTAAAGGTGAGGTTTAATAGTATTTTATGACCAAAAGGCTCATCCGTCAGGTCGGTTACCAGCCGTCTCGCTACATACCCGCATCCGTGCGACATCGGGTCTTTGAGAGGGACCACTACACGTGTTCGTTCTGCGGGAGTCAGGAAGATTTGACTCTCGATCATTACGTTGCTCTCTCGCACGCATGACGAGAGCAATCTGGTCACAGCGTGCCGCTCATGCAATAGCCGCAAGGGGAAGGTCGGTGCGGCCTACGTCATCCACCGACTAACGGCGGGAAAAAGGATGTTCGGTGGGTAGGGTCGCAGGACGAACGGCAGAGCATACGCAAATGCTGAAAGATGCCACGTATGAGATGGCCCAGGCGGGCAAGCCTTCAGCCTTCATTGCAGAGCGCCTGACAGCGGCCTACGACCTGGGTGTGGTAACAGTGAGACAGGTAAATCGCTGGCTCAATGAACGCTTCAATGCAACGCGGGACGAGACCATCGCCAACGTGTTCGACGATGTAAAGTATCTCCGGCAGCGGGCTTACGACGCTACCGAAAAGTCCCGCAACGACGCAGGGTTCTTGGGGGAGCGCAATTACTGGTGGAGCCTCTACGTCTCGGCGCTTCATATTGTCCTGCGCACGGCCCTGGCTCCCGTCGAGGAGCCAACGGGTCGGCTGCAATTCGTCTTCCCGAACATGGCGGCGGTCGAGTCCTGGTACGCCGACATCCGAGCGCGGCGTCAGCTTATCCCGCCCCTGCAAGGTGCGCCTGCGCGGGAGAGCACCGACGAGGAAGACGTGTTGGCAGCGATTGACGCCTTCGACGCGAAGTACGGCAGGAATATGAAGCTGCCGTCAGAGGTCTTGTAGGGGAATAGGCCGGCTCCGCTGAGTAGTGAGGCGCCTCTGCCGCGGGTGTGACGAACGTAGTCCGCGTGTTGCAGCGGGGCCGGAGGCGACAATATATGCCTGTTTCGTATCCAAGTGTCGATCCTCCGCCCAACCGCCGGTCTCTCACACCGTAGGTCGCCGGCGCCACCAATTGATCCTCTGGCGCGTGCGGGAGCCAGAGATGGAGGCGGCTTCTAGTCAAACGCGCTCGCCGTCTGCGCCCGTTACCAGGGCCCGCGCATGACGAACCTCGGGAACGTGCAGGAGATATTCAGTCCGCCGGCGCCCGGCGCCGGATACCGCTCGGGACTGGTCTTCGCCCCCCGTGCGCTGTCCATTTTCTGCGATCACGACTTCGCACGCCTCGAACTGCCTGATCCTCTTGGACTTCGACCGCCCGAAATCAAGTACAGGTGTCAGAATTGCCTTGGGCTTGTTGATAGGCTGCCGCGTGGATATTCGGCGCGGGCGGCATAGCTGCAATCAGCCGTCCGTATCGTCGACTACGTGCGATTCGGCGTCCGAAG
>VBEI01000051.1:4952-6075 GCA_005882715.1 Chloroflexota bacterium | reverse complement strand
CATTTCGCGGGAGCGGGCCTTATCGGCACGGAAGAAGCGGTCGAAGATGCGAGGCAGCGCGCCCGGCTCGATGCCGCGCCCTTCATCGACGACTCGCAGCTCCGCGCTGCTTCCGTTTCGCTTCAGATCGACGCGAACGGCGGTGCCAGGGTCGCTGTACTTGATCGCGTTGTCAATGAGGATCGTGACGAGTTCGCGCAGGCGGGTGGCGTCACCGCTCACGGTGAGTGGTCCGTCCGCATCCAGGTCTAGCGAGATGCCTTTAGGCTCGGCAAGGAGCCGCATCTGGCGGGCGGCATCCTGCGCGATAGCGCTGAAATCGACTGTCGCCATGCTGAAGGCAGCCGTGTCGGAGTCGGCCTGGGCGAGCGTCAGCATCTGTCCGACGAGGGCGCTCAGCCGGTCAGTCTCGCCGATGATATCGCCGACGGAGCCGATGTTCGCACTCACAGGCTGTTCGCGGTGGCGTTCGAGAATTTCGGCGTTGGCGCGAATCAGCGAAAGTGGAGTACGCAGCTCGTGTGAGGCATCCGCGACGAAGCCGCGTTGGCGGTCCATTGCGTTCTGTATAGGGCGCAGAGCTCGCCCGGCCAGCCAGAAGCCGGCGCCGAGGGCGAGGAGGATACCCGCGCCGCCGCCGACCGCGAGGATGAGTAGCAGGCCGCGCAGGGCTTTCCGCTCGGGCTCGGTGCTGCGGCCGACTTCGAGCACGAAGCGGTGGTCTTGCCCACGGCCGAGCGGGACGAGATGCACGCGAAGCTGCTCGCCTTCGGACGATGTCGTGTCAACGAAGGTTGAATTGCCGGCGAGCGCGTCGTCGATCTCCTTCGAGCCGGCCAGACCGGCGGGGTCGGCGTTGGGAGTGCTGCCGATGATCGTCCCGCCCTGGGCAGCGACCGCGTAAAAATAGCCCCCCGCGGTAAAATCGGGGCCGATCTTGATGCCCGTGAGCTGTCCGCCCTCGCGTATACGCTGGAGGAGCCGCTGAGCGACGGGCTGGCTCTCGCGCTCGGCGCGCGCAACGAGGTCGCTGTTCACCTGATCGAAGAGGACGCGGCGGGCCGTCAGAAAGACGGCTGCGCCGAGCAGTACGATGATGAGCGCAAAGACGGCCGCGAACCAG
>VBEI01000051.1:0-4942 GCA_005882715.1 Chloroflexota bacterium | reverse complement strand
CCAGAGTGTGAGCCGCCAGCGCGCGCGTCCGAACACTTCACTCTCCGAGAGCGTAGCCGACGCCACGGACAGTGCGAATTAGACTACGCCCACCGTCACTATCCACCTTGCGGCGGAGATACGCCATGTAGACATCCACGAGGTTGGAATCCGTGGCGTAGTCGTAGCCCCAGATGTGGTCCAGAATCTGCATACGGGTGACGACGCGCCCCTGGTTGCGCATAAGGAACTCGAGAAGGCTGAATTCCTTGGGACTAAGCTCTATAATGCGGCCGTCGCGCTCCGCCCGCCGGCGGCGAAGGTCCAGCACAAGACCGTCCGCTTCGATTTGCGTTGGCTCGCGGGCCTGCACCTTTCGCCGCCCGAGAGCGCGGATGCGCGCCAGCAGTTCCTGGAAGGCAAAGGGCTTCGCAAGGTAGTCGTCGGCCCCGGCATCAAGCCCGCGCACGCGGTCATCGACATCGCCGAGGGCGGTAAGGAGGAGAACGGGGGTGTCGACGCGGCTGCGGCGGAGCGTGCGGCAGACTTCCATGCCGTCAATTTCCGGCAGAAGGATGTCCAGGATGATGACGTCATGCGAGCCTTCAGAGGCCATGGCGAGGCCTTCCTCGCCGTCGTGGGCCAGGTCGACGGTGTGGCCTTCCTCTTCGAGGACCCGGCGGACGATCTGAGCGAGGCGACGTTCGTCTTCGACAACGAGAATATACATCGCTGTTCTCTATCATAGATGGTGAAGATTAAAGGAACGTTAAAGGCAACCTATTAGTCATCGGGCCATTGGTTGGGCTCGCTGCGCTCGCCCAAAGTGGGAAATCTGGGGGACACCCCCTGACCCCCGGCCTGAGGGGCCGCTTGAATTAGATCAATCGGTCAACTGGCGCGAACAAGATTCCTGGGTTAAGCAATTCTAACCTCGCCTTAATGGAGCTTTAAAGGTGGCTGCCTAGCATGTGACATAACACGTCGAAGAGACGCGAATTTTGATAAGGGCAGAAAGGAGACTTCCAGTGAAAGGTATTTTAGCGGTCGTCGTCGGGGCGTTCGTGCTCGGAGTAGCGGTCCTGGCCGTACACGGAGCTCTGGCGCAGGGTAGTGACAATGCGCGGCCCGGAGACAAATTCATCGCGAAGACGGCGGAGAAGTTGGGAATTAGCACAGAGGCATTGACGACAGCGATGTCGAACGCGCAGTTCGATCTAATCGACGAGGCAGTCGCGAACGGTAAGCTGACCCAGGATGAGGCTGCGAAGCTGAAGGTGCGCGTCAACGAGTACGGCCCTGTGTCGGTGCTTGGGTTGAGGCACGGCAAGGATGTCGGGGTTTGCCTGGGCGCGAAGCTGGTGGTCGGCGCTGCGGTGGACGTACTGCACATGGACCGCGCGGAAATCGTCTCAGCGGTCCGCTCGGGACAGAGCCTGGCCGAGATCGCGCAGTCGAAAGGGATGAGCGTGGACGACTTCAAGTCCGCGCTGCTTCAGTCCGTCAAAGCCAAGCTGGACGCAAAGGTCGCCGACGGCACGCTGACGCAGGAGCAGTCGGACCGAGCGTACTCTGCCATCCAGGGGAAGATCGACCAGATCGTGCAGTTCAAGGGCGGTTCAGAGTCGGGGCCGTGCCATCGCTGGCGCGACGGCGAGCACGAAGCTTCAACGACCGCGACTTCGTAAGACAAGAAAAACACGCGAGTGGCTCGAGGAGGCCCGCCAGCCGGCGGGCCTCTATTCATTGCAATTGAGAAGTCCCACTGTCCGTGCGGGTGGGTTTGTTTGGCAATCCTCGTTACGAAGTGATTGACCGGGCTTTGAGATATATCGTACGATACACTGCAAGTGGTATCGGAAGGAGGATTAGGGACATGAAGTGGTTAGTAATCGGGCTTGGGCTCCAGGTTGTCGCCGGCGTATTTCGGCGCCGGACGAGGATGGCACGCTGGGAACGCTGGGTGGACTCGGATGCGTAGGCGCGGGCCGGGGAGCGCGCGCTGGCGCAGCTGGTTTGGCTTCGAGCCTCATGGGCACCGGAGCGAGCCGTGGGGCTGGCGGCGACGCTTCTTCGAGTCGGGCGAAGTCCGCTTGGCGCTACTATCGCTCTTGTCCGAGCGGCCGATGCACGGCTATGAGCTGATGAAGGAGATGGAGGCGCGCTCCGGAGGCATGTACCAGGCAAGCGCCGGTACCGTCTACCCGAACCTCCAGCAACTCGAGGACGAGGGACTCGTGAGGATGGAGGTGCGCGACGATGGAAAGCGCGTGTACTCGATCACCGAAGAAGGCCGCAAGGCGCTAAAAGAAGAGGCGCCGGGCGTAGAGCGCATCTGGAGCCGCGCGTCGGCCTGGGACGATTGGCGGGATGCTTTCAGTCCCGGCGGCGCGGAGGTGATGGGGCCGCTGATGCGGATCGCGCGGGCCGCGTTCCGAGCGGCGGCAAGAGGCGATACAGCGCAGGTTGAGCGTGTGCGGGAAGTCCTGCGCAAAACAGGCGAGCAGCTCGAGAAGATGGCGCCAGCAGAAGCCAAGAGCACGGGCGACGACGTGGATTGATGGCGCGGCCACGAAGCGGCGGCGAGTACGCGATCGCGCTTCGGCTTCGATCATCGCAGCCTGCGCTGCTGTCGTCTCGATACTTCGATAGACTCAGCACGAACGGAGCCGGCTGCTGCGAACACATGGAGGAGAACGATGGCGATCTCTAGCGCAGCAACATCAGCGGCTGAAGCCTGGAAAGCCCGGATCGAGGCGCATGACGAGCAGTCTCTGCGGGCGCGGGGCGACCAGCCGGAGCCGGCGGACTTCTGGAGCACGCTCGCGGCGGGATTCCGGGCGGACCCGCGGCGGAGTGATGATCTGGTGGTCAACCTGCTTTCCCAGTGGGCTACGCCACAGACCTCGGTGCTCGATGTCGGCGGAGGCGCCGGCAGATACGCACTTCCGATGGCGCTTCGCTGCCGGCAGGTGACCGTCGTAGAGCCCTCGCCTTCGATGGTCGCTCAGTTGCGAGAGGGAGCGAGAGAAGCGGGCATCGAGAACGTATCAACCGTCGAAGCTGGCTGGGAGGACGCGAGTGTCGAGCCGGCGGACTTCGTTGTGTGCGCGAACGTAGTCTACGGCGTGAAGGATATCGCGCCGTTTCTGACGAAACTCGACGAGAAAGCGGGAGAACGGGTCGTGCTGGTGGCCTGGATGGACGCGCCGCCGTCGATATTCTCGCCCTTGTGGAAGGCGGTGCATGGGGAAGAGCGGATCGAGCTGCCCGCGCTGCCGGAACTACTGCCAGTGCTCTGGGAGATGGGTATCTTTCCGAACGTCGAGATGCTGGAGGCGGGAGGGCCGCGTTCGGCGCCGAACTTGGATGCGGCGCTAGCGATGGCGCGGCACATGCTGTTCGTGCGTCTGGGCTCCCCGGAGGGCACGCGTTTGGAGAACGCGGCGCGTGAGATGGCGGTGCAAACGCCGGAGGGGGTTACGCTACGTGGGCGTCGCACGCGTCCGCAAGGCGTCGTGTGGTGGCGGCCGAGCGAGAGCAGCAGTCGTAGGGGCGGGTTTCGTTCTCGGATCCCGCGCCATGAGCCATCAACACGTTCTTGAGCGGCGGGCGGATTGTTGTCGGAAGATGTCAAACCCGCTCGTACGTAACGCCGCATGCCCCGTCGTATAATCGGCGCGATATGCGGGAGAACCGCGTGAAGCGCATGTGGGAGGCCGGTCAGGCGGCGCTCGGCGGCTGGCTGACGGTGCCTTCGAGCTTCTCCGCAGAGCTAATGGCGCATGCCGGGTTCGACTGGCTGTGCGTGGACTTGCAGCACGGCGTGATCGATTATCAGGTCGCCGTGACGATGATGCAGGCGATCTCGACGACGGAGACGGTGCCGTTGGTGAGGGTGCCGTGGAACGAGCCGGGCAGCATCATGAAGGCGCTGGACGCGGGCGCTTACGGTGTCATCGTGCCGATCGTGAATACGGCCGAGGAGGCGAAAGCGGCCGTGTCTGCCTGCCGGTACCCGCCGCGAGGCATTCGCAGCCACGGCCCGATCCGGGCGGTGCTGTACGGCGGGCGGGACTACATCACCCGCGCGGACGAGGAAGTGCTCTGCATCGTGCAGGTTGAGACCGAGGAGTCGGTGCGGAACCTGGACGAGATTCTCGCTGTGCCGGGAGTGGACGCGGCGTACATCGGACCGGCGGACCTCAGCCTCTCTCTCGGACTGACGGCGGCGTCGGACCATGATGAGCCCGCGTTTGTCGAGGCGGTCCAGCAAGTTCTCGACGCCTGCAACCGCCATAACGTTGCGCCGGGCGCGCATGCGGGGAATGTCGTGACTGCCCGGAAAAGGCTCGAGCAGGGGTTCCTGATGGTGGAGATGTGCGACGACGCTGGGTCGCTGGCGCGCTCGGCGGCGGCGGACTTGAAGGCGGTCCGAGGATCGGGCAAGGATGGGACTAGAGTCTCGGTGTGAGCGATTGCCATGTCGCTGCAACGCTACTAACCTGCGACGCATGGTCAATAGTCCTACAATCGTAAGCGAGAAAAACCGAGTGTTACCAAGGAGGTACCCGCATGAAGATGAAGCGTGAGATGCCCCTATCCGAGGCGCTCGATGAAATCGCTGACAGAGTGCAGCAGCTGAAAAGCGAGGGCGCGGCGCGCGTCAACGGATACGAGGTCAAGCTGGATGAGCCGGTGATGCTGGAGATCGAAAGCGAAGCGGAGAAGGGAAAGGCGGAGCTGGAATTCGAGATCAAGTGGGAGGCAGGCAAGAAGCGGGGACGCGGGGGCCGGCGGCTGCTCCTAGGCGCAGCGGCAGGCGCGGCAGCGGGAGCGGTCGCCCTTTCGGTGATGCGGCGGCGAAGGCAGCAGGGCGAAGGGGACGAGTACGAGAGCTAGGGTCGGCGCCGGATCAGTCTGACGCCTCGCTCGTACGTAAAGTAGTTCCAGGCCCAGTCCA
>VBEI01000050.1 GCA_005882715.1 Chloroflexota bacterium | reverse complement strand
CCAACCATTCAAACTGCGCTTGGATCGCGAAGTCGCCTACGTTCCAACCCGCGACAAATTCGATGCCACCGACCTGCTGTCGGTTCGTCCCCACAGCTACATCAATACCGTTGATCCGCGCGGTTCTCTGATCGGTGCCCTGTGATAAAAGGGCCAGGCCCTCGAACTCCTGAAGCGTGAGTCGCGTTCCTCTCTCACCTGAGGGGGCGGCCGGGGTATCCCCATAGATCAATGTGATGCTGTGTGAGTCGTCGTGTGAATCAACGAATATCGTGGGGTCTTGGCTAACGCCTGCTGGCAGTAGGGAAGGGACAATAATTGGAAAGTCGACCATTACCTGGGCCTCTGAAATCGATCGCGGTGTCGCTTCAACTATGGTTAGGCTTCTGCGACCCTCTTTTGCGGGTAATCCAGAGGCAAACACTAGAAGCAGGAGCAGCCCAACGACCGACGCGAGCGCAACTCCGATAAGGCCAGTCTTATTGGCCAACGTTAGCCGCCTTTGAGCTCCTTGATCGCCCGCGGCAGCGCGGCCGCGACATCGCCCGCCAGCATGCCCGCCTCCCCCAGCTCCCGCCGCACCAGCTCCCCCGCGAGGCCGTGCAGGTACACTCCCAGCGATGCCGCGTCGAACGGCTCCACGCCCTGCGCGATGAGGCCGGTGATCGCGCCGGCGAGCACGTCGCCCGTCCCGCCGGTGGCGAGGCCGGGGTTCGCAAAGGGGCTGAGGCGCGCGCGGCCGCCCCGCCCGTCTGGGTCCGGGGCGGCGACGATGGTGTTCGCGCCCTTGACGACGACTGTGAGGCCCCACTGCGAGGCGCGGGTACGAGCGGCGGCGAGGCGGTCTCGCTGAATCTCGGCCGTGTCCACGCCGCTTAGGCGAGATAGCTCGCCCGGGTGCGGAGTAATGACGGCAGGGACTTGCAGCATCTCCCACCAGCGCTCGACCTTCGAGATGTTGTTGAGGCCATCGGCGTCGATGACGACAGCGCGGACGTCGTCCTTTGTGAGCATCGGTAGGAGCGCGCGCACGAAGGCGACGACGTAGCCGTGCTGGGCAAGGCCGGGGCCGACGAGGAGCGCTTCGTAGCCGCGCGAGAGGGCGCGTCGCACCGAGTAGGCCTCCTCGGCCGACAGGAAGCCATCTTTATCGTCCAAAGGTTCGAAGGTGGTCTCTGTGAGCTTGCTCGCGAGCATTGGGTAGACGGAGCGGGCGCAGGCGAGCGTGACTATGCCCGGGCCGACGCGCAGGGCGCCGGTGCAGGAGAGGGCGGCGGCGCCGATGTACTGTGGGGAGCCGGCGACGACGAGCGCGCTACCGAAAGTGCCCTTGTGCGCGCCGGGCGGGCGCTCGGGGAGGGTGGAGCGGGCCCAGGACGCCGTCATCAGCTCCGTCTGTATCGACGATCCGAACTCCGGCGAGATGCCGATATCGACAACCTCGACGCGGCCTGCGTACTGTGCCCCGGGCAGTGTGTGCAGGCCCACCTTGCTCCAGCCGAGGGCGACCGTCTGGTCGGCGGCGACGGTGTGCGGGTCGATGGCGCCGGTGTCGGCGTCGAGGCCCGTGGGGAGATCGACAGCCAGCAGGCGCGGTGGCAAGCGGCGAGAGCGTGTGTCACGAAGCTTATCGAGCACGCCGGCGAGCGGGCCCTCGATGGGGCGGGCGCGGCCGGTACCCAGGAGGGCGTCGATCATTAGCTCAGCCCCTGTGAGCGCTTCGTCGAGCTTCGCGACATCGTCATCGATCACGACAACCGGTACATCGCGCTCGACGAGGGCCTTCAGGTTCGCGTCGTCCTCGCCGCGTGGCTTGAGCAGGACGCCTGTCACGTCGGCGCCCCAGTCCTTGAGGTGGCGGGCGGCGACGAGGCCGTCGCCGCCGTTGTTGCCGGGGCCGGCGAGCACGACGATTTTGCGGTCAGCAAGCTCGCCGAGCATAAGCCAGGCCTCCTGGGCGACGGCGAGGCCGGCGTTCTCCATCAGCTGCTCGACCGGGACGCCGCATTCGCGCTCGGCGTGCTGCATTTCGGCGACGGTGGCAAGCTTCATGTGGAAGGACCTTCTTCCTCGGGTGACAAGCGGGGCGCTGTGCTTCCCACCCGCCCGCCCGAGGTGTTTTTGAATTCAGGGGGACACCCCCTGAAACCCCCGGCAAGGGGCTCTGCCCCCTGCACCCCCGTGTGAACATCGCGTTCGGCGAGCTGCATTTCGGCGACGGTGGCGAGTTTCATGGCGAAGGGGTAGGAACGACGGAGGAAGGGGGAAGGAGGCTGAAGGAATGCGCGGCCGCAACCGGACGAGCTGCGTTCGGATGTTTGCCCCGCCCCGGATCCCTTCGCGAGACTGCGCTGTTCTGCGCGCGTGAGTGGTCGTCGCTCAGGATGACGGGGCGGGTGGCATTAGCCACCGTACGCCTCCGGCGAGGCGACGAATTTGCGGAGGCAAGCTTCGGAGCAGAATGCGCGCTCGACGCCTTCGAGTGAGAGGCGGGCGGTGAGCTCCTCGGGGCCGAGCTCCATGCCGCATACGGGATCGACCGCTTTTTCGGCGGCCGGAGCCAGGCGTGAACGCACCACGAAGAGGTCGAGCTTGCCGCTGATACCCTTGAGTTGTCGTTTTCCAAGCCTTATGAACTCGATTTCCTGAAGGTCGCGCGCTTCCTTGCGGACCTCTGCCGTCACGAGTATTTGGTGCCGGCTGGCCTCGTTGGTGATGCGGGAGGCGACATTCACGTTCGAGCCGACGTAGTCGCCCTCGCGGTAGAGGACTGTGCCGTAGTGGATGCCCGCCCGCACGGCGGGGAACTGCGGCTCTTTGGCTGCGCGTGCCTCGATCTCGAGCGCGCAGGCAACTGCCGACTGGGCGTCAGGAAAGACCAGCATGAAGGCGTCCCCGATCTGCTTGACGATGCGACCGCTCCAGGCTCCGACGGAAATGCGTACGATTTGGGAGAAGCGTTCGAGAACGCCGGCAGCAGCGACGTCGCCCATGGCCTCGGCCAGTGGCGTGAAGCTGGAAAGATCGATAAAGACGACGGCCATTAGCAGGTCCGCCGGTGTTGCGGCCCTCTTTACCAGTCCCTGCTGTTCGGCAAGGGTCATCACCATGTCCTCACGAATGGCCCGCTGGAGACCACGTCGATGGAAGTAGAGGATGATCGGCTCGACCAGGGGGTTAAGCTGGTCCGCGGCCGCCTGACTTCGCGCGAGTAACTCTTGCGGAGGCAAATCCTCTGCGTTCAACCTCTGCTGTACATAAAAGCGGAACAATCGCTGCTCAGCTTCACCCACACGATCGAGGTTATCTGCGTAGACACGAATCATCTCGAACTGGGCTTCGTCCGGGATGCCGAAATTCGCGGCCAATGTCCAGCCGTGCATCAATGCGAGCTCTTCCTCGCCGACGAAGTCGTCAGGCCCGAGCGAGCCCATCACCTCGCGGAACCGTTGCATTACCTCGACCTTGACTCCGGTCAACTCGGCCGCTTCCTCGAGCGAGTAGATTTGGCCCTCAGGGGCGCGCCAGGGGAAGTTGTAGAACCAATCGAACGAGTTGGAGCGCATCGTCTCGACGATGGCCTCAAGGTTGATGCCGCGGCGCAGGAAGAGCTGGACGAGCCGGACGCGCTCGACGTCGTCGAGGGACAGGTCATCGCGTGCGTCGTCGCCGATGATCCCGCGCGAGCGCCAATCGCGAAGGCGCTCCTCCGGCTCGCCGGTGTAGCGCGCTAGTTGCTCGATCGTCAGCCCGTCACCCACGATGGGACCCCGCGTACGCCTGTGGCTCAGCCACGAACTTTCGCAGGCATTCCTCCGAGCAGAAAACTCGCTCGGCGCCCTCGATCTGGAGCCGCGCCGCCACCTCTGCGGCGCCAAGCTCTGTCCCGCAGACGGGGTCGACTGCGCGTTCCGCCTCCGGCGCGCCCGCCGCGCGCGCCTCGAACAATTCGAAGGAGCCGCTGAGCCCCTTGAGCTTGCGCTTGCCGAGCCTTACGAATTCCACATCAGGCAAGTCGCGCGCCTCTCGGCGGACTTCCGGCGTGACGAGGACCTGATGCCGCTCCGCCTCGTTCGCGAGCCGGGAGGCGATGTTAACGTTCGAGCCGACGTAATCTCCGTCCCTGTAGAGTAGGCTGCCCCAGTGGATACCGGCACGCACTGCGGGGAACTGTGGCTCTCGCGCCACGCGTGACTTGATCTCGAGGGCGCAGGCAACGGCAGAGCGCGCGTCCGGAAAGACGAGCATGAAGGCGTCGCCGATCTGCTTCACCAGGCGACCGTCCCAGGCGTTAGTAGCCTCCCGGACAATCATCGAAAAACGGTCCAGGACATGTGCCGCCTGGATGTCCCCCATCGCTTCGGTCATAGGCGTGAAGCTGGCGAGGTCGATGAACACGACGGCGCGCTGGAGCTGCCCTGGGAGCTCGCTCGCGTCGAGCAGCCCGGCCTCTTCCGCCATCTGCATCACCAGATCCTCCCGAATGGCCTTTTCCCACGCCTTACGGTGGAACCAGAGAATGGTCGGTTCGAGCAAAGGCCGGGACATTTCGAACGCTTCGTCGGTTACTCTTATCAGCTCGTCCCCGGACAAGCCCTGGGCCTTCAGACGCCCGTGCACGTAGAAGTGGAATAGCTTTGACTCCATCTCTGCGACCCGCGAAAGGGAGTCAGCGAAGACCCGCGAGCCCTCGGCGAGCGCCTCGAGCGGGAAGCCCGCGTCGGAATAGGTCTTGAACGCCCGCATGGCATCGATGTCCTCATCTCGCACCTCTTCGCCCTGCTGGGAGGCGAGGCCGGCATTCTTCCACATGACCCGCGCGACGTCGAGGTCGAGTCCGGCAATCTCGGCGGCCTCCGCGAGCGAGTACGTGCGTTCCGACGGGCCCGGGAGCATCTCGACGTAGCGGTCGATCAGCCGCTGGGCGCGGTTGGCTTCCACCATCGTGTCCAGGTTGATGCCATGACGGAGGCAGAGCTGGACCAGACGTACGCCGTCGAGGTCTCTCGGCGTTAGGCGGTCTCCGTCGGTGCCGATCAGTCCCTGTAATCGCCATTCGCGGAGACGCTCCACGGGCTCTCCGGTGTAGCGCGAGAGCTGCTCGAGGGTCAGCTCGTCAGGCATCGAGCAGGCCTCGTTCGCGAAGGATACCCGCGAACTTGTCGCGCCAGGCCCCGCGGTCCGGCTCGAGGTCGCGCGAGCGGCCGACGACGAAGGCTACGGCGAAAGCGCGACTATGGCTCATGCTGATGTCGAGGTCGTCGAGGCCGATGCGCTCTGCTCGCTCCCTGGCGCGTCCGTGCAGGTAGACCAGCGGCTTGCCGCGGTGGTTGGGCAGGACCTCGATCTCGCGCCAGGCGACGCCGCGGGCGCCGGTGCCGAGCGCCTTCATGACCGCCTCTTTGG
>VBEI01000049.1 GCA_005882715.1 Chloroflexota bacterium | reverse complement strand
ACGTACGCTTTTACGACCATCCGTTGCTCCTTAGACTCACGCGCGTCGGTGCGAGTTTCGCGCATTATACGACACGTGCCAGCCGTTAGGCACGAGGCGTAGAATGAGGACGAAACCACCATGACGAACCCGAACGATCCCCTCGGCGCTCTAGCTACGCTCGAAACATCCTCCGGCCCCGTCTCTTACTACCGCCTCGACCGCCTTACCGAACTTGGCCTCACCGATATCGGCCGTCTGCCCTTCTCCGTCCGCGTGCTCCTCGAGAACCTCCTCCGCCGCCTCGACGGGCATATCGTCACCGAGGAGGATGTTCATGCGCTGGCGTCTTGGGCGCCGGGCTCCCTCTCGCCGCGTGAGCTGCCCTTTCTTCCTGCGCGCGTCCTCCTTCAGGACCTGACTGGCATACCCGTCGTCGCCGATCTCGCCGCCCTGCGATCCGAAGTCGACCGTCTGGGCGCCGACCCCCAGCGCGTCAACCCGCTCTTTCCAGTCGACCTCGTAGTAGACCATTCGGTGCAGGTCGACGCCTTCGGCATGGCTGACGCCTTCCGCATCAACGTCGCCCGCGAATACGAGCGTAACGGTGAGCGCTACGCCTTCCTGCGCTGGGCCCAGGAGTCGTTCAGCAACTTCCGCGTCGTTCCGCCCGGCGCCGGTATCGTGCACCAGGTGAACC
This sequence comes from Chloroflexota bacterium, assembly GCA_005882715.1. GTDB lineage: Bacteria > Chloroflexota > Dehalococcoidia > SM23-28-2 > RBG-16-64-32 > CF-163. The sequence goes on along the minus strand of VBEI01000049.1, from coordinate 4,249 downwards.
TGGAGTTCCTGGCGAAGGTCGTGCAGACCGCCTCCCGGAACGGCGACGCTATCGCCTTTCCCGACACGCTCGTCGGCACCGACTCGCACACGACGATGATCAACGGCCTTGGCGTCCTCGGCTGGGGCGTCGGCGGCATCGAGGCCGAGGCCGCGATGCTCGGCCAGCCACTGCCGCTCGTCGCGCCGCAGGTGATCGGCGTGCGCATGACCGGCGCCTTGCGAGAAGGCGTGACGGCAACAGATCTGGTCCTCACCGTCACCGAGATGCTCCGCCGTCACGGCGCTGTCGGTAAGTTCGTGGAGTTCTACGGGACGGGGATCAGCACGCTGAGCCTTCCCGACCGTGCGACCATCAGCAATATGTCTCCCGAATACGGGGCCACCTGCGGCTTCTTCCCCGTCGACCCCGAAACCCTGCGCTATTTGGCAGCGACCGGCCGCCCGACCGCGCAGGTCGAGCTCGCAGAGCAGTATTGCCGCGCTCAAGGCCTCTTCCACGAAGACGGCATGCGCGACCCTGAGTTCACCGATCTCCTGACTCTCGATCTGCGAACTGTCGAGGCCAGCCTCGCCGGTCCTCGGCGTCCCCAGGACCGCGTCCCTCTGGAGGAGGTCAAGAGCAGCCTCGAGCAGGCGTTCGGCGAGCACTTCCCGTCAGGCCGCAAAGCCAAGGAGCGCATGGACTGGGAAGGCTCGGCCGTAAGCGATGGTGAGGCGCCCGCCGAACCGCCGCCCGTTGATCCGCGGCCAAAGAGCGCCGTCATCGCCCTAAACGGAGACCGCGCGGAGCTGACGCACGGCTCTGTCGTCATCGCGGCCATCACGAGCTGTACCAACACCTCCAACCCCTCGGTCATGCTCGGCGCGGGGCTTCTCGCGCGCAATGCCGTCGCGCGCGGCCTCAGCGTCGCACCTTACGTGAAGACGAGCCTGGCGCCGGGCTCCCGCGCCGTCGTCGACTATCTGCAGCGCGCGGGTCTTATGCGCTATCTCGAAGCCCTGCACTTCGATCTCGTCGGCTTCGGCTGCACGACCTGCATCGGCAACAGCGGCCCGCTCCTGGAGCCGGTTGCCGAGGCAGTCGACCAGAACGGCCTTGTCGTCGCCGCCGTCCTCAGCGGCAATCGCAACTTCGAGGGCCGCATCCACCCACAGGTACGCGCCGCCTACCTCGCATCGCCGCCGCTCGTTGTCGCCTACGCGCTCGCCGGCACCGTGGATATCGACTTGCGCACAGAACCGCTTGGGAGGGGAAAGGACGGCGGGCCGGTCTATCTGCGCGACATCTGGCCCTCGTCCGATGAGGTCAAGCAGACGGTTGCAAGTGCCATCGACGCGGCGATATTTAAGGAGACGTACGAGCACATCTTCGACGGCGAGGAACGTTGGGCCGCCCTCAAGGTGCCAACGGGCGCCCTCTGGGAGTGGGACGAGGCCTCGACCTACCTCCGCGAGCCTCCCTTCGTACGCGACATCGCGCCTGACCCGTCGCCAGTCCGCGACATCACGAGCGCCCGTGTTCTCGTAATGGTCGGCGACTCTGTGACCACCGACCACATCTCGCCCGCCGGGTCCATCGCGCCCGGCAGCCCCGCCGCGAAATACCTCACCCAGCACGGCGTCGCTCCGCGTGAATTCAACAGCTACGGCTCGCGCAGAGGCAACCACGAGGTCATGGTGCGCGGCACCTTCGCCAACGTCCGTCTCCACAACGAGCTCGTCCCCGGTATCGAGGGCGGCTGGACCCGCCACTTCCCCGACGAAGAAGGCATGACAGTCTACGACGCCGCCATGCGCTACCAGGAGGAGGGTGTGCCGTTGCTGGTGATCACCGGCAAGGAGTACGGCACCGGCAGCTCCCGCGACTGGGCCGCCAAGGGCGTCTCCCTCCTCGACGTGCGCGCCGTCATCGCCGAGAGCTACGAGCGAATCCACCGCAGCAACCTGGTCGGCATGGGCGTCCTTCCGCTCGAATTCGCGCCCGGCTTCTCGCGCGTTTCCCTCGGCCTCACGGGCGCCGAGGTCTACCACATCGAGGGCCTGAGCGAAGGCCTCGAGCCCAAGAAACAGCTCATCGTCCGCGCTGTCGCAGCGGATAACAGCGAGACCAGCTTCCCCGCCCTCACCCGCATCGACAGCCCGCTCGAGATCGAGCAGTACCGCCACGGCGGCATCCTCCCCTTCATCCTGCGTAAGCTCGTATCCACAACGTAGGGACTTCTCGCGCTTCAAGACGCCAGCCGTGAAGGCGCAGGTCGCTCGCACGGCCAACCATGCGCGGCAACCCGCGCGTAAGGCACCTTTGGACGCTCACGAAACGAACACGCCCTGTCCTGCCACGGGCCGTTGTTTTTGTCCAGCGGGGGGCATACATTGAGGAGGTGCCTAACCTAAGCGTGGAAGTCCTGCCCGGCCATAAGCGCGGCCTTGCCCTCTCGAACCCCGTAATGACTGCCTCGGGGACGTTCGGCAACGGCCTCGAGTATGCGAAGATTTTCGATATCCAGCGCCTCGGGGCGATCGTCAGCAAGGCGATAACCCTGCGACCCAGGCAGGGGAATGCTCAGCCCCGGATCGTCGAGACCGCTGGCGGGATGCTTAACTCGATCGGGCTTCAGAATATCGGCATCGAGGCCATCCTCCGAGATGTCGCGCCGGTTTGGTCCACCTGGCGGGTCCCTGTCATCGCCAATATTGCCGGCGAGAGCATCCCTAATTACGCCGAGCTGGCGCGCCGCCTGGACGGGGCGGCCGGCGTGAGCGGCATCGAGATCAACGTGAGTTGTCCGAACGTCGAGAACGGCCTGGAGTTTGGCAGCGACCCCAGAGCTGCCTCAGACCTCACCTACGCGGTCCGCCGCGAGACAGATCTACCCTTGCTCGTCAAGCTCGGCCCCAACGTGACCGACATCGTCGCCATCGCTGCCGCTGTGGCTGATGCCGGCGCCGACGCGCTCACACTGATCAATACCTTTCCCGCGATGCGCATCAATATCGACGCCCGGCGCCCTGAGCTCGGCTGGGGCTCCGGCGGGCTCTCTGGCCCGGCCCTCAAGCCGATCGCCCTTCGTATGGTCTATCAGGTGGCGCGATCGCTGAGCATACCCATCGTCGGCTGCGGAGGTATCGTCAGCGCTGAGGACGCCATCGAATTCCTCATGGCCGGTGCGACCGCAGTGCAGGTCGGCACCGCTACCTTCCGCAACCCCCGGGCACCGCTAGACCTCATCGAGAGCCTCGAAGACGTCATGCGAAGACAAGAGATTGAGGACGTCAAGGAGATCGTCGGCGCGGCCTTGCCAGCCCGCCGCGAAAGTGCCACAGCGGACGCGGGGCGGGTGGCGGTTGACCATCCACCTCCGCGGCTCTAACCTCTCGGTGACTTACGCAGAGCGCTAAACCGCGGTTAAGCCACCACTACTATTTGTTAACCGGCTGCTAACTCGGCGGTGGCGATATTATGGCGAGTAGCGCTCGCGATACTGATGCCAGGAGGAAGCGTTATGCTATTTCATATCAGGGCGACACTTAGCAGGTGTCAGGCTCAGGCGGGCCAGGGTGTGGCGGAATACCTGCTCATCTTGGCCCCGCTCAGCGCCGTTCTTGCGCTCACGGTGTGCACCCTCATCATTGCCAATTCAAAATAAATCCCCCGGATCTTCGCTGCACTGGCTCGCCTAAGCGGTCTCCTTGACCCCGCTGCTGCCTGGAATCTAACCTGAGAAGCGCGGGGTGTAGCTCAGCTAGGCTAGAGCGCCTGGTTTGGGGCCAGGAGGCCGGCGGTTCGAATCCGCCCACCCCGACCAGCCGACCCATAGGGTGGACGCAAGTCATGCGACCCACTCTTTCGGCCGCTTCTCGAGATGCAGGAAGACGCCCCCGAAGAAGGCGATGACCAAGCCGGCCCCGCTCAGCGGCAGATGCCGCTCGGCATCGTAGTCGCGCGGATACTCGTCGTGACATCGATGAGCTTCGCGGCTGCGGCTGCGATATTCTTCCTTGTAGGCGGTCTCTGGGAGCTCGCTCTTGTGAGTATCGCCGCGACCGCAATCTTTCTAGGCCTGATGTTCGTAATTGAAAGAGGGGCGGAGAGTAGCGCCGGCCATAGTTAGTTGTGAGAAACGAAAGGCAGTGATATTCTTCGCACTGGGGAGAGGTGATACTAGTGTTCCAGAGCTTGGGCGCTCCAGAGTTGCTCATTATCCTCGCGATTGTTGTCGTCCTCTTCGGCGCCACCCGAATCGGTG
>VBEI01000029.1 GCA_005882715.1 Chloroflexota bacterium | reverse complement strand
GCGGCAATCCGGGCTCGGTGATCCGCGCCGGTGACCTCGGCCTGCCGCTTGTGCTGGCGATCATTGGGGGCACACCGGAGCGGTTCGTGCCCCTCATCGAGCTGTATCGCGAGTCCGCACACCGGGCCGGCCGCGAGCCATCGCGCCTGCGGTTGGCGATCAACTCGCACGGCTTCATTGCAGAAAACTCGCGGGACGCCGCCGAGACGTTCTACCCGCCTTACGCGCAGATCATGACGAAGATCGGCCGCGAGCGCGGCTGGTCGCCGATGACCCGCGAGCAATTTGAGGCCCTGCGCGCACGTAGGGGCTCCCTGCTAGTGGGCAGCCCTCAAGAAGTTATCGAGAAGATGCTATACGAGCACGAGCTCTTCAAATTCGACCGCTTCTTGCTGCACCTCAGCGTCGGAACGATGCCACACGACCAAGTGATGCGCTCGATCGAGCTACTCGGAACCAAGGTTGCGCCGATCATCCGGAAAGAGATCGCGAGATCGCCAGTTGTCGAAGCGGTGGCGCGACGGTAGCCCAGGCGGCTAGAGCGCGACTGAATGGTGAACGACGTGAGTGGCGATGGCTCGGGATCCTTATTTCAGCCAGCCAGCTCGCCGAACTGTTTCGCAGTGTGAGCCCGAAACGCTGAGGCAGCGCTTGTTCCCTAAGGTGGGTTAGCTCGAGACCCTCTCACCGTCTTGACTGTAGGGCCCTCAGGCTCTTCCCAGAACGATCCCATCACCTCGAGATGGGAGGGCCGCGTGAGCCCCGCGAACTGAAAGCTGAAGTAGACCAGACCGTATCCGATTCCAAAAAGGATCAGCGGCGAGACGAGTAGCACGCTATCCGTGCCAACCAGAGAGGCGACGGCGCCGAGAGTAATTAGTGGCGGAATGGCCGCACCGTTTCGCAGCGCGCTCTGCATCGAGAAAACGCGTCCCTGGTAGGACAGCGGCACACGACGGTTGATGTAAGTCTGAACGCTGGTAACCGTCATGGAAATGCCGAGCGCGAGCGGCAGAGCGATGAGCCCGGCCGCCCGCACTCGCTCATTGATATCGATGCCGATGTACTCTGTTATGCGCATTGGGTTGTAGGGCTCGATCACGTCAGCTACGTCGCCTACCAACCCGAGCAGAAAGAGACAGGCTGCAGCCAGGAGAAGTCCCAGAATCGCGGAGAATCGTTCTCCTGCAAACCGCATCACTGAAGGCGCAGCGACCAGTCCAGCCACTATGCCGAGGGCCGACGGCGCGAACACGTAAGCGGTATCTGCCGCATCGGCGTGAAGAACCTCTTCGACGTAACGTGGGGCGAGGATCTGCAGAATGTGGTTCACAACACCGGCGAGCGTTGAGAAGATGATCATCGTGCCGACGGCGGGGTGTCTGATCAGCCAACGAACTGCCGGGCGGAACCTTATCGCCAAAGGCGGCAGGCGAATAACGCGTTGCTCGTCGCCCACGGGCAGGTCGAAGACCCGGCTGGCTGCGAGAAGCAGCATGACTCCCGCCAGATAGAGCATCGCCTCGACGCCGAATATGCGAACGACAATCGGCGCGAGCAGCGCCGTTCCGAAAGCGGTACCAGCCACCGAGGCGAGATTGATCATCGACGCCGCGCTCGCCAGTTCAACGTCATTGGCCACGATGGGAAGCACCGACGATTCGGTCGGCCCCGATACCTGGCCCAGCGTATTGACCGCAAAGAGAAGAAACATTATGGCGACCAAATGCGTGCCGAGCACGGTGGGGAAGACGAAGCAAAGCGCGGCCTGAAGAGCGTAGGCTCCGGCGAGGGCGACTCTCTTGGGAATGGCGTCCGCCACCGCGCCCCCGTAGAGGCCAAAAAGGGCGGGCGGTAGGAGAGCCGAGACCCCAATTAGCGCAACTTCAAGGGCAGAACCTCCTCCTCGGGCCACCGACACAAGTGCGCCGAAGAGGAGCGATTGCTGGCCCGCTTCTGACAAGAACCGTGACGCGAGCAGGTGCTGGAAGCGCAGGTCGCGCGCGATGGCCGGCTGCGGCACGAATAGCCAGAGGTAGTGAAATACCCGGTCTTGCGCTACATCCAGCATTTGGTCCGCGCGGAACCCGGCGCGATCGGCAGCGCGCGGACGCCACCGGCGTCGACGTTGAGGAGGACCCGCGCCGGTATCTGACACGCACTTAGTGTACGTCTACTTGAGCCGATGAACCGGCTGGACAATCTTTGTGGCGTAAGAACGTCGCCATCGGGGTGAATGGTACCGAGCCCCGAGGGCCGCCGGCCCGCAAATGTGTGACTTTCATCACAGTTGTACGGGCAAGATCGTGTGCTATCATGGCGCCGTCTCAAGATACCTGATGTACGACGCGATTGTTGTCGGCGCTCGCTGCGCGGGCGCGCCCACCGCGATGCTTCTCGCCCGCAAGGGTTATCGCGTGCTGATGGTGGACCGCGACTCCTTTCCCAGCGATATCATGTCGACGCACTACATCCATCTGCCGGGACAGGTGCGTCTTCAGCGTTGGGGACTCCTCGAGAAGATCATCGAGTCAGGAGCGCCTTGCATCCGCGCCCGGACCCTCCACTTCAACGGCACAGCGTTCCAGCCCCCGGATCCTCCCCTCCCCGAAGGTGTTTCACCCGATACGCTCTGCCCCCGGCGGATCGTTCTCGACAAGATCCTGGTCGACGCCGCCGTCGAGGCGGGAGCTGAGCTTCGCGAGGGGTTCCCGGTACGCGGCCTGGTCCAGGATAACGGCAGCGTAAACGGGATCCGGGGCAGGCCGAGAGACGGAGAGTTCGAGGAACGGGCGCGCATCGTAATCGGCGCGGACGGCCTGCATTCAACGATCGCGCGGCTCATACAACCAGAGGAGTACGACACGAAGGTCTCGCTTACGTTCGGGTATTACACGTACTGGTCGGGAGTTCCGGATAGCGGCATGCACATCCACTTCTTCGACGACGCGTACGGAGTGCTGGTGTTCCCGACAAACTGGGGCCAGACGTGTATCGGCGTCGGCGGGCTCAACGCCGGCTTCCAGGCGTTCCGCAGAGACATCGAAAGGAACTACCTCAAGATAATCGACCGTATCCCCGAGCTCGCTAGCCACGTGCGCGCGGGCAAGCGCGAGGAGCGCTATCTGGGAACGGCGGACATGCCGAACTACTTCCGGAAGCCGTACGGACCGGGATGGGCTCTCACGGGCGACGCCGGCTATCACCGCGACTTCATCACGGGCCTCGGCATAAACGACGCGTTCTTACAAGCCGAGCTTCTGGTCGAGGCGATTGATGACGCTTTCTCCGGTAGACGCACGGAGGAAGAGGCGTTCTCGCACTTCGAGAACGAGCGCAACCGCTTCGTCAAGCCAACTTACGACCTCACGGTAAAGATGGCTTCAGGCGAAACCATCGAACCGATGGAGTTCATGGCGTTCGGCGCCGCCATGACCGCCATGATCCCGGCATGAACAGCGTGCCACAGAACACGGCTCGTATATAGCCCGGTGCCTTGAGGCTCCGGCGGACCAGGGAGGGAGCCCCGTGACCGAAATCTCGCATCGCACGATCCCTACTAACGGCATCAACGTTCACATAGCCGAAGCCGGTGAAGGCCCCCTTGTCCTCCTCCTACACGGCTTTCCGGAGCTGTGGTACTCCTGGCGGCACCAGCTACCAGCACTCGGGGCGGCTGGATATCACGCGGTCGCTCCGGACGTCCGCGGTTACGGCGAGAGCGATCGCCCGCACGAGATTGAGGCGTATAGCATGAAGAACCACGTCGCGGACGCGCTCGGAATCCTCGATGCGCTGGGCGAGGAGACGGCCGTGGTCGTCGGTCATGACTGGGGGGCACCGATGGCCTGGAACTCCGCGGTGCTGCACCCTGACCGCTACCGCGCTGTAGCAGCGCTAAGCGTCCCGTTCCTGCCGCGGTCCCCAATGCCGCCTACGCAGATGTTCAAGGCGATCTTCCAGGACAACTTCTTCTACATGCTCTACTTCCAGGAGCCGGGCGTTGCCGAGGAGGAGTTCGAGGCGGACGTAAGGCGGTCGATGCTCATGTTCATGTACGGCGCCTCCGCTGAGGGCCGGGCGGACCCAAGCGTGAGCGGCGCGTTCATGAACAAACCGAAGGACGCGAAGCTCTTTGATGGCCTTACGGCACCGGAGAAGCTACCGGGCTGGCTGACGCAAGACGACCTCGATACCTATACGAAGGCATTCGAGCAGACCGGCTTCCGCGGCCCCCTCAACCGCTACCGGAATATGGACCGCGACTGGGAGGAGCTTCCCGAACTGGCAGGATCGACCGTCCAGCAACCGGCGCTGTATATCACCGGCGAAAACGATCCGGTGGGGACGTTCGCGCCGATGGACCCGATGAAGGGATCGGTACCGAATCTCAAGATCGTTACCGTCCCCGAGTGCGGCCACTGGACGCAGCAAGAGGCACCCGAGAAGGTGAACGCGGAGCTGATCGGGTTCTTGGGCAGCCTGTAGATGCGTTCCGGCCGGACGCATGCGACTCGCCGAGGCGTCATCGACGCGGTGTTTGCCGACTCTTGACCGCTCGCACGCGGCTGTGCTCATATAAAGGCCCAATCTCGCCCTCAGCAAGGAACCGGAGGTAACAATGCGCGCCTGCGTCAAACCCGCCAACGGCAAGGTCGAAATCGTTGACATCCCCACACCCGAGCCGGGCCCCGGCGAGATGATCGTAAAGACTTCGATGGCGACGGTCTGCGGCTCGGACATGCATTTCCTCGATGAATTTCCGAACGAGATGCTCGGCGCCCTCTTCGTTGGAAGCGTTTTGCCGCAGGGCCTGCTCATGGGCCATGAAGGCGTGGGTACCGTCCACGCGGTCGGTGAAGGTGTCTCCAGGTTCCGTGAAGGCGATCGCGTCATGGCTTCCTGCCTTGTCGGCTGCGGGAAATGCCGCGAATGTATGACAGTAGACCACAGCGTCTGCACGGGCGGGGGCCGAGTCCTCTTCGGCTGCCAGGCAGAGTACTACAAGGTCCCGTTCGCGGACGTCAATGCCGCCAAAGTA
>VBEI01000028.1 GCA_005882715.1 Chloroflexota bacterium | reverse complement strand
GGGCCATGCTCGCTTCCGAGGGCTATTAGCGTTTTCTGCATCGCCGTCGCAATTCTATCAACGGCTTCTATGGATTGACAATCGCGCGCGCTACGCGGTCGACGATTTGTTGCCGATCCTCTGCGATGCAAGAAGCAGTCCAATGATGCTCTTGCCGTCTTTGATCTCGCCCGCGTCAATAAGGCGGGTGGCGTCTGCCAGCGGCATCCGTTCCAGAGCGATCACCTCGTCAGGATCGCCATCAGTCGGGTCCTCGACGAGATCAGCCGCGAGGAAGACGTGGATGAACTCCGTGCAGTACCCCGGCGAAACGAAAAATCCACAAAGCCGCTCCAATCGTCCCGCTCGATACCCTGTCTCTTCGCGTAGCTCGCGCTGAGCGGCTTCCTCGATTCCCTCACTGTCCTCTGCCCCTCCGGCCGGTATCTCCAGGAGTGCCTCACGGGCAGGCAGCCGGTATTGCCGCACCAGGATGATATTGCCGTCTGAATCGACAGGCACAATAGCCGCCACTTCGGTGTGCTCAACCACTTCTCGCAACACCGTTCGACCGTCCGCCAGCTCGGCGGTGTCCTCCCGAAGCCTCACTATTCGGCCTTCGTAAATTCGCCGTGTGGTTGCCACACGTTCAATCAGCGGTTCGGAAGTCACTTTGAGGTCGCGATGCCGCTGAACTCGAATAGCTCCGGGTTGTCCGAGGCTTGAAGCACGCGCAGCCAATTCAGTTTCTCGGCGAGTACCGCATAATAGTCCTGTGGCGCCGAAAATCGCACAAAGCGAGCGGTGTGCGCGCTGCGGCACACTGAGACGCTATCACCGCTAGCAAGAGAGCGGTCGATCTGGCCATCGACGCTGATTACGGCCTCCTTGTCCGCAGTTACCGTCAAATCGATGGTCGCATCCGGCGGGAGTACAACAGGCCGGGCGGAGCCGAGATGGGGGGCGACCGGGGTGAGCAGAAGCTCCCGTGACTCCGGATGAAGGATCGGGCCGCCCGCGGACAGCGAATACGCAGTGCTTCCGGTCGCTGTTGCCGCAATCACCGCGTCGCAGCGGTGGATCGCGAGTCGTACACCGTCAATAACCGTCTCCACGTAGACCGGCCGTCCGATCGATGCCCGCCCGACGACGATATCGTTGAGGGCATGGTGAGTGGCTCCCCATGATGGTACCTGCGCTTGCAGCATCGTCCGCTCTTCGATCCTGCAACGCCCTTCGAGAACATCTACGAGGCGGTCTACCAGCTCGCTTGGGCGAACTTCCGTCAAGAAGCCGAGGCGGCCCATATTGATCCCGAGGATCGGTACAGGATGAGGCACCATGACCCGCGCAGCGCGCAGGACCGTGCCGTCCCCGCCGATGCAAACAAGGAGGTCTGTGCCCGGAATACTATCCGCGACCGCACTGTCATCCCAGTCCGACGTTTGCCACACTTCTAATCCCCGCTCGCGCAGAAGCCGTCGTGCCTGGTCCGCAATCGGCACCGCCGCCCGCCAGCGCGAATGGACGAAGACGCCAATCTTATTCAATTCGGACCCCTCGAGGTCGTCTCCCCCCCGCCTCACCGGCCGAGCGCGACTTCGGCCGCAGCCAGAAGAAGAATTCGCGGTTGCCATCCGTGCCGGCGAGGGGCGATAAACTCATATCGAGCACACGAAAATCGTTTTTAACGCACCAGGCTACGAAGCGCCCCAGGAGGACCGCGTGCAATTGCGCGCCCCGGATGACGCCGCCCCGCGGCACCTCATTTTTTCGCGCCTCGAACTGCGGCTTGAAGAGCGCTACGATCGGGCCGTCGGTGATCAGCTTCCGAACTGCCGGCAAAACGGCTTGCAGCGAAATGAACGAAACGTCAATCGCGACGAGGTCGACACGCTCGGGCAGCGCTCGAAGGGTGCGCGCGTTTACCCCCTCCATTACGACAACACGAGGGTCCTTCCGCAGCCGGAAATCTAGCTGCCCCTTCCCCGAATCAATCGCGTAAACCCGTTCTGCTCCTCTCTGGAGCAGACAATCGGTGAAGCCGCCGGTGGAGGCACCAATGTCCGCGACGACCAGTCCACGCGCGTCCAGCGCAAACTTCTCGAGCGCATGCTCTAGCTTCTCTCCGCCGCGCCCAACGTACCGTGGGCGCTCCGCCAACCTCAGCGGCGCATTCTCGTCGACAAGCGTTCCCGCCTTCTGGGCCGGGCATTCGTCAACTGAGACAGCGCCGGCCATCACCAGCGCCTGCGCCTTCTCGCGGTCGGGCGCTAGCCCCCGGTCGACCAGAAGCGTGTCAAGCCGCCGCTTGGCCATCGTGGCCCCAGAATAGCATATGGCGAAAGCGCCGATTCTCGCCGGGCTTAGGCGCAACGGCCTATCTGGTTATGGCTATTAAGCCGTCTCGCCCTTGTCCTCGCCCCAGAGGTTGAGCGCCTGCCCGGACCGGGTGAGCATTAGCGGCCGGCGGAGTCCGCGGATGGCGTCCCCATCCACAACGCATTTCTTCACATCGCCCCGAGAAGGAATCTCGTACATTACGTCGAGCAGGCATTCCTCCAACACGGTGCGCAGCCCGCGCGCGCCGGTCTTGTGGCGCAGCGCTTCCTCGGCCGCTGCTTCAAGCGCGTCATCCGTCAGCACGAGCTCAACGTTATCGAGCGAGAAGAACTCCGTGAATTGGCGGGCAAGCGCGTTCTTCGGCTCCGTCAGGATCTTCACAAGCGACGCCTTGTCGAGCGACTGGAGCGCCACCATCACGGGGATTCGCCCCACGAATTCTGGTATTAGGCCGTAGGTAAGCAAGTCATCATGGGTGACATGCCGGAGCAATTCGTCCGCGTGCTTCACGGGGTCGGTCTGTGGCGCCGCGGCTGCCCGGAAGCCCAGGCTGCGCGTGCCGCTGCCGATGCGCCTGTCGATGATCGCGTCGAGCGCCCCGAACGCGCCTCCGCAAATGAAGAGAACATTCGCGGTGTTGATCTGAATGAAGTCCTGGTGCGGGTGCTTGCGCCCGCCTTGAGGGGGCACATTCGCAACTGTCCCCTCGATGATCTTCAGCAGCGCCTGCTGGACACCTTCGCCGGAAACGTCACGCGTGATCGAAGGGTTGTCCCCGGTCTTGCGCCCAATCTTGTCGATCTCGTCGATGTAGATGATGCCCCGCTCGGCCTTCGTAACATCGAAGTCCGCCGACTGGATCAGTCGCAGAAGTATGTTCTCGACGTCCTCGCCTACGTAGCCCGCCTCAGTTAGCGCCGTCGCGTCGGCGATTGTGAACGGAACGTCGAGAATCTTCGCGAGGGTTCGAGCCAGCAGGGTCTTTCCGCACCCGGTGGGTCCGAGGAGCAGGATGTTGCTCTTCTCGAGCTCCACGTCCTTGCCTGACTTGGCGCCGATCCGCTTGTAGTGATTGTAAACAGCTACGGAGAGCACCTTCTTCGCCTGCTCTTGTCCGACGACGTACTCGCTGAGCTGCTGGTAGATCAGCTTCGGCGGAGGTATGCGCTGAAGCGGTTCCTTGGGACGAACTGTTGACGTGGAGTCTTCCTGAATGATCTCACGGCACAGCTCGACGCACTCGTCGCAGATGTAGACAGCCCCGGGTCCTGCGATGAGGCGGCGGACTTGGTCCTGGTTCTTGCTACAGAACGAGCAGGTATAGCTTATGCGCGTTCCGCTGCCCTTAGCCGGCATTATCTACGCCTTTGCCCCATCCCCCGGCGTTGCCGCAACCGCCTGTTTCGAACCTTGCAGGATTTCGTCTATTATACCGTACTCCTTCGCTTGAGGCGGGTCCATGAAGAAATCGCGGTCGGTGTCGCGGATGATGCGCTCCAAATCTTGGCCGGTGTGCTTCGCCAGGATCTCCCGGATCACCTGGTTCTGGCGGAGCACCTCCCTCGCGTGGATCTCAACATCCGTTGCTTGACCACCGACCCCGCGGATCACCGCCTGGTGAATGTGAATCGTCGAGTTCGGCAGAGCATAACGCTTACCCTTCGTTCCCGCCGCCAGAAGCACAGTCCCCATGCTGGCGCAACCGCCCACGCAGATCGTCGCTACGTCACACCGCATTAAGTTCATCGTGTCGTAAATAGCCAGTCCCGCGCTGACCACACCGCCCGGGGAGTGGATGTACATGTTCACGTCCTTCTCCGGGTCCTCTCGTTCGAGGTACAGAAGCTGAGCGATGATCAGGTTCGCGATCTGATCGTCGATGGGCGTGCCCAGAAAGACGATCCGCTCCTTCAACAGAAGCGAAAAGATATCGAACGCGCGCTCACCACGCGGGCTCTGCTCGACTACGTACGGTACTAATGCTTCGGGTCTCACAATGCTTCCTCCATCGTTCACTTGGCTGCGGCTTTCGCAGGTTTCCTTCTACTCTTCTTTTCTGGGGCTGTGGTTCCATCGCGGGTGGCTATCTCTGTCAGGCGGTCCATCGTCTTGCGTGTGACAAGCGACCGCGCGATGGCTGCGCGGCCGTCTGGACTGCCGAACAGCTTCCTCAACTGGTCCGCTTGCTCACCCGCCGACCCCGCCAGCCGATCGACCTCGGCGTCCACTTCTTGGTTTTCGGCCTTGATCTCCTCTTGTTCAGCCAGACGGGTAAGCGCCAGCGACCGCCTCACTCGATCCGTCGCTATAGGCAGAAGCTCCTCATTGAGTTCGTCCCGCGTCCGCCTTGTGTTCGCTAGGTACTGCTCCACCTCGAGACCGAGATGGCGCGCCTGGTCCTGAATCAAGCGCTCGACTTCACGCTCGACCATCACGGGGGGGAACTCGATCGTCGCCGCGGTTTCGACGAGCGCCCCGACTGCCTTGTTCCGATACTCTTCCTCAGCCTGCGCTTGCAACCGCTCGCGCATATCGTTCCGCAGGCGGTCGCGCAAGGCATCAAGTGACGAGAAGCCCTCGCCCACTTCGCGAGCGAAATCGTCGTTCAGGGCCGGCAACTGCTCCTCCTT
>VBEI01000027.1:5180-8637 GCA_005882715.1 Chloroflexota bacterium | reverse complement strand
GGTCAGACTCGTCGAATCATCGGACACGTACTCGAACCTTAGCAGCACCTTTTTACCCGCATAGGCGGCAAGATTGACTTCTTCCTGTACCCAGCCGTTGCTGCTTCCCGTATATCCGACACCATAGGCAGCCTCCACCGGGTTGAAGTCCGTCGTGTGTGTGGCCGGAAGTGGCTGCCAGGTCTTGCCGCCGTCGATCGACGCTGAAACGTAAGCGTAGTCCCAGCCGTACTCGATGTCATACCAGGCGGCGTAGCGGAGCGTGGCGCTGGTCAGCTTTGTGAGGTCGAACTCGCGCGTCAGCCGCGTGTCGATGCTGTCCCCCCGGTTCGCCCACCAGAAAGGTCCGTCTAACGCTGGGATGCCGATCGGCACCTCATCGGCGCCGTCGAAGCTGAACGTGCCTCCGTCCCCCGCTCTCAGGTAATCGGCAGCCCACTGGCTCACGTCTCCTTCGCCCGGGCCCGTCCCGATGCCCGTCTCGGCGCCTGTTCTCGCATCAATCGACGGGTGCGAGTAGGGGCCACTGTCGAGATCAACCCAGTCGGCGAAGACATCCGTGAACTGCTTGCCGAATCCATCGAGATATGCCTGCACGCCCCGAATGCCGTCGGCCTGCTGCGCCAGCAAAGCGGCAGCGTTCTGCCGCCCACCGTAGTGGTCCAGCAGATAGCTGATGAACAGCTCCGCGGCCGCGTAGTGTATGGCCGCTGACTCGTACGGAGGCCAGAACGTGAGCTGAGTGTCTGGCGTTGCCAGGAACGTGCTCAGCCAGTCGTGGCCGCCGCCGACCTCTTCCGCTGAGATCTGAGACAGACCTTCGTTCACCCAGGAGTCTTCGCTGGGATCGGCATGCCAATGCACCAGGTGCTGCAATTCGTGCGCCAGAAGCGCATTGTAATGAGCCCCGGGCGCACCGAGAACCTCGCTGTCGAGAAAGACTGCTTCGCGGCCGTTGCTTCTTGCCGACACGGCGGCAGGGAACTCGTCGCCGCCGCTGAAGTAGCCGCCCGCGCCGTTGAGGTGACCGTGAAAAATGCTGATCCTCGGGTCGGAGTCCACCCCCGGCGTCCACTCGCTGCCGAAGCGCGAATGCACGGTGGGATAAACGATGGTCTCGAAGTCCGACCCGATCCGCCCGAGTGTCCCGTCTGAGACGGGTATGCCTTCCTCGACGAAGAAATAGGCGTGGTCCGTTATCTGGCGTACGGTTGCTCCCACCGTCCGCACCGACGGGCCCGTGAGATCGAGTACCTGGAAATCGTCGCGGTCTCCCACCTGGTACCCGAACGGAGCGTCGCGGGCCAGCCGAGGCGCATCCGGCGGCACTCCGCGATAACGGTGGGCGAGGTCCATGAGGTCGCGCTCGGGCGGCTCGGCATCAACGTTCGGGCTTGGTGAAGGGGAAGGACTCGCTGCAATACTCGGTGAAGCCGCCGGTGTGGCTGTGACGCTAGCGGTTGGGCTGGCCTTACCGCCGCCGCACGCGACGCCAAATAAGACAAGGAGGGCGACAACGCCGGTTGCTGCTGTCGCCCTCCCTCTCAACACACTCTATTTACGTGAGGACTACGCCCGCGGATGAGCTTTTTCGTAGACCTCCCGCACATGATCGCTCGTGAGGTGTGTGTATACCTGGGTGGTGGAGATATTCGCGTGCCCCAGCATTTCCTGGACGTTTCGCAACGGCATCCCGCCTCTTAGCATGTGCGTGGCGAAGGAGTGGCGGAGGGTGTGAGGAGTGATGTCAGAGCTCAGGTTGGCCGATTTAGCGTATCCCTTGAGGATCAGCCAGAAGCCTTGCCGGGTCAGCCGCTCGCCACGGCGGTTCACGAACAGCGCCGGCTCGTCCCGATTGCGGACGAGTAACGGCCGGCCCTCTTCCAGGTAGTCGGCCACCGCTTCGACTGCCTGATCATGGATCGGAATGGCGCGCTCCTTGGCGCCCTTCCCCATGCATCGGACATAAGGACTGCGAGGCTCCAGCATAAGATGTGACGTGTCCAGCGAGACGAGCTCGGTTACTCGCATGCCCGTTGCGTAGAGCAGCTCGAGCATTGCCCGGTCTCGCTTGGCCTCCGGTGTCGAGCGCCGCGCCGGCTGCTCCAGGAGCTCGTCGACCTCATTAGGGCTAATAGCCCGCGGCAGGCTTTTGCCCACCCTCGGCGATGTGAGACCCTCGGTCGGGTTCGCCGTTATCATCCCTTCCGCACTGAGAAACGTGAAGAAGGAACGCACGGCGGCGACTTTGCGCGCGACGGACGTCTCCGTGTATCCGCGCTCTTTGAGATGCAGGATGAAGTCCTGTATCGTCGTGCGGTCCAGAGACTGCCAGCCTTTTGCACCCGGCCGGGACCCAATGAAGTCGGCGAGCTGCTGAAGATCGTTCCGGTACGCCGCAACCGTGTTCGCGGAGGCTCCCTTCTCGACCGAGAGGTAGTTCAAAAAGCCATCGGTCGACTTCCGCATGCCCGTGCCCCCTGGTATATTGCGCCGGTCCAATGTGCTAGTTGCCATATTCTATTTTCACCTCCTTTCGCCTGTCCAGCGAATCACCGGACGGTTTTTGTTGATAACATAAGAATATCAAACAAATCTTGGCGATACCTTATGTTCTTGAAGTTGGAAACGCACTTTCCCGCATATGGGTTAACCGTAATAGCAGCGCCTATACGGAATACTCAGTCACCGGCGTAGCCGGGCCAAGCGCTTTTTCCTAATAATGGCACGAATCGACAGGGGCCCAGGTTGTGGCGGAGCGCTCCTTCTGGAGTCTTTACAATCCGCACTAATTCCTGTAACTCCCGGCCGCCGACTGGTATGACGAGCCGGCCTCCGCTGCCAAGCTGATCCAGCAGCTCGCGTGGCACTTCAGGCGCGGCCGCCGTCACGATGATTGCGTCGTAGGGTGCTCCTTGCGGCCACCCGAGGACGTCGCCGCCTTCGTGCACTTCCACGTTGGCATGCCCCAACCCGCTCAGAACGCGTGCGGCCCTCTCGGCCAGCGGCGGGATCCGCTCCACAGTGACCACGTGCTTTGCCAGTTGCGAAAGCAACGCTGTCTGATACCCCGACCCAGTGCCGATCTCCAGCACCTTCTCGCTGCCCTTCAACCGCAGCGCTTCCGTCATCATCGCGACGATCAGAGGCTGCGAGATCGTTTGGCCGTAGCCGATGGGCAGCGGCATGTTCTCGTACGCCGATTGCCGGACTTCTTCGGGTACGAACTCCTCGCGCGGGACGCGGGCGATCGCCTCCACGACGCGCGGGTCCTTGATCTCCACCGAGATGTCTGCCAGCAGGGCGCGCCGCGCCTGGCTCAGCCTGTCAGCAGTGACGTTGGCCATGCTTACGCTCCCAATTCGAGTATAGCACCGCGCTGTAGCGCTTAAGTCTGGCGTTGGTTATATATGACAGGCGGAAGACGTCGCATGAGGCCAGACCTTACGAGATTGCC
>VBEI01000027.1:0-5063 GCA_005882715.1 Chloroflexota bacterium | reverse complement strand
TCTGCGACACCCGGCGGGAGCTCCTCACCCGGCGCATCACCATCCCCGGGCGGTCCACTAACAGTTGTCCTGCACGACAATCGGTTCGACCCGAATGAACTCACCTTGCCGGCCGGGACCACCGCGACGATCCAGATCAGGAACGACGGCAAGACCCCCCACAACATGCACATCGCCGGGCAGGGTGGCGACTACACTGAGGACTTCTGCACCGGAACCGGTGACCCCTGCTCGAACCCTAATACGATCCGCGCGGGACAGACGGCCACCGTCGCGTGGCAGGTCCCGAGTTCAGCCGGCGAGGTGAACTTCCGCTGCGATTTCCACCCGCAGGAAATGACCGGCAAGATAAAGATCCAATAACGCCGGCCGAGAATATTTAGTTCGGGCGCCTTAGCGTCCGGCGAGCGCCTTCAAGACCTTCGGCAGTTCCGAGAAACTCTCGATCACGGCGTCCGGACCCGGTGAGGCGCCGTCAACAGAACCTCCCCAGTGGTTGAACCATACCGCGCGCATCCCCGCTGCCTTCGCCCCGGCGATATCAACGTCCAGCCGGTCGCCTACGAACACTGCTTCGCCCGGCTCAACTCCAGCGAGCGACATCGCATGCGCGAAGATGCGCGGGTCCGGCTTCTCGTAGCCAGCGCTGGCACTAACGCTGAGGTACGGAAAGCTCGAATGGAGACCCAGGTGCCTTAGCTTGCGGCGCTGCTCATCTTCCGAATCCCAGTTCGTGATAACGCCGAGCTGATAGACGCTTCCTAGTTCTTCCAGCGTCTCCTTGACGCCGTCGAAGAGGCAGAGCGGCTCGTTATAGTAACGGACCGCTTCGAGTGCCGCGGTGCCGGCCGCCTCGTCCAGCAGACCCAGCTCTTCCAGCACTCCCCGCACTCCCACCGCTGACCTCGGCTCAGCCAACGGCTCCAAGGCTCGCTTCACCAGCACCTCCGCATCGAGGCCTGATTGCATCATGCAAAGACACCCAAACGCACGCCGCGCCCGCGCCTCACGAGTCCCGATCGTGTCGCAAAGCGTGTCGTCGAGATCGAAGAACACCGCCCGCACACGAGGATCAGAAGGCATAGTCATACCCCGCCAACCGGTCCAGCACCTCCCGCTGGAGCACGCTTGGGACCAAGACGGCCAGCCGTTCCTCCGCGCGGTGCAGAGCCGGGATGTACGCGGCGACCGCTTGGTCGATGCTCGACGGCAGCTCGCCCACTCCGAGCGGCCCGAGGAGATGCTCGTGCATCTTGCGGAGCTCCACCTCGACTAACTTGCGCTTACCGGACTTATCCTTCGCCGCCAGCCAGATGGTCCAGTCCCAGAAGTGATCGTCGATGCCCTTCAACGTCTCCCTCGAGACATCCCACGGAGGTTCGGGCTCGTGCGGCTCATCGAAGATCAGGTCCACTTTCACCGCGCCTCGCAGCATCAACATGTAGCACGCGTGATCGCTTAACCGGTCCCACTGTTGCGCCAGCGGCTCCACTGGCGCCACCAGTTCCGGCAGCGCCCCGGCCACCGACGGAAAGTCCGCCGTCTTCACCTCGAAGTCCCAGTCCGATAGCGGATTGGCGTCGCCCCTCGCCCGCGACCCGGCCAGCCCTACGCCGTCAATCGCTGGATGTACTTCAAGCGATTGGATGAGGCGCTCGGCAAGACCGGTATCGCGATCGCTAATCAATGACCGGGAACCGATTACCGATCACTTGATCACAGCCCGCTCAGCACCTTCTCCGCCAGCGCCTTTGTGAACCCCGGCGTCGCCGCGATCTCCTCGACGCCTGCCTCACGGATGCCCTTCACCGAACCGAACTTCCGCAACAGGGCTTTCTTCCGCTTCGGCCCGATCCCTTGGATCGTGTCAAGAGCTGATTGAACGCCGGCCTTTGAGCGCACGCCCCGGTGGTATGTGATCGCGAAACGATGCGCCTCGTCCCGTACCCGCTGCACCAGATACAGTGCCTGCGACGTGCGGTCGAGGACGATCGGCTCCGACACGTCCTTCACGTACAGCTCCTCGAAGCGCTTCGCCAGTCCCGCCAGCGGGATCTGCCCGACTCCGAGATTGCGCATCGCGTCGTGCGCAGCTGACACTTGCCCCTTCCCGCCGTCTACGAGAACAAGGTCGGGCGTCGTCTGAAAGGACTCGTCGTAATCCGTTTTCGTGCCTTGGCCGTTGGAAAGTTCCCTTCCCCTTTCTCCTGGGGTACTCGTAGCACGAGCGTGGCGACCATGCTGCGATCCGCCGTCTCCGTCTGCGGTCGGTGCCGTCATCATCGCACCCGCGTTCGGCTGCGATAGCTCCGCCTCTACGCGCTCCCGGTCGGTATCATGGTCCGCCGGCCGGTCCGGCGTCCCCTCGTTCGCTCCTTCGCCCTCCGTCTCCCTCCGCATCTTCCAGAAGCGGCGCTTCAGAACCTCCTGCATCATCGCGAAGTCGTTCTGCCCGGCGACGCCTTTGATCCCGAAGCGCCGGTACTCGCTCCGCTTCGGGTGACCGTCCACGAACACTACCATCGAGCCGACCGCTGAAGTCCCCTGTATATTGGAGATGTCGTAGCACTCGATTCGTGCCGGCAGCTCCGGCAGGCTAAGCGCGTCCTGGAGTTGCTCGAGCGCCTGCCGCTTTTTGCCGCTGTCCGCCAGCCAGCGCGCCCGCGCCTGCTCTAGCGACTCGCGCGCGTTCGCCACCGCCCGCTGCACCAGTTCCCTCTTCTCCCCGCGCGAGGGCACCATCAAGCGCACAGGCCGTCCCTTCCGCTCCGAAAGGACCTGCTCGATCACCTGTGAATCCTCGACGGCGATCGGAAGGAGCACCCGGCGCGGCACGTAGGGCGCCGATTCGTAGAACTGCTCGATGAAGCTCCCCAGTACACGCTCGTCCGGCTCGTCGACCGTTCCGTCTAGCTGGAAGTTGTCCCGTCCGATCACATTCCCTCTACGCACGAACCAGACCTGCACGTACGCCTCTTGCTCCGCGCGCGCCAGGCCGAAGACGTCCATGTCCGTCCGGTCCCGCACCTCCATCACCTGCCGCTCGGTTGTCCGCTCGATCGCCTGCACTTGGTCGCGCAGACGCGCAGCTCGCTCGTACTCCAGAGCTTCCGACGCTCCCTGCATCTCGCGCCGCAGGTCCCGCCCAATCTCGTCCGTGCGGCCCTCGAGGAACATGATCGTCTGCCGGATGACCGTGTCGTACTCCTCCTTCGTGCACAGCGAAGCGCACGGCCCGACGCAGCGGTGGATGTAATACTCGAGACACGGGCGAGGATCTTCTCCGGTGATCACCTTCGTGCACGACCGCCACGGGAACAGCTTCTTGACGAGGTCCAGCGTCCGCCGCACCGACCCCGCCGAGGCGAACGGGCCGAAGTAGCGCGCCCCGTCGTTCAGCACCCGCCTCGTAATCTCTACTCGCGGCCATTGCTCCTTGAGGTCGATCTTCAGGTACGGGTAGTGCTTGTCGTCTTTCAGGCGCACGTTGAAGAACGGCTGGTGCCGCTTCACCAGCGTCGCCTCGAGCAACAGCGCCTCCTGGACGGTTCCCGTAAGGATGAAATCGATATCCGCGATCTGCCCGACCAGTCGCCGCGTCTTCTCCTCGAATCCGTGCATCGAGCCGAAGTACGACCGCACACGGTTCCGCAACAGCGCCGCCTTGCCGACGTAAATTACTTTGTCCTTCGCATCGCGAAAGATATAGACGCCAGGCTTCGCGGGCATCGCCTTCAGGCGGTCTTCGAACTTGGCTTTTGGTGTCGCGCCCATGGCACGGATATTCTATCGCGCGTCGCCGGGCAGAGCGGGACTGTTCGGTTGGGTCCGCTGCTAGTTTCCCACGCGTGTCCAGTTGCCGCAGCCCCAGGAATCGAACGCGCGGTCGGTCGGAATAATCTCGATGGTGATGATCGAAGTCCCCGAACCTGTGGCCGTGATCGCCGACGACGTGCCGTCGAGGCTGGCGAGCCGCGCCCACCTGCACCCCTCCGACGAATCGGAGTTCTGCCACAGGCCGGGCTCGATCTCTGTGTTGACCAGCCAGGTGCCTGGTCCGAATGGGTCGCCGGGTGCACCCGAAGGCGCCTCGAGGATCTGGGTCCACCATCCGCATCCCTCCGACCAGAAGGCCGCGTCCGTGGGTCGTATTTCCACCGTTAAAGAGGAGCCGGAACCAGCTACAGTGTCTGTGCTCCCTTCAATCGACGAAAAGCGCTTCCAGGCGCACGTTCGTGAGCGGATGGCTCGCCACATCCCGGGCGCTATCTCTTCGCCGACCAGCCACGTCCCGTTGCTAAACGTTCCACTCCCCGAAGGGGAGGTCGTGGGACTCGGCGCAGTAGAAGCCCCCGCCACGGCGGGACCGGCTGATCGCGCCGTTGTCCCCGTTGTTGATCGCTCGACGGCTGGGCCGCCGCCGGAGTCCGATGTGTCTCGTACAAGGATCATTGCCAGAGCGGCCAGCACGACGCCGAGCCCGCCCGCGATCGCCAGCCAGCCCAGGGACAATCGCGCCAGTCTCGCTCGCCATCCACCGGCCTGCGCTTCTCCGTAGAGAGTGCCGTAAGGGACCCTTGGTTGCTCGGCCATGTGCTTGAGCGCGAGTCGCCTCAGCCGGCGGCGGTCGTACTCCTCGCGTTTCGTGGGATCGCTGAGGATCTCCAGCGCCCGGTTCAACCGGCGCATTCGTTCCGGCGCCCGTGGGTCAGGGTTGACGTCCGGGTGGTACGTCTGCGCGAGCCTGCGGTAGGCCGCGAGAATCACGCCGGGTTCGGCGTTCGGGGAGACTTGGAGTACCTCGTAATGGTCGAGCTCGGTGGGCATTTGACTGAACCATTATGGCCTCTGCCGAATCGTAAGTCGACGGATTATACTTCCCGTTATAGCCGTAATTAAGCCTTGTCTCAGCTACTGAAAACCCAGTGGCGCTCGATTGTCCTAAAATGAATTTCGGGTCGCCCGCATCGCGAATAGGAGGTCCCATGCGCAAAGCAATCGCCGCTGTCGGCGGCGCTGTTGCGGCGGTCGCCGCGCTCCGTTGGCTGCGACGCCGCAAAGAG
>VBEI01000026.1:5271-10543 GCA_005882715.1 Chloroflexota bacterium | reverse complement strand
GGAGCGCCCCACGCCTCCGCTGGCGGAGCAGACGGCAACGCCGACACCCACGGGATCGGCTACACCAACCGCGGAGCCGTCGCCGCGGCCTTCGCAAACGGCAAGTCCGACTCCGCAAACAGCCACGCCCGAGTCGACGCCCGAGTCGACGCCAGAGCCGACCGCGGTCGCGAGTCCGACGCCGACCCCCGAGCCGACGCCCACAGCATCGCCTGAGCCGAGCCCCCCGTCCTAGACAGCGACCGCTGAAGTGCAAATCGTCAATCGCCATTGCGGTATTTTTTCGTATCTTGTCCCCTTCTTAGCGCCCGCTTAATCTTGATTTAGCGACACGGCCCGAAGGCAACGAAAGGAGTGGGCGGGGCGGCCATACTCTGTCCCGCCAAAGAAAACGCAATGGTTGTAGAGACGAACGAACGGCCCGCTACTCAGACACCTCAGTTCTCGATGGAGCTGAACGAAGAGCAGCGGCAGATCCAGAAATGGGTGCACGGCTTCGCCAAGGACGTTGTCCGCCCGGCCGCCCACGAGTGGGACGAGCGGGAAGAGACGCCGTGGCCGATCATTCAAGAGGCCGCCAAGATCGGGCTCTATTCCTTCGAGTTCCTCCAGAACGCGTTCGCTGACCCGACGGGCCTCACGATGCCGATCGCCAACGAGGAGCTCTTCTGGGGCGACGCCGGCATCGGGCTGGCGATTATGGGCTCGACTCTCTGCGTGGCCGGGATCGTCGCCAACGGCACGCCCGAGCAGATCGTTGAGTGGGTGCCGCAGTGCTTCGGAACACCGGACAAGATCCAAATGGGCGCCTTCGGCGTGAGTGAGCCCGACGCCGGCTCCGACGTCAGCTCACTGAAGTCGCGGGCGGTCTACGACGAGTCGAAGGACGAGTGGGTACTGAACGGAACGAAGACCTGGATCACCAACGGCGGCATCGCGGACGTACACGTGCTCGTGCTGTCCGTGGACCCAGAGCTGAACTCTCGCGGCCACGCGGCCTTCGTCGTCCCGCCCGGCACTCCCGGCCTGAGCGAGGGCCAGAAGTTCAAGAAGCACGGCATCCGCGCCAGCCACACGGCCGAAGTCGTCCTCGACAACGTACGCGTCCCCGGCCGGTGCCTCCTGGGCGGAAAAGAGAAGCTGGACGCCCGTCTGGCGCGCGCCCGAGAAGGAAAGAGCTCGAAGGTGCAGGCAGCGATGGCCACGTTCGAGGCGACGCGCCCAGCCGTAGGCGCACAAGCGGTTGGCATTGCCCGCGCCGCCTACGAGTTCGCGCTCGACTACGCCAAGGACCGCAGGCAGTTCGGTCGCGCGATCATCGAGAACCAGGCGATCGCCTTCAAACTGGCCGACATGAAGACGCGGCTGGACGCCAGCCGGCTGCTCGTCTGGCGCGCCGCCTGGATGGGCAAGAACGGCAAGCCATTCGAGAACGGCGAAGGCTCGATGTCGAAGCTATTCGCCGGCGAGACCGCCGTCTGGGTGACCGAGCAGGCGATCCAGATCATGGGCGGTTACGGCTACGTCCGCGAGAACCCCGTCGAGCGCTGGCACCGGGACTCAAAGATCTACACGATCTTCGAGGGCACGTCCGAGATACAGCGGCTGGTGATCTCGCGCGCCATCTCCGGGATCCACATCAAGTAGTGCCCCGACTGACCCGGGTCCAAGGCGCAATATGCCCGACGTGCGGGAGCCGGGAATGGTTTATGCGAGAGCCGCCAACGGAGAAACATCGGGTGTTAAGCCCCGGCTGGTTTCTCGCCCCAGCTTTGATGCCCCTGCGAATTCTGGATCGCTTTTTGCGGCGCCCGACGAAACGTGCCGCTGACCCATGGCGGTGGTTTCCCCGCTTCTTGTAACTGACCGTTTGCTGCGCAGCTGGTTTCGGAGCGCGGATCGCGTCGCTCCAGACGAGAACGAGATGGTGTGCGTCTCCTGCGGACAGCGTCAGCCACTCTAGCTTGCTACGCCCCGAGAACCCCGTCGAGCGCTCGCGGCACCCCAACTCCCCCTTCGACAAGCTCAGGGCGAACTGGTGGGTGATCTCGAGGGCACCTGCGAGATCCAGCGGCTGGTGATCAGCCGGGCGATCCCGCGGATCCACGCTACGTAGCAGCGGAGTCGGTGCTGCGGGTTTTCATTCCGCAGGCGCTAACCTCCCTCAGCCCGGGCCGGAGTCGGCCTTGAGGTGGTAGGTCATCGCCTGGAGGGCGAGGACTGGGTCGATGTGGCGGACGTGCACGCCGTTTGGGACGGTGGGGAAGGCGGGGGCGTAGTTGAGGATGGCGCGCACGCCGCAGCGCACGAGTGAGTCGATCACCTCCTGCGCGGTCTCAGCGGGCGTAGCGACGATGCCGATATCGGCGGCGCCGTCGCACAGCTCCTTCTCGAGGTCGGCGACCGGCTTGACGGTAAGCCCGTTGATGCGTGTGCCGACAAGCGAGGGATCGCAGTCGAAGGCGGCGACGATGCGGAAGCCCTGAGGCGAGAAGCCTTCGTAGCCGAGAATAGCCCGCCCGAGCCTGCCCACGCCGACGAGCGCCATTTTCCACTGGCGGTTGAGGCCGACGATGCGGCGCAGCTCGTCGAGCAGCTTCTGCACGTTGTAGCCGCGGCCTTGCTTGCCAAAGCGACCGAAGTAGCTCAGGTCCTTGCGGATCTGCGCGTGAGTGATGTTGAGCCGCACGCCCAGCTCCTGCGAGCTAACGACGTCGCGGCCCTCGGCCTCCAGCTGCCCGAGGGCTCGGGCATACTTTGGAAGGCGGTCTATTACCCCTTCAGGGATGTCCATAATGCTATCTATGGCCGGTTATTAATCTTATTAATTCCGCCTGAATGCCGCATGTCGGTTTTATACATCGACGCATCGGACGGAGTCAAACTGTAAGGGCAGCCACTCGTTGCCGGCCTTAAACGCCGAGAGGGCCGGATTGCTCCGGCCCTCTCGGCAGCGAACGGGGTCTCGACTACGTCCCGTCGGCCACCCGCACTTGCGGGAAGAAACCGCGGAAGCGCGTGCCGGTCCCGCTCTCCCCACTGCCGCTCCGATCGTTGAAGCGTAGACCACCTTGGCGGTTGACGATGTCGTCGATGTTCGCCTTCAGGTCCGCGACACGGGCATCGAACTGCGCCTGGGTGATGTTCCCGGCGTCGAGCTTCGCCTGCAAGTCCGCCGTGACTTTGTCGATCAACGCTGCCTTGAAGTCCTCAACGCTCATCCCGTGAGCCTCGGCGATCTGCGCCAGGCTCTGGCCGTCGCGCAGTGCGCTGCGAAGATCGTCCTCGCTGATACCGAGCACCTCCGCGGCGGCTTCCTTTACAACGTAATGGCCGCCGCCGCAGTCGCGCGTCTGCTCGTTGCCCGGGGAAGCGTTGGGCGTCGGCGAGGACCCGCCGCTCGAACCGCCCGAGGCAGAAGGCGTCGGCGTTGGTTCATCCGTCTGCGCGAACGTGACCGCTCCGGTCGCCAGCAATATGCCGGTTATCAGTGCGAAGGCCGACACGCCCGCGAATACCCAGTTTTGCGTCTTGGTCATACTCGCTCCTTTCGATTCATGGTTGGTTCCTCTGCTCCCATCCCGTATTCGATTGTCGTAGTTGGGTGAGCACCTCCTTAGCTAACGGCGTTCTCTTGCACCATCAGCGTATGGGCGATGCATTAAGCCCGGGTTGGAGGATGGCTAAGGTTCTCCAAACAAGCGTCGTGCGCGGTTATGCCAGCTCCAGGAGGGGAAAGGCGCGGTGCTCACGCGACGGCACGAGGAAGTTCTGCCGGCGCGTCGCCGTGATAAAGCGCTCGAGGCCGTTGTCTTCATCGTCGACATCGTGCCTGCGTACGAGGTCTACCGCCGCCTGGTGACGGCGCATCGTCGCGAAGAAGTTGGCCGTGGGCACGAAAGCGGTGAATTGCAGTTTGGGCTGGCTGCTACCGTCGGGCACATCCATGCTGTCGAAGCCAGGCCCGTCCATGCGAATGTGGATCGCCGTGCCCGCGGATGTTCGCGATGAGCGGTGCAGCGCCGTCAAATGGCCCATGCGGTGCTCGTTTTTAGAGGTGCCGATCCCCCGGGCGTTGTCCAGCGCGTCCTGCCGGCCCGCAAACTTCGTCTCGAGAAAGGCGGGCCCGCCTCCGTCCGTAAACTCGTCGGCCGCAGCCGTCGCCGGCTTCGGGTTCGAACGGAACATGTACTGCACCCGTTCGGAATACGTCTCGTCGTACCAAGCCGCCAGGTCGAGAATGACGTGCGAGAGGTGCTGTATCGAACCGTTGACGAAGTAATCGTCGGCTTGGGTATTGGTGAAGCGCGCCTCTCCGTTTCCCTGAAAGGTGACGATCGAGGCGGGCCCGCTGCCCTTGGTCTGCTGGTCCGCGAACCCCATCCACATCGGGGATTCCGGGTGGATGCGGCCGGCGAATGGCAGCTGATGAGCCTCGGCAACCTTACGTGGGAGGCCCCGCTGCGCGAACATCAGCCGCTTGGATGTAAATTCGAAAAGACCATTGAAAGCCGGCGCGGCGACGAAGTTCCCGTTCAGCCAATCGGTGCCATTCAGCCAGTTGAACACGTCCAGAAGCGGTGCCAGTGTATCGCTACGCATGGTAAGGAGGATGTCATTTCGTTCTATCGCCACCGGCACGTTGAACGTCGTCTTGCTGACCGAGGGGTTGCGTTTCGTAACGTCCGTAGGCGAGGGGACCGCCTCTTCCAGCGCGAATCGACCCCCGATTGAGCGCAACCGTGGCATGTGCTCGCTGACAAGCGCCCGTGGCAGCCGCCGGAAGTACGGGAGGCCATACGAAACGAAGGTAAAAACGCCTTCGGGCGAGAAGCGATATGCGCCTTCGATTGTCGTCAGTGCGTCTGCCAGCACGCGCTGGTCGTTGAGCTCCGGCTTACGGGTTAGGCGGCCGGTGATCAGCGAAGTGAAGACCGGGCCAAAGCGGAATTCGGTCCCGTCGATTATCTGGGCCGGGGCGATATAGTCGGATACGTCGAACTGTATGGCGGGAAGATTGGGCGGCGCTGACTGGAGCAGACGTTTCGGCACCCAGGTATTACTGACAGCGTCGAATGTTGTCGCCGCCAGCCCGAAGGCGGTGAGTTTTAGCACGCTGCGCCGGCTCAGCTTCATCGTGTCCCCTCCGTTCCCCAGAAAACCGCTCTTGTCTCTCCCTGAGAGCGGCGAGGCCACGCTAGCGCACGCGAGTTAAGGCTCGATTGGAAAGACCCTAAATTTCTTCAATGAACCCTCTCGTCCATGATTCGAT
>VBEI01000026.1:0-5090 GCA_005882715.1 Chloroflexota bacterium | reverse complement strand
CCGGACCTCGACGACAAGAACCGGATCCCGGTAGGGCTGAACTCGCTGCTCATCCGCTCGGAGGGCAAGTTGATTCTGGTCGACACGGGGGTTGGGACGAAGTCTGTGAGAGCGCCTGGAGCAATGGTGATCGAGGAGAGCGGGAGACTACTCGAGAATCTGGGGAGGGAGGGAGTGTCAGCCGACGAAATCGACATCGTGGTCAATACGCACCTGCACTTCGACCATGGCGGCGGGAATACAGTAATGGAGGACGGCGTACCCGTTCCTGCGTTCCCGCGCGCCCGCTACTTCATCGCAAAAGGAGAGTGGGAGGCAGCGAGCCACCCGAACGAGCGCACGCGCGGCACGTACCTATTGGAGAATTTCGAGCCGCTTCAGGATGCGCGAGAGGTGGAACTCGTCACTGGCGAGGCTGAGCTCGCGAAGGGCGTTCGACTCCTCCCGGCGCCCGGCCACACAGAAGGCCATTGCGTAATCGAGTTGGAGTCGGGCGGGCGGTATGGGCTTTGCGTTGGAGAGCTGTCGCAGTTGCCGGTGATGCTGGAGAGGCTCGCCTGGATTTCGGCGTTCGATGTCTTACCGCTGGTGTCGCTCTCGACGAAACGGCGGATGATGGATTGGGCGGTCGAGAAGCGGGCGCTGCTGATTTCAGTGCACGCGCCGTTTCCAGGGTTGGGCAGGCTTGTCGCGGAGGAGGGTGGAAGACGGAAATGGATGCAGGAAAAGGAAGACTTGTGACCCGCTCCATTGCCGGTAGCTCAGTGGACTGAGCATGCTCTTGACTAAGGCATGCTTTAGATACATCGGACACCCAGAAAGCGAAACGGAGCGGACTTATCCGCTCCGCTCGATGGCGCTCAGTTGGATGAGCCACTCCTCCCACTAAGGTAATTTGTTTTTACTACTGGCCCGATGAGAAGTCAAGGCCCTGGGCGCCCCGGGTGGGACTCGAACCCACATCCACCCCTTAGTGGGAGAGGTGCTCTGTCCAATTGAGCTATCGGGGCGCAGTGGCATAATACGGAACATGCGATCGACGGGGTCAATGACCCAATGGCACTAAACGAAGCGGCCGCCGGGACTCTCCTGCGCACGGCGCTTTACGACGAGCACAATCAGCTCGGCGGGCGGATGGTGCCGTTCGCGGGATATGAGATGCCAGTGCAGTACACAGGCATCGTCGAGGAGCACCATGCAGTGCGACAGCGCGCCGGTATGTTCGACGTCTCGCACATGGGGCGGTTCGAGGTCCACGGGCGGGGCGCGGCCCGCTTTCTCCGCTACATCAGCACCTGGGACATGACCCGCCTTGCGCCGGGCGAGGGCCACTACTCGGCGGCGTGCCGGGACGATGGGGGGATCCTGGACGACATCTACGTCTTCTGCCTCGAACCGGAGCGGTGTCTCGTCGTGGTCAATGCCTCTAATGCCCCGAAAATGAAGCAGTGGATGCAAGACCACATCGGGAAGTGGGATGCGAGGTTTGTTGACCGGCACGCCGCGACAGCGATGATAGCGGTGCAGGGGCCGGAAGCGCTCGGTCGAATCGAGGGCGTGATTGGCGCCGAGTTCGTTCGCTCGCTCAAGCCGCGACGGTGCGGCGAGGCGGAGTGGCGCGGGCAGACGTTGTTCGCCTCGCGGACTGGGTACACCGGGGAGGACGGTCTGGAGCTCGTGATCGACGCGGGAGCCGGCCCGGACCTTTGGCGCGCGCTGCTTGATGTGGGCGTGCAGCCGGCCGGGCTGGGCGCGCGCGATACGCTGAGGCTGGAGGCCGCTCTACTGCTGTACGGGAACGACATGGACGAGGAAACGAACCCTTGGGAAGTCGGACTCGACTGGGTCGTGACCCTCGATGATGGCGCGGACTTCGTCGGCCGAAACGCGCTTGCCGGGTTGAAGGAGAGGGGAGTCTCACGTGAGCTGGTGTGCGTGAAAGCGGTCGATCGAGGCGTCATGCGCAGTCACTGCGACATCTTCCGCGATGCTGAGACGGTCGGTACAATCAGCAGCGGTGGTTACTCTCCCACGCTCGGCATCAGTATCGCCATGGGCTTCGTTCCGCCGGAACTGGCGGCTGAGGGCACGGAACTGAAGGTGGACGTGCGGGGAAGGCCGCTGGCAGTTCGAGTCGTTCCTCGACCGTTTTACAAGAGATCCAAGCCTGCTTAGACAAGAGAGGGAGACGCTTTTGCCCAGCCCCGGCGATGTGAAATACACAAAAGAACACGAGTGGGTGCGCGTCGAGTCTGAAGTAGGGACGGTCGGCATTACGGACTACGCTCAGGACCAGCTGGGCGACATCGTGTTCGTCGACCTGCCCGCCGCCGGCGCCAGCGTTTCGCATATGCAGAAGTTCGGTGAGATCGAGTCCGTGAAGGCCGTTTCTGAGCTTTACTCGCCGGTGACGGGAGAGGTGGTCGAGGCGAACCCCGCCCTCGCGAACAGCCCGGAGCTGGTGAACGATTCTCCGTACGGCGAAGGGTGGATGCTGCGCGTCCGCTTGAGCGACCCCGGCGAGATCGACAAGCTGCTGTCGGCTGATGAGTACGATGTCTTCATCGCGCAAGGCGCTGAATGAGCGCGAGCAGCCCTCATCCGTACATTCCTAATACAGACGAAGACCGCCGCGCGATGCTCGACCGCATCGGGGTGCGGTCCGTAGACGAGCTGTTCGCCGATATCCCGGCCAAGTTCCGGATCGACGGGCTCGATTTGCCGTCCGCGCTTCCCGAACTCGACCTCACACGCGAGATGTCGGAGCTCGCCTCACAGAATACGGTGGCGGGGAACGGCGTCGCCTCGTTCCTCGGAGGTGGCGCTTACCGGCACTTCATACCCAGCACGGTGGGTCACATTATCAGCCGGAGCGAGTATTACACTGCGTACACGCCGTACCAACCGGAGATAAGTCAGGGCACGCTGCAGACGATGTTCGAGCTACAGTCGATGGTCTGCGAGCTGATCGGCATGGAGGTGGCGAACGCGGGGATGTACGATGGAGCGAGCGCGCTGGCGGAGGCCTGCCTGATGGCCTGCCGCGTGAGCGGCCGGCATCGCATCGCCGTGCATACAAGCGTCAACCCGGCGTGGCTGGCTGCCGTGAGGCTGTATGCGCGTGGGCCGGGAATTACCGTGGACATCACGGACGGCGGCGGGCTGACCGACGAGCATGCCTGTCTTGCGGTCCAACAGCCGGCCTTCCTCGGAGATCTGATCGACGTCTGGACTCTGGGCGAGGCCACGCGCGCGGCGGGCGCTCTATATATCGCCGCCGTCGACCCCGTCTCGCTCGGGATGCTAACGCCGCCGGGGGAGTACGGCGCCGATATCGCAGTGGCCGAAGGGCAGAGCCTCGGCTGGCCGGTGAACTTCGGTGGGCCGTGGCTCGGGCTGTTCACCTGCCGGGAGCAGTACATCCGGCAGATGCCCGGGCGCATCGTGGGGCGAACGTCCGACCTCGAGGGTCGCACGGGCTACGTGCTTACGCTCCAGACCCGCGAGCAGCACATCCGCCGCGAGCGTGCGACCTCCAATATCTGCACGAGCCAGCAGCTCGTGGGGCTGGCAGCTACCGTGTACCTGTCGACGGTAGGCAAGCAGGGCCTGCGGCAGATCGCGGGAAGGTGCTACCACAAAGTGCACTACGCGGCCTCGCTGATCGACGGGCTCGATGGGTACTCCGTTGATCTCGAGAAGCCGTTCTTCAAGGAGTTTGTCGTGCGGTGTCCGCGAGCGCCCGCCGAAATCAACCGCCGGTTGCTCGAACGAGGAATAATCGGCGGACTCGATGTGGCGGAACAGGTCGAGAACGGAATGCTGGTTTGCGTGACGGAGATGAACACGCGGGAGGAGATCGAGCGGCTGGCGGAGGGTTTGCGGGAGGCGGGGAGAGGGTGACTACTGCCTCACGCCCGCGCACGGACCCGAAGGCCGCGGATGCCAGCGCTCAGCTGACGTTCGACCGCAGCCGGCCGGGACGGACGGGCGTAATCTTGCCGGCGCTCGACGTGCCGGAGACGTCGGCGCTTCCGGAGCGGTTTCGGCGGCGGGAGCTGAACCTGCCCGAGATGTCGCAGAACGAGGTGATTCGGTACTTTGTCGGGCTCAGCCGGCTCAACTACAGCATCGACACGGGCTTCTACCCCCTTGGGTCGTGCACGATGAAGTACAACCCGAAGGTGAACGAGGACGTCGCGCGACTTCCCGGTTACGCGCACGTGCACCCGCACCAGCCGAGCGAGTCGATTCAAGGGGCGCTGGGCGTCCTGTTCGAGCTTCAGACCTCGCTGGCGGAGATCACGGGCATGGATGCGGTGAGCCTCGTGCCGGCGGCGGGGGCGCAGGGCGAGCTGTGCGGGATCCTGATGGTGAAGGCGTATCTCGCAGATCAGGGTAACGGGCACCGCCGTAAAGTGCTCGTGCCGGATTCGGCGCACGGCACGAACCCGGCGACGGCGGCGATGGCCGGATTCGAGGTTGTGACGGTCCCTTCAGATGCCGAAGGAAACACCGACCTCGCGTTCCTCGAGTCGGCGATTGATGAGGGTGTCGCCGCAATGATGCTGACCCTGCCCTCAACCCTCGGTCTGTTCGACCAGAACATCACCCGCATCGCTAAGATGCTGCACGAGCACGGCGCTCTTCTCTACGGGGACGGCGCGAACCAGAACGCCTTTCTCGGACGGGCGCGGTTTGGCGACATGGGCTTTGACGTCGTCCACCTGAACCTGCACAAGACGTTCTCGACACCGCATGGGGGAGGCGGACCCGGCGCGGGGCCTGTATGCGTGAAGGCCGAGTTGGCGCCGTACTTGCCGGGGCCGGTTGTTGCGCGCGCTGGGGAATCGGAGCGTGGTGGTTCCGCTGCTTCGACAAGCTCAGCACGAACGGATGAGAGTGCCTCAGGACGAGCGCAACGTGACGGGAGTTCAGGATCGGCGGACGGAGCGGCATACCAGTTCGTGACGCCAGAGAAGAGCATCGGGAAGACGATGGCGTTTCACGGCAACTTTGGCGTGCTGGTGCGGGCACTGACGTACATCAAGTCACTGGGCGCCGAAGGGCTGCGGGCGATCAGTGAGAAC
>VBEI01000025.1 GCA_005882715.1 Chloroflexota bacterium | reverse complement strand
GACGCGCG
Organism: Chloroflexota bacterium; assembly: GCA_005882715.1. Taxonomy (GTDB): domain Bacteria; phylum Chloroflexota; class Dehalococcoidia; order SM23-28-2; family RBG-16-64-32; genus CF-163. The sequence continues at coordinate 5,292 of VBEI01000025.1, read as the reverse complement.
ATGGGCTGTGGGCGCGGGTCGTGTCAACGGCCAGGTCGTAATGAAGATCGGCAGCGGTGCTGTTTACCTGAAGCTTGGTCAGCCAAGCGGACTGCGGTACCCATGCGCCGCCGGCATCGGACCGTAGGTCAGCAAGCAGTGAGTCCGTCGCCTTTTCGCTGTGAGTGACCGTAAGCCCCGGGCGGGGCCCCGGAAGGAGGGCGGGCTTTGAATCGGTGAGCAGAAATACATCGGCGTCGACTCGGTCCTCCTGTTTGCCGAGGCCAAGGATGCGCAGCGGGACCCAGGGGTTCGAGGTTGGGATGGTGATGTGAACAGGCGTCCCGTCGCCGATCTGCTGCCCGCGCGCTGCCGCGGCCTCACCGTCGAAGACCGCGGCGAGGAAAATCGGGCTGCGCCTCGCGTAAAAGTCGAGCACTTCGGGGGCGTCCGGCGAGAGGCGGAACCCGTGCTCTGTGGCCCAGGTCGCCACGTCCGGCCCGCCGCCCTTAAGGACGGTGATGTCGAGAGCGTCGATGCGCACCTGCTGCAGCACCTCCACAGACTGTGCCGCGTCGAACTCAACGCCCAGCGCCTTTAGCCCAATCGGTTCGGTCTCTCTGATGAGCCGCTGGAGCGTCCAGTCGCCGCCCCGCTCAACTTTGGACGGCACGCCGGGCAGAGGAATCAGGGTGCCGAACTCGCCGCCTCCGCCCTGGAACTGGAACGCCGTCACGTAATGTTCGACCCCTTCGTGGTAGCCGGCCAACGTGGTCGTGCGGCCAAGGTTTACGGCGCCGTTGGAGCCTATCAGGCCTGCGCACGCCGCTGCCGGGCTCGGGCTTTCGACCAACAGGCCTCCTGCGACCAGCAGGCAGACCGCTGGTAATATCGCTAACAGTGCTCGCATCGGTTTCCTCCTTGGATATCGCTGATATCACTAGGACGGAAGCGGACGCGATTTGGTTCCCCTTGAAAGCAGCGCCAGAGGCCGCCAAGCGACGTTGGCGATTTACGCAGCCGTTGATACGGGCGTCCGATGCTCGCCCAGGAAGGCGAGCACGGTCGCGTTCACGTCTTCGGAGCTCTCTACCAGAAACCCGTGCCCGGCGCCGTCGAACTCCACCAACCGTGCGTCGGGAATGCCTTCAGAAAGGAGTCGCGCGTTGTGAGCCGGGATTACCCTGTCCGCCGTCCCTGTGAGCACCAGCGCGGGCGCCTTGATTTCGCCGAGCCGCCCGACTGTGTTGAAGCCAACGATGGCCATGAACTGTCGCTGAATCGCGTACATCGGCGCCATCAGATGGGCGTTCAAAAGCGCCCGACGGACCAGCTCGCCCTTGTTCTTGGCGATATAGTCCTCGCTGTAAAGAAGGGCCAGCCCAACCTCCAGCGCTTGCACGAGCGGCATCCCGGCCAACGATATTAATTGCTGAACCACCTCGGGTCCGGCGAACATCGCCGTTGGCCCGCCAGCCATGGTGCCGCCGAGCACTAGCCTTCGGACGCTTTCCGGATAACGAAGCGCGAGTTCCTGCGCGATCATCCCGCCTAAGGACATGCCGAATACGTGTGCCGGGCCGACACTCAGTTCGTCGAGCAGCGCCTGCGCATCGTCCGCCATCTGGCCGATGGAGTAAGGTTCGTTCGGCTTATCGCTCCGTCCCGCGCCTCGGTTGTCGAACGCGATCACCTGATACTCACGGCTGAAAGCGGGTACCTGCGCCCACCAGCCAGTCGTGTTCGCTCCGAGCCCCATGATCAGCACGAGCGGCTCGCCCCTGCCGTGGACCTCATAGTAGAGATTGACCCCGTTTACTCGCGTGAACGCCATACCGCCGGTTCCTTCCGCTCTGGTTTTGCTAATGACTTGAACAATTGCGGCGGCTAAGCGTTACGGTCAAGTTAACGCATACTCGGTGGAGAATCGGGGTCAAAATTTTCTGGGCCTGCAGAGATCTATTTTATTCCCACCAACTCCACGTCAAAGATGAGAGTGGCATTTCCTGGAATAGTGGGTGCCTGCCCTTTCTCACCGTAGGCCAGAGCTGGCGGGATGATGAGACGTCGTTTGCCGCCCACCTGCATCGTGGAGAATCCCTCGTCCCAACCCTTGATTACACTGCCCTGACCGAGCGGAAACTCGAACGGGGTACGGCCTTCCTTGAATGAACTATCGAACAGCGTTCCATCCGACTGCAGCCATCCCGTGTACTCTGCGACGATCGTCTGGCCGGGCTGCGGCGTCGGCCCCGTCCCGGGCACAATTTCGAGATACTGCAGGCCGCTCGCGGTGATCACGGGCTCGCCGGCGACCGGAGGCGGCGTTGCCGCGGGGGCTGGCCGTGGAGTCTGGCCGGGCGCAAGTGTAGGTGTGGCTGTCGATGGTGTGACTGATGGCTGGCTGACCGCGCTCTCGCCACCACCGCCGCCGAGCACGGAGGCAAGCGTCAAACCCACGACTGCAATCAGGACGAGACCGATCGCTGCGGCAGTGAGCGTATACGGGCTGCTGAGAAAGTCCGGAAGATGTATCTCCGGGCCGACCAGCGCTCCGCTCTGCCGGGCCAGCTTCCGGTCATACTCAGCACGTCGCCGCGGATCGCTGAGCACGTCGTATGCACCTTTGATCTGTGCCCAGCGCGCCGCTGCCCGAGGCTTCCGGCTGACCGCAGGGTCGTAGAGCCGAGCAAGCCTTTGATACGATGCGTCGATCTCATCTGCGCCGGCTAGGCGATTGACCTGCAATATCGAGTAGTGGTCGCGTTCTTTGGACATGCTTCTACCGGTTACTAGGTTTGAGTGAAAACCATTGTATCGGAACGCCTGTCACGCGCCAGCATCGCGCCAGGCGTGGATTCATCGCCCGGTCGAACCATGACCACCGGTATCCCGGGACGTCGCGCTCAGCTCCGCCGCCACCTCGATCGAGACCTTCTCTGCGTGGCTGATCACCATCTGCGCGATTCGGTCGCCGTCCTGCACTACATGCGGCTCACGGTGAGGGAGCGCGTACATCGTGACGAGCACCTCTCCCCTGTAGTCGCTGTCTACGGTCCCGAGGACGACGAGCACTCCCCGCGAGGAGAGGCCTGAGCGCGGCCGGATCTGCACATCCAGTCCAGATGCGAACTCCATCGCGAACCCGGTGGGGACTCGGACCGGTTCGGACCCGACCTCCATTGGCCGCTTTAGGCAAGCGTAAAGATCGTAGCCGGTCGACCCTTCCGTAGCACGCTGGGGAAGACGCGCGTTCGCGTGAAGCCGCTTGATCCGAATCGCTTGTTGGCTCAAATGTTCCGTCCGAGGACCCTCTCTGCCAACGCCCGGCTCGCCTGGATCAGGGCTCGTCCCACGCGATCTTGGGGATCATCCCGCGATCGAACTCCCGCAGTCGGTCAGGGCCAAGCTCCAGGATGCGGTCGAGGCAGGGCCGCACATCACGCAGAAGCTGTTCAACATCCACACCAATTGTCACAGTCCTATAGGGCTCAAGAAGACGAGAGCCATCAGAAAGCAGATTAACGGCGCCCTTGTAATTATCGCGCAAGACGTGATGAAAGCCGGCAGCGATCTTGATTATGCCCTGGTAAAAGTCAGCGAGCGTGCCCTCTTCGCCCTTGCTCCCCACTTCCCGCCAGACGTCCTCTAGTGTCTCGTGACAATCGTAAAAGCGCCAGCTGTTGAACTCCGCGATACCCTTCGCGAGCGCCTCTCGCGTGTCGCGGTCGAGATCTGTCAATGAAGGTCGGCCAGCCATCGCCACCAGTATAGGGGGCGGCGAAATCATGAGGTAGGAGCGGAAGAGCGCTCACGCCAATCTGGGCGCCTCGCCGAGTTGAAAGGAGCGCCTAGGAACCCTTCGTTTGAGGCGGCGCGCTGGCCCGCGGTGTGGTTAACGCCTCCGTGTATGATTGGCGAGAGATCCGACCGATGCAAGGCGAAGCACCAGGCAGTGCCGAGCTGCCTCCACCAGCGCTCGAGGAAGTCAGCAAAGGTGTATTTGCTTACGTGCAGCTCGATGGCAGTTGGGGCCTTAACAACACCGGGTTCATCGCCAGCGGGCAAAGTCTGATCGCCATAGATACCTGCTTCACCGAACGGCGGGCCCGCGCATTCCGGGACGCGATCCGGTCAGTGAGCGGCCTCCCGGTAAAGACATTGGTAAACACGCACCACCACGGGGACCACACGCACGGGAATTTCGTCTTCCGGGATGAGGCACTGATCGTCGGCCACGAGTTGTGCCGAAAGGAGGTTATCGAAACAGGCCTCGGGACGAAAGCTTTATTCCCGGGCGTCGACTGGGGAGAAATCGAAGTCGCCCCGCCGTTCGTGACCTTCGAGAACTGGATGGCGCTGTATAGCGACGACCTTCGCGTCGAACTAGTTTATGTGGGGCCGGCGCACACCACTAACGACATCCTAGTCTGGCTTCCGGAGCGGCGCATCGTCTTCACGGGAGACATCATCTTTAACGGCGGAACGCCGTTCGCGCTTATGGGGTCGATCGCCGGATGGCTGGAAGCTCTCGAACGGCTGCGATCCCTGGGGGCCGAACGCATCGTGCCGGGCCACGGCCCCGTGTGCGGCCCGGACGCGATCGATGATGCGGTCGGGTACCTACGATTTGTCCAAGATATAGCTTCCAAAGGATACGAAGGGGGTCTCTCCCCGCTGGAAGCCGCCCGCGAGACGGACCTCGGTCGCTTCGCTGAGCTCCTTGATCCAGAGCGACTGGCTGGAAATCTGCACCGCGCCTACAGCGAACTCGGCGGTGAGCCGCGCGGCGTGGCGCTGTCGCTGCCCCAGGCATTCGCCGACATGGTCGCCTATAACGACGGCCAGATGCCACGCTGCCTGGCGTAGCTCTCCTGCTGTCCTACTTCAGCCGATAAATCTCGATGGTCTCGAGGATGGGTGCCCGTTCGGAGAGGTGCGCGCGGATGAGTTGGATCTCACCCACTGACAGAGGGGGGCCGGCGCCTTCCTCGCGCGATCGTGAGACCGCCTCCTTGAGCTGAGGAAGCCCGTCGTTCGAGGTGAAGCGCGCTACGCTGATGTGGGGTAAGAAGTGCGGCCCGTCGAACTGATAGCGCACGAGACTTGGAATAGCTTCAAGCAGCCGTCCGTTTAGGTCACGCACCGGGAGGGCGTCCCACACCTCGGCGAACACAACCTCAGGGAAGGCGGCAGCAAGCCCAATTCGCGCTTCGAACGGCGGCTGACGAGCGAATACGTGGCGGGCGGCCTCAGCAACTGACCTCACCGCGGACGTGGAGACATTGTCCCGCCGGCCGCGGTTTGCGTTCT
>VBEI01000010.1 GCA_005882715.1 Chloroflexota bacterium | reverse complement strand
GTCTTCGACGGTGAGGCCGCGGCAGCGCGCGGGCAGCAGATCGGCGACGGGACGCCTGTTCACATCACCATCCCAACCTCGAACCCCTGGGTCCCGCTGCGCATCCTTGGCCTCGGCAAACAGCCTGACGACCGCGTCGACGCCGATGTATTTCTGCTCACCGATTTAAGGCCCGCTATCCTTCCGGGGCCCCAGGCAGGGCTCACGCTTGCTCACAGCGAAAAGGCGACGGACTCACTGCTTGCTGACCTTCGGTCCGACGCAGGCGGCGCAAGGGTACCGCAGTCCGCGTGGCTGACCAAGCTTCGGGTAAACAGCACGGCGGCCGATCTTCACTACGATCTGGCTGTCGACACGACTGGTGCGCACAGCCCATCACGCGTCGCCGCCGGCCTCGAGCTTCCCGGTGCCTCCCTGCTCGAAGATGGTGGTGGCGCCTCGCCCCTTGTTTGGTTAGTAGTCGTAGGCGTCCTTGCGGGCATCGTCGCGTTGACGGTGCTACGGCTCCAGCCGAACGCCGACCGGCGCTCGCCTGGAGCTTAAGTCGCCTGCCCTTACCGCCGCACCCGACCGCTAGACGGGTGCGGCGCCCGTATTGCGGCGAACCGCAGCTCGATCACCAATCGGCGCGGGCGAGAGCCGATAAGGGCGCAACCTCCGGTACCTCTTCGTGAGCCTGCGGAAAGCGATGCACCAGCAATGACGAGAGCGCGCCGAGCACGGCGACGACAACCAGCACCGCAAAGATAAGGCGGAACAAGCCCACGTCGGGCGCCGCTTCGTTGGTGTTGAGAACCGAGCCGAGGATGCCCGCGCCGATGATGCTGCCCACGTAGCGCATCATTGAGTTAGTACCGGCGGCGGTGCCGGCGAGGTCAGCAGGCGTCGATTCGATCGCGGCTGCGCTCGCGGGACCGACGCTGAATCCCAGTCCAACCCCGATGACGAAAAGGACTGAGGCGAGGAACAGATAAGGCGTATCGCTGCTTATCCCGAACAGAAGCGCAGTGACGCCCGCGACAACAAGGACGCTTCCGCCGACGATCGGCGGACGCCGCCCGGCCTCGTCGGAAATAAGGCCCCCAATCGGTGCGATCAGGGCGACCGGGACCGAAACCGCACCCAGCAGCGTTCCGGCGGTGAAGCTGCCTTTCCCCTGGACTTCGCGGACGAAGAAGGGGACGGCGAGGATGATAGTGTACATGACCAGGTTGCTCAGCAGGATGTACGCGGTGGCGCCCGCATAAGACCGAATGCGGAACAGCCGCCACTCGGCGATTGGCGTGCCCGTAGAAAACTGTTGTCGCAAAAAACCCAGTAGAAGCAGGGGGAAGGCGACCGCAGCTATAACCAAAATGAAGACGCCAGCGTCACCGCGGAGCGCATTCAACAGGACCGTGATGAGAATGAGGAGGCCCGCGAACGCTCCCGCGCCCAGCCAGTCGAGTGAGACGCGTCCACGAGCACGATCGGACGAGGGCGCCAGGCGATAGAGCGCGAGCAAAGCGAAGACAACGAGCGGCACGTTCATCAGGAAGAGAAGCCGCCAGGAGCCCAGCCCGAGCAGACCAGCACCCAACAAAGGACCGACAGCAGCAGCGGTGGACATCGCGGCGCCCGTAGTCCCCCCTGAGCGTCCGAGACGGTTTAGCGGGACGGACTCCCGTAGCATGGCAAGGCCGTTTGGTATGACGGCTGCGCCCACCAACGCCTGACCGGTGCGAAAGGCGATCAACCATGCGTAGCCGGGCGAGGCGGCTGCGGCCAGCGACAGAGCAAGGAAGAGAACGAGTCCAGCCCGAAAGACGCGGGCCCTGCCAAGCTGGTCGCCGAGACGACCGCCGAGCGGCTGCGCCACTGCCATAGCGATGAGGTAAGCAGAGACCAGCCAGGCGATCTCCGCGTGGCCGATGCCAAAATCGCGCCGCAAGTCGGGCAGCGCGACGGCGAGCATCGTGGAGTTGAGCGGCGCTAGAATGCCACCGAGCGAGACCGTTACGACCAGCAGCGTGTAGCTCGACCCGCGGGCCGGGGCGGGGGCGTCCCTTTCGCTGTCTTCGCGCGTGGACCCCCAGGCCCTACTTGAGCGTGACCGTGCCTTCATTGCCGTCCACGGTGATCGTGTGTCCATCCTCGATGAGTGATGTCCCGACCTTGGTGCCGACCACCGCGGGTATTTGGTACTCGCGCGCGACGATGGCGGTATGGGAGAGCACGCCGCCATGGTCCGTGACGACGCCTGAGGTGATGGCGAACAGCGGCGTCCACGGAGGCATCGTCGCGGGACAGACGAGGATCTCACCCTGACCGAGGCGCTCGGCGTCGTCGAGGGACAAGATCACGCGAGCGGTGCCTGTGATCGTGCCCGCCGAGGCGGCGTTGCCGTTGATGACTCGCGGGTCAGGATGCTGTTCAGGCGGGGCGCCGAAGAATTTCGTCAGCATTGGGTCATCGCCCATTTCAGGCGGAGGGGGTGTGCCGATTGCCGGTGGTGGTGTAAAGGCCTGCCCCTCAGCGCGTTCGCGGCGTCGGCGGTCCACCAATTCGATTAGATCGCCTTTCCCGCCGCGGAGGCCGTCCTGCAGCTCCTCGTAATGCAGCAGAAACACGTCTTCGGCTTTCGCGATACGGCCGGCGGCTGCCAGGCGGCGCCCAGCCTCGAGCGCGGGCACACGCTGGACCGAAAGGCCCACCTGGTCGATGTAGAAGTTGTGGTCTTCCTGGATCGGCAGGTACTGCTGAGCGCCCGCGAGCACTTGCTGGAACATGTCGATTGGGCCGCCTTCCAGTTGCTTGAAAATCACCTGCTCCCGGGCCTTACGCGCGCTAACAAGCGCAGTGAACTCGCCCTCGGGATCGTAGTCCTCGCGCGCGGCGTATTCGCGGATGAGCGTGTAGGCGGGCGCTGGCCGCTCGAACCAGGTGGGTTCGGCGAGGTCCATCTCGTTAGCGCGCCAGCCGTAAGTTGAGAGGAACTCCCGGACGGCGCCGTGGAAGGCTCGGCCTTGCTCTGATTGCGAAAGCGCCTCATCGGCATCACCGGAGGCAACGCGGCGGAGTGTTTCCAGGACCTCCGGTCGCTTGCGAGCCTCGCGGGCGAGCTGCCAGAGTCCAACGCCGACCTCGACGCTCTTGTTCTGGAAGCCTTGCAGAAGCTGGAGGTGGTCTCCCGCTTTCGGCTCGCCGAACAGCTGCGTGTAAACCTGCTCGTAGAACATCACGGCGCCCATGGCAGGGAGGACCGCGAGCATATGCAGCTCCCCTTCACGCTCCCGCTTGTCGACGATGGCCTCGAGGAGCCCGGATAGGTCCTTGTCGGTGAGCTTCGAGTAATCTCCCTTCAGGGTGTCCTCGTTGATGGAGCGGACTTCGGGCTCATAGACTGTGCGCCAACGATCGAGCAGGCCCGGGATATGCTTGCCCATCTGGCCCTGCATGTCGGCCATTCGGCGCTCCATTTGGGCCGGATCGGTGGAATACGGCTCGACATTCATGTAGACCCAACCATGGATGATCTTGGTCTCCATGTTGATGAACGGCATGCAGAGCTCTCGCGCCGCTTTCGTGAAGCCGCGCATGAAGGCGGGCATATCCATGGTCGCGGAGAGTGGCGAGAGGCCGTGGGGCCAGTGCATCATATCGACCACCCAGAAGCGGGCTGCCTCCTCTGCGTTCTCCCACTGGAAAGGGAAATCGTTGGGGACCGGCAGGGTTTCCGGCTTCGCGACCATATTGTGCCTCCTTTGTGCTAACGGGTCTTCTCTGTTTTGGCGACCGAGTTGTTTCTCGTCCGTAGGTCAGCGATTAGCGTGCGCAGAGCCCAGGACACGGCTTTACCGGACTCGCGGCCATCCATGTCGAATTCGTCCTTAAGCGCCTGCCAGGTGCGCGAGCTGAGAAGGAACAAGACGATGCCGAGTCCCCGGCGTTGCTCGTCCGCGGGTAGATTGTCGGCAACATCGGAGAGTACCTTGCGCCAGTTGGCGAGGCGGCGCTTGCGCCCGACCTCGCGGCTGGCGCGCCCGTGGGGTGTTAGCCATTGGGCGCGAATAAGCGGTTCCATCTCGTCGAAGGCAGGAAAGGCGCTTTCCGAAAGGGTCACCAATTCCTCGATAGTGGCCGGTGGCTCGGCACTTCCGATCTGCAAATCGAGCCAGTAGGCGAACTCTTCAAGGAGCGCGTCCTTGGTCGGGAAGTAACGGTAGACGGTGCGCACGGAGACGCCCGCTCGCAGCGCCAGCCGCGGGATGCTGAAGTCCTTGAGTCCGGCATCGGCGAGCTGTTCTGTCAGCGCCTGGAGGATTAGCTCGCGGGTCTGCTCAGCCTGCCGATCGCGCAGCGGGCTGTTGTACACGCGCGCTTCGGCAGTTTGTTTCGCAGAATGAGTGCTATTCATGGCAGGGATAATGTCATGAATGCAGCCACCGTGTCAAGAGTTACGGTGTGAAGTTGGTCACGGATACGTGCGGGCATTTGCCCGAGGTTGTATTGTAAACGACATGTTACAAAACGATTCCTTCGGTGGCCTGATTGCTTCGTTTTCCGCCGTGGGAAAGGACGACGCCTCCCTGGCCGGTGGCAAGGGCGCGAACCTGGGTGAGCTAACCCGGGCGGGCGTGCGGGTGCCGCCCGGCCTCGTCGTCACGTGCGATGCCTATTTCCGCTTCCTCCACGAGGCGGGCCTCCGCCCAGAAATCGAGCGTCTGCTCGGCGGTCTCGATTGCAACGACAGGGCGAGACTGGAAGGCGTGGCGATGGAGGCGAAGCACATGGTGACGAGCGCGCCGATGCCGGCGTGGCTGGTCTCGCCGATCAGCGCCGCCTACGAGAACATGGGCGCCGGAACGGTCGCTGTTCGCAGCTCGGCAACGGCCGAAGACCTGGCGGAGGCGTCTTTTGCGGGACAGCAGAGTACTTACCTGAACGTCGAAGGTGCAGCCGAGGTCGTCCGGGCGGTGCAGAATTGCTGGGCCTCGCTTTTCGAACCGCAGGCCATCTTCTACAGGGCGCACGCAGGATTCGATCATAGCGGCGTCGGCATGGGCGTGGTGGTCCAGCGCATGGTGCAGGCGGAGCGGTCAGGTGTAATGTTCACCGTCAACCCCGTGACGAACGACAGCTCGAGCGTGGTGATCGAGGCAGTGTTTGGGTTGGGCGAGGCCGTCGTCTCGGGCCTCGTGACACCGGACATGTATATCGTGGACAAGGGTTCGGGTGTCGTCCTCGACCGGCAGGTCGTCGCGCAGGAACAAGAGCTGGTCAGGCGGCCGACTGCAACACGCGACGAGGAGCAATGCCACTGGGTGCCCGTCGCATTCGAACGCCGATTCCGGCCAAAGCTGTCGGACGAAGAGGTCGGCGAACTGGCAGCGATAGGCCGCCAGATCGAACAGCACTTCGGCTGCCCGCAGGACATCGAATGGGCGTTGCACGAAGGGATGTTTTGGATCGTGCAGGCGCGGCCGGTCACCTCGCGCGGGTCATGAATAATGGGGTGATGACCAAGTAAGAAGTGGTCGGGGCGGCTCGTCGGAGTTTATGGCGAAACGCGCCACCCTATCCACGTGGGGGCTTTCCGGCGAGTTCGGCACCGATCTCGGCGCTGGCGTTAACAACCGTCTCTAGGTCCTGAGCGCGTGTGCGGAAGTTTGTGATGCAGGCTCTGAGGGCGGAGCGCCCGTCACGCAACCGGGCGTTGGAGATCATCGCGATGCCGCGGCGCTCGATCTCTTCAATGACCGCGATCTGAAGTTTCTCGAGCGCCGGGCCGTCGATACCGCCCGGCTCCACGCGCCAGCACACAATCGATAGCTCGCGCGGGGCAGCGAGGACGAGCGGTGGAGTTTCCTTCACCAGTCCCTCCATGTAGGCGGCGAGGCGAATGTTGTAGTCGATCATCGCAGCGTACCCGTCCCTGCCGAACGCCTGGATGCTGAGCCAGACCTTGAGCGCCCGCTGGGGGCGCGAATTTTCGGGCCCTCGTTCCAGGAAATCTACTCGCGCGCCGCGATCTGCCGTCTCGAGATAGGAAGCGTGGAAAGCGAACGATCGCTCGAGCCGGCCTGGTTCGCGCACCAGCAGGACGCCGGCATCAATCGCGGCGAAGAGCCACTTGTGCGGATCGCACGCAACCGAGTCCGCGTCGGCGAGCGCCCGAAGCTCGGTCGGGCAACTCTCCGCTAGCGTCGCGAAAGCGCCGTACGCTCCATCGATGTGTAACCAAAGGTCTTCTTGCCGAGCCGCCGTGAGGAGTTGCGGGATCGGATCGATGGACCCAGTCCCAACCGTGCCTGTCGTGCCGACGATCGCAATCGGCAGGTCGCCGCGCGACCGGTCCTCGGCCATCATCTGCGAAAGCGAGTCCAAGCGCATGCGGTAGCGCTCGTCCACCGGAACTTTGCGGACGGCCCGGCGTCCCATGCCGAGTAGCTCGGCAGCCTGTTCGTGGCAATAATGCAACTCGCTGCTGGCGTAGATGCGGAACTGCGGCGCATTCCCGTCTGGGCCACGCGCACCTAGGTCCCGCACGTTCCAGGGAGTCTTCGCATCACGGATAACCGCGTGGGCGACGATGTTTGCCATCTGGCCTCCGCTCACGAAGATGCCTTCGGCCGCGCTGGGAAAGCCCAGCATCTCGGCTATCCACGATAGCGTTTGGACCTCCATCGCCGTCGATGACGGCGCGACCCGCCAGAGCCCGCTGTTCTGGTTCAAAGCGGCCGCGATGAAATCGCCAAGTACTGATATCGGCGTCGGCGAGCCCATGATGTAGGCCAGCCAGCGCGGGTGCCCATTGTAGGCGCTCGTCGGCAACACCTCCCGCTCGATACGGTTCACCAGCTCTTGAAACGAGACGGGTCGCCGCGGGAGCGGGCCGCTGAAGGACTTTAAAATCGCGTCCGGGTCCTCCGGTGAAGGGCGTTTGCTCGCCCATTGCGTGGACGCTGCAGCGACCACGCTGAGCGCTCGCCCGCCCGCGTCGCGCCACGCGTTCTCGTCCCAATCAAACCCGCTCGGGGGCTGTTCGACGCTGCGACGGAGCTCCGTTAGTCGATCGCTCATGTCCTAGCCGAAAGGCGGATGCCTGCGAACATGTCATCCTCGGGGTCCGTCGTAGGCACCAGCGTTAAGACTCTGTGGAAGGTGAGCCGTCCCCAGAGGACGCGGTGATACTCCTCGGGCAGGTCGAGGAGCTTCTGATACCCGGGGAGCTGCGTGCAATGGCACTTGATCGCCTCCCAGACGGTCGTCCAGTGCGCTGATGTATCTATCCAAGTCGAAATCGTCCAATGCGGCCAAGGCACGGCGCGGCGCTCGACGCCGTTGATTTGCATTACCAGTTCGCCAAAAGCCGCTTCGTAAGCCTGCCGTACCTCGTCCGTCCAGGCGAAGTAGTAGAGCTTGGAGACGGCGTGGGGGGGCAGTCCGGACGGCTCGTCGAAGCCCGCGTCGGCGGCGGCCAGTGTCGCCGCTGTCGCGGCGCGCGTGGCGGCTATGTGGTCGGGGTGGCCGTACACACCGTTATGGTCGAATGTGACCACGACCTGAGGCCTGATGCGCCGGATGTGGTGCACTAGCTGCTGCGTAAAAAGGCCCTGGTCGGCCTTATCGAGTTCGCCGTCCTGGTAGTCGAGGAGGGTTACCTCGCGCAGGCCCAGGACCTTCGCGGCGTCCTTCAGCTCGCCCTCACGGATTCTCCCCAGTTCGGCAAGGCCGGGATATTCTTCCGGCGGGCCGAACCAACCCTTCTCGCCACGGGTGGCGGTCACCAAGTAGGTCTCAACCCCTTCGGCCCCGTACTTGGCGAGGATGCCTCCTAGGCCCAGCGACTCGTCATCCGGGTGAGCGAGGATGCAGAGTAGCCTCAGACTATCCGCCGGTCCGCCGCTCAAACCTGGCCCATTCGCTGGACCTCAACGGTTCCATCGAACCATTCCGGGTCTGAGACAAGGTAGGAACGCAGTGTCTCGTACCACAAGTGTTGATCAGGATGATTCGAGTTGGCGTCGTATGCTTTCTTGTCGGCGAACATAGCGTAAGCCATGAACTCCTCAGGGTCATTGACGTTCGAGCAGAGGACGAAGCGAACGAATCCCGCCGCTTGGTGTCGCCGCCCACGTTGCCATAGATCGAAATGGTCTATGACCTTTTGGCGCTCGCCAGTCCTCGCTCGCATCCTGAAATGCGTCATATGAGGCGCCATTTTTCGCTCCTTCCCCCAATATCCCGCAGCCTGAGCGTGTTCGAGTATAAGCAAGCTTACCGGCGTCAACAAGGCAGAAGCCACCAGCTGGATCGCTGAAAGTGGCGGAGGGGCGTGGAGCCAGCGGTCCGCATGGCTATAATCACTGCGGATAGCATGAGCTGGGAAGCTGAGCTCGAAGAGATCCGCCGCCGGCGCGAGCTGGCCAAGGCGATGGGCGGTAGCGAGCGAGTCGCGCGCCACGTGGCCGAGGGCCGGACGCCGGTGCGCGACCGTATTGATCAGCTATTGGACGATGGCTCGTTCCGAGAGATCGGCTCGCTGGCGGGCAAAGTCGATTACGACGAGACGGGTCACATTAAAGGCTATGCCCCTTCTAACTTCATTGCGGGGCACGGGACGATAGATGGCCGGCCGGTAATCATCGGATGCGACGATTTCACTGTTCGGGGTGGGGCAGCGGACGGCGCGATCGGCAACAAGATGGGCTGGACCGAGCGCACAGCCAGGGAGCTACGGCTACCGCTGGTGCGTCTCGTGGATGGCACCGGAGGTGGTGGCAGCGTCAGGACGAACGCCGCCCTCAAGCGATCCTACGTGCCGGCGAATCCGGACTGGGATGTCTCGGTCAGCCTGCTTTCGCAAGTCCCTGTTGTCGCGGCGGCGCTGGGTCCAGTTGCCGGGCTTGGAGCGGCGCGCGTTGCAGCGTCGCACTTCTCCGTAATGGTACGCGGGTCCAGTCAGCTGTTCGTCGCCGGCCCTCCGGTCGTGAATAGAGCCTTCGGTGGGGAAGTTGGGAAGGAGGAGCTTGGAGGTTCGCACATACACGCTCACGGCAGCGGGGCTGTCGACAACGAAGTGGAGAGCGAACAAGTGGCGTTCGCTGATATTCGCCTGTTCCTCTCCTATCTTCCTTCATCCGTCTGGGAAAATGCGCCGGTTTCTGAGCCTTCCGACGACCCCGAGCGTCGCGAGCAAGAACTGATTTCCGTCGTACCCCGGGACCGACGGCGCGTGTATCCCATGCGACGAATCATCGGACTCGTGATGGACATTGGCTCGTTCTTCGAGATCGGGCGATACTTCGGCCCCTCACTCATCACGGGATTAGCGCGACTAGACGGCATCCCCGTCGGGGTCATGGCCAACGACCCGGCATATTACGCTGGCGCAATCGACGCCGCCGCTGCTGAGAAGATGACGCGATTCGTTGACCTTTGCGACACGTTCCGCCTCCCGCTGGTGAACTTCGTCGACAACCCCGGCTTCCTCGTCGGTGTTGGCGCCGAAAAGCAAGGGACGATCCGGAAGGGCGTCCGTGCCCTCGCTGCGGTATACCAGGCAACGAACCCCTGGTGTTCCGTCATAGTCCGGAAGGCGTTTGGCGTGGCCGGGGCGGGCCATTCGAACCACACACGTGCTAGCACCCGTTACGCTTGGCCGTCCGGGGAGTGGGGCTCGTTGCCCATTGAGGGCGGAGTGGAGGCTGCTTATAAGCGGCAGATTCAGGCGGCTGATGATCCCGATAAGCTGCGGGAAGAGCTGGAGGCCAAGTTGGCTACCCTGCGTGATCCGATACTTACTGCCGAGGCATTCGGCATCGAGGAGATTATCGATCCTCGTGATACTCGCCCACTGCTGATCGAATTCGCTCGCCGCGCCCACGCTATCGTTCGGGCTGAAGCCCGCGGACCCAAGAGCCGGGGGATGCGGCCGTAACGTCCACGACCTAACAGCGCGCGTTGCGAGGCGCCACCGGCCAATATTGTTCTTGTCCCATCGCTTGGACGAAAGCCCGCTGAGATATTGATCGGTGAACCGGACGTATAATCATTCAGCAATACCCCGGCAGCCGGCTGGTCGCCTTCGGCAGGGGCCCCGCATGGCATCTCCTGGGACCCACGCCGACGTGATTAACGCGTCGCTTCTGGACTTCCCAGCCGGGAAGCCGGTCAGCGCCCCGCGCGAGGCCGTCCGCGCGTAACGTCGTCGCCGAGGGCGGCGAAGAGAGGAGATTGAAATGCCCAAGTCCGCCAGACGAACCACAGGTAAAAATGCGCAGAGAAATGGGGACCGTCGCCGCTCGCCGGAGATGCGCCCCGGCAAGCTCGGCGTCGAAATCCAACGCTTCGGCGCGCTCCGCCTCGCGCCGCTCGCGCTCTCCGCGGAGGCCCGCGGCGAAAGCGCCCAGCTGCTGAATGTGATCCTCGCCGACTCGATGATCCTCTACGCCATGTACAAGAAGCACCACTGGCTGGTCGCCGGTCCAACCTTCTACCAGCTGCATCTGCTCTTCGACAAGCACGCGGAAGAGCAGCAGGAGCTGATCGACCTGCTGGCCGAGCGGGTGCAGACGCTGGGCGCAGTCGCCGTCGGTGATCCGCGCCACGCTGCGGAGTTGACGACCATCGACCGGCCGCCCGACGGTGCCGAGGAGGTGCCGTCAATGATTCACCGCCTTTTGGACGCCCACGAGACCGTTATCAGCAAGGTCCGCCACGCTATCGACCGGACGGACAAGAACGCGGATTGGGGATCGAACGACCTGCTCATGAGTGACGTGCTGCGCCGCAACGAGCTTCAAGTCTGGTTCGTCTCGGCCCACCTCGTCGATGTCCCTCTAGTGGGCGACAAATAGCAGAGACTACGCGCTGCAATGATCGCTCGATCCGGCCACGGAACTGAGCACGGCAAGCGCTACGCCGATCCAGCGCGTGAGCCCTTTACCCAGGCCGGCTTGACGAACCTGTTACGGTGGGAGAGAGATGACCCCGAATTTTGAAGGAGGGACCGATGGCCATCGAGAAAACAGCGGATAAGGCGAGCGGAGGAACGGCCGCGATGAAGGTTACCGTAAGCCGGAACGGTCCCTACATCGTCGAGGGTGCGATCCCGCTTGCCAATCAGACGATAGAGAGCGACTCGGAAGGTGGCTCCAGAGAGTGGCTTGATGGGCAACCGTTCGAAGTCGCCGAAGTGTATGACCTCTGCCGCTGCGGGCAGTCTTCGAACAAGCCCTTCTGCGACAAGACCCACCTGAAAGTAGGATTCGACGGAACAGAAACGGCCTCTAGGGCTCCATATCTCAATCAAGCGGACGTATTTGAGGGGCCGGTGATGGACCTGACCGACGCTCAGCCGCTGTGTGCAAGCGGCCGGTTCTGCGATCCTGATGGCAGCATCTGGAATCTGATCGAGCAGACGGACGACCCCGACGCCCAAGAGAAGGTGAAGCACCAGAGCGGTCATTGTCCCTCCGGGCGGCTTGTCGTTTGGGATAAGGCCACCAGGAAACCGTACGAGCCCGTCTTCGAGCCGTCGATCGGCCTCGTCCAGGACCCGGTCGCCGGCGTGAGCGGCCCGATCTGGGTGAGGGGCCGGATAACCATCGAATCAGCGGACGGCCGGGCGTACGAGATCCGAAATCGAGTTACCCTCTGTCGCTGCGGCGCCTCCAACAACAAGCCCTTCTGCGATGGTTCGCACATCACTGTAGGCTTCAGAGACGGCTCATGAATGGCCGCAGTGGCACACGCGACGCGACGAAGTCCGTGAGTATTGTGGGCCTGGGCGGCTCTTTGCGGCCCACCTCAAGCAGTCGTGCGGCTCTGAAGACGGCGCTTGAGGGTGCGGCAGACGCGGGGGCGAAGGTTGATCTGCTCGACCTGCGTCAGCTCAACCTTCCGATGTACGACCCCAGCTCGGACCACGTACCAGAGTCCGTAAACCGCCTCGTCGAGGCGGTTTACGCGGCAGATGGCATGATCTGGAGCAGCCCCCTATATCACGGGAGCATCAGCGGCTCGTTCAAGAATGCCCTGGACTGGCTAATCTTGCTGGCCAAGCGTGAGCCGTCATACCTGACGGACAAGGTGATTGGTCTGATCAGCGTGGCGGGCGGGACTCAGGGGCTGCAGGCGATCAACACGATGGAGTTCATCATCCGGGCGCTGAGAGGCTGGGCGGTGCCGCTCGTCGTCCCGATTCCCCAATCATGGCAAGCGTTCGAGGATACCGGCCATCCGGCTAACTCTCAGATCGAAGAGCCGTTGAAGACACTCGGTGGAGAAGTCGTGCGGGTGAGCCGGCGGCTCGTTCAGAAAGAGGTCACCGACCCCGCCGCCGCCTGCGCGGCGGCTGCAGCGCGCCTGGCCCGAGTTGTAAGTACATAGCGGCCAGGTGGGTAGTTCCGGACCACGCACGGAGGAGAGGAGAGGAGACCCGCTTCAACCGCCCCCACGTCGACTATAGGATGCGCATAGGAGCTAGCGATGGACGACGCACAGATCCTGCAGCAAATAGAAAAGCTCGTGGACGAAGAGCGAGAGCTCCGCGATCAGGCGAAGAGCGAGCTGGCTGACGAAAAACGCGCGCGCCTGGAATCTCTCGAGGTCGCTTTGGACCAGTGTTGGGATTTGCTTCGGCAACGGCGCGCTCTCCGAGAGTTCGGCGAGAACCCGGAACGCGCACACACCCGCGACGCCACCACCGTCGAGCGCTACGAGCAATAGATTCGGGAAGCGCGGGCTGGTAACAGCGGTGGTACCGTAGAAATTGCGCGGCGGCAGGAAGGGTAACTCCAATGATCAAAATCCGACGAGACAACGAAATCTACGACATCGAGGGTGGCTGGTTTCGCGCTCGCTGGCACTTCTCGTTCGACGAATACCGCGACCCGGAAAACGACAGCTTTGGCGCGATGCGCGTCTTCAACGACGACCGCCTGATCCCTGGCGCGATCTGGCCCCTCCACCCCCACAAAGACATCGAAGGGCTCACTTACGTCGTAGAAGGAAGCTTCGGACATCAGGACAACGTCGGCGGGGCGTACGGGCCGCTGCCAGCAGGCTCCGTTCAGCGCATGACCCTCGGGTCGGGGGCCCTGCATTCGGAGCAGAATGCTTCAAAGGACGAGCCGATGCGGTTCATTCAGATCTGGATCTTGCCCGACACGCCGGGCCTCAAGCCGCAGGTCGAGCAGCGAGTTTTTACCAAAGAGGACCGAACGAACCGGCTACTCCGGGTCATGGGTCCCGACAGCAACGGCGGCGTGAAGATTCACCAGGACACGTCCCTGTACGTCGCGTCTCTCGAAGCGGGGACCGAAGTTAAGCATGAAATCGGTGAGGGTCGGGGTGTGTACGCTTACTTAATAGAAGGGGCGGCCACGTTCGACGAGGACGACGTCACCACGGGCGACGCGGCCAAGGTGACGGACCAACCCGAGCTGCGGATTCGGGGTCGCGAGCAGAGCGAGCTAATTCTGGTCGACGTGCCTATGCGATTCGAGCCGGTTGGCATCTGGCGGGGGCGGATCTAGAAGGAAACGACGATGGACATCGCTATAGACGACCTAAACGTCGAGCACAATTTCGATGCACGGCGCTTCGAAATCCACTACGGCGACCAGATGGCGCGGTTGGAGTACCACCTGCGTGGTCGGACGATCGTCTACACGCACACGGTCGTCCCGCTCGCACTCGAGGGGCACGGAATCGCCGGAAGGCTGGCCAGGGCGGCGCTGGACTATGCCCGTGACAGGGGCCTTTCCGTCGTGCCTCTGTGTCCTTACGTCGCCGACTACATCGGGAAGCATCCGGAGTACGAGGATCTTGTCGCGGGCGAGGATAGAGAAAGCCGATGACAACTGAACAGCGCCACCAGCCTGATGTTCTCAAGCAATACGAGGCTCCCGGTGTCGTGGTGCATTGGGAACCGAAGCTCTGCATTCACGTCTCGAACTGTGTTCGCGCGTTGCCTCACGTGTTCAATCCCGACGCGCGTCCGTGGGTAAACGCCGAAGCCGCTTCGGCCGATGAACTTGCCGGCGCCATCGAAACGTGTCCCACAGGCGCATTAAGCTATGTTCGAACGGACGGCACGCCACAGGAGACGCCGGCGTCGCCGACTCAGGTCCAGCCCCGGCCAAATGGGCCGCTCTTTGTTCGCGGCGACATTGTTGTAATTGATGCTGAGGGCAACGTGACACGCCGGGCTACCCGCATCGCGTTTTGCCGCTGCGGGCAGTCCCGCAACAAGCCCTACTGCGATCTAAGTCACCTGGCCACCGGCTTCCGGAGCTAGTTAGTATCTTCTCTTGTAAGTAGTTGATTGACCTTTGTCAGGCCCCTCTCTAATATTGAAGTGACAAAATCACTTTGTCGCGCGAGGGAGATTTTGGAAAGGGCTTACGAAACTCAGACAGGATGCCCGGTGGCAGCGACCCTGGACGTTATCGGCGATCGATGGACCATCCTCATCCTCCGCGACTTAGTCCTTGGCCGGAGTGGGAAGTTCAGCGACCTGCTTGAGTCGCTTCGGGGCATCTCGCCCAACCTCCTCGCGCAGCGACTCAAACGGCTCGAGCGAGAAGGAATTCTTGAGCGGTTCTTCTACAGCGATCATCCGCCGCGAGCGGAATATCGCGCTTCACGCAGAAGGGCAGGGAGCTGGGCTCCGTCGTTCGCGCGCTCGCCCAATGGGGTTACGCGCACCGGCTGACCGACGAGGAACGCACCGCCGCGTCTGCCCTGCTGGCCGGCAGCAGCTCCGCCCGTCGTCGCTGAGCCTGGCTGGGAACGGGGCAGCTCAAAGCCGGCAACCATCAAAAAGACGGCACATAAGCTGGCTCGGGACGAAGCCGACATCAAAAGTACTTCCCGGGAATACGCGCCACAGCTCAGACCCGGTCATCCCATAATCCGGACGACCGACGGTGTCAACATCGCCCATTACTCGCTCGACGAGGATCCATCTGCCGGACGGAACTAATGCAAGAGTTCAGGCAATTTCGCGAGTGCGTCGCGCATGGCTCCGAGGTCAGCACGCGATACCTGTAGCAGTTCTGGCGGAGGTTCGTGGAGTGCTTCGTTGAGCGCTGCCTTCATGGCGATTCCCTCCGATGTCAGGACGACAGTCTTGACCCTCCGGTCGCCGGCCACCGCGCGCCGTTCGACGAGGCCTCGTTGCTCCAGGCGGTCCACCATCCAGGTCGCATTTGAGGCGTCGCACGACCAGGCCGCAGCAAGAGAACCCATGCTTTGGGCCATCTCTGAGTCAAGGTGCATTAGCGCCTTGGAGTCTCCCGGAGTCAGGCCAAAACGCTCAAGAATCCGGTCGCGTTGCTCGTGCGTGGCCACAAGGAAATCAAATATTTGACTCCAGACTTCCGCGGCCAGCTCCGCTTTCGTGGCTGATCGGGTAGACACCATGTAGTAATTATACATTGAAGCCAATCCAATTTCCAAGATGTAACAAATTGCTAGCAATTGGATATTTGAAGCGGCTTTATGCTTGAATAAATTCAACTATCGGGATAAAGTGATGTTATGAACCACATAGCGATCGAGGCGACAGGCCTGACGAAGAAGTTCGGCGACGTTGTCGCGCTCGATGGCGTTAGCGTCAGCGTTCCTAGCGGAAGCGTACTGGGCCTGCTTGGCCCCAATGGTGCCGGGAAGACGACCGCCGTTCGTATCCTGACCACAATCATTCGCCCCGACAGCGGATCGGCGCGAGTCCTTGGCTACGACGTCGTGAGCAACGCGTCCGCCGTCCGGTACCGGATCGGCCTCGCGGGGCAATACGCGGCGGTCGATGGCAACCTCACCGGTCGGGAGAATTTGCGCTTAATCGGGCTGCTGACCCAGATGCCTCGCAATACTATCGCTGCACGCGCGGACGTTCTGCTCGAACGCTTCGAGCTGACAGAGGCCGCCGATCGTGTGGTGCGCACGTATTCGGGCGGCATGCGGCGGCGCCTTGACCTTGCTGCCGCGCTCGTCCACCAACCCCCCGTGCTTTTCCTTGACGAGCCAACCACTGGTCTCGACCCCCAGGGACGGCTCGAGTTGTGGGATGTCATCAGGGACCTTGTCTCGGACGGCACAACGGTTCTGCTGACGACTCAATACCTCGAAGAAGCGGACAAGCTAGCCGATAACATCGCTGTTGTTGACCACGGAAGGATTATCGCGGAGGGAACCCCAGCCGACCTTAAGGCAAGGGTGGGGAGCACCATGATCGAGATTGGTCTGCCTGACGAGGGCGAAGCCGTGCGCGCGAAATCAGTGTTGGCACGCTTCAGCGAAGACGTGGAACCCGACGGCCGCAAAGTCCGCATGAGGATCAATGATGGTGCTCGCGTCCTTATCGACGTACTGCGCGCGCTCGACGCCGCGCAGCTCACGCCGGCCACAATGGCCGTCAGAGAGCCGACCTTGGATGACGCATTCCTTGCCCTGACCGGACGCCAGCCTGAGCCGAGGGAATCTCCCGACCGGCAGGCGGTTGCTGTGGGAGGTGCCTAATGACGTTGACAGCTACTTCGTTTCCTCGTCCGATTGAACACAATGGTCTTGGCCGCCTTGTCAGCGCGATGTCAGACATACTCGCTGTGACTTGGCGCAACCTCCTCGGCTATAAGCGAGTGCCACAGCTGCTTGTGTTCTCGACGATCCAGCCGGTGATCTTCGTACTGATGTTCCGGTACGTCTTCGGCGGCGCCATCACGGTACCTGGCGTTAGCTACGTAGACTACCTCATGCCTGGTATCTTCACGCAGGTGGTTGTCTTTGGATCTGTCGGCACGGCAATCGGCCTGGCCGCCGACCTCAACACCGGCCTCCTTGAACGTTTCCGTTCGCTGCCCATGGCGCGTCCAGCGGTCCTGGCTGGACGTACGACAGCCGACCTTGCGCGCAACGTCTTTGTGGTGCTGCTGATGGCCGCGGTCGGCTTCGTCGTCGGCTTCCGAGTGCATACAAGCGCGCCGGAATTTATCGCCGGTCTCGCACTCGTATTGCTTTTCGGCTACACGTTCTCGTGGGTCTTCGCCACAGTCGGGCTCTGGGTGCGCGACCCGGAGTCGGCCCAAGCTGCCGCATTCCCGGTCCTCGCACCGCTGGTCTTTGCATCGTCAGCCTTCGTTCCGACGAACACAATGCCGGACTGGCTACGCGTCTTCGCGGAGCACCAGCCGGTGTCTGTCACGGCGACGGCTGTGCGCGGGTTGATGCTTAGTGGCGCGTCGACTTCCGACATCGTTCAAGCTGTCGCGTGGTCTGCTGCCATCCTGCTGGTGTTTGTACCGCTGGCGATCTGGCGCTACCAAAGAACCGCCTAGGGGTTTTTTAGCCCGTCGACCATGACCAGGGCGTGGCCTCAGATTGGGCGCCTGATTCTACCAACAGTTCGGTCAATCGGGCCGATTTGGTTGAGGCCACACGTGTGATCTGTGTCACAGTCTCCGGACCTGCCGAGTTCGCACGATATCCCCATCGGACGTCGAATGGGTTCGGCGCTCCGGCTTTCCTGAGGCTCGCCGGATTTGCGGGGCCTCGCAGCCATCCGGCAAACGGCGCCAGAAGGGTCTCTCCTAGCAGTTTGTCCATCAACGGCGGTCGCCCATCCACGGCGGGACGAGAGGAGTTCCAACCCGGTGACGGACCCGGTTCGAATTCGAATAGCCCAAGTCCTAGGACCCATTGCCCACGAGAAACGAGTCCTCAGTCTGAGTCCCCGGGGCGCCAGGTCTCCGAACCTAAAGGTAGTGGGCTTCGCTATGAGTTACAGACAATGATCGGACTTGGATCTGGAACGAATCAGCTGGCCGCGGAGTCGCTAGTCGCAGGCGCGCATGCTCGCGTTTATCTTCGCCACCAGGGCGTTGTTTCGCCGCACGAAGTCGATGATCACGTCCAACTCGCTGTCGGTAAAAGTCGACCAGAGCTCGATCAGCCCGTCGGCAAGAGGCTGGAAAAGCGCTCCAATCTCACCCAGGTTCTCGTCTACCGGTTCGACAATCACGCAACGCCGGTCGTGTTCGTCGGGCCGCCGGCGAACGTATCCTGCGCGTTCCATCCGGTCGATGAGCCGCGTCGTCGCCCCGCTCGAAAGTCCGGTCCGCTCGGCGAGCTCCCCCGCCGTCATAGGGCCGAGCGTGTTCAGGAGGTCCATCGTCTCAATGTCGGTCGCATGCATGCCGACGCGCTCGGCGACCGCCTGGCTGAACAGGGCGTCGAACGAGCTCATCAGGCGCATCTCTCGGGACAGCTCCTCAATTTTTCGCGTCAGAGCTGGGCTGTTGGGGCCGCGTCGGGGCCAGGATTTAGTCTTTGTGATCTTGGTCACAGTCTGTTGCTCAGGTGTTGACATGCAGATTGCACTCCGCGTATCATCTGCACCATGCAGATACTGCACTGTGCAGAATGTGCATCACGCTCATTCTAGCACAGTTGAGAAGGAAGGAGTACTAGAAATGCCAAAGCTCGTTGTCGGCACTTTCCTCACCGTAGATGGCGTCATGCAGGCGCCGGGGGGACCCGATGAGGACCGCGAGGGTGGATTCGAGCACGGCGGTTGGTCGGTCAACTACTGGGATGACGTTATGGGCCAGCTAATCGTCGAGTCTACGCTTCAAGGAGACGTACTGCTGCTCGGGCGGAAGACCTACGAGATCTTTGCCGCCCACTGGCCGAATGTCGGTGGCGATGATCCCATCGCGGCCAAGCTCAACAGCGTGCCAAAGTACGTCGCCTCACGGACCCTCGAAAAAGTCACGTGGAACAACGCGACTCTCGTCGAGGGAGACGTCGCTAAGGCGGTCGCCGCGCTTAAGGATCAGGCCGGGAGCGAGATCCAGGTGCACGGCAGTGGCGACCTGATTCAGACCTTGATCGAACACGATCTCGTCGACGAGTACCGGCTTTGGTTCTTCCCGCTGGTGCTCGGCAATGGCAAGCGGCTCTTCGCCGCTGGAGCCGTTCCCGCCGCTTTGAAGCTGGTCGACACGAAGACTTCCAGTACAGGCGTGGCCATCCACACCTACGAACGCGCCGGCGCGATCCAGTACGGCTCATTCGAAGTCGATGTGCAGGGGAAGACGGAGGCGCTGTGGACCTGATGCCCATGCTAAGCGCATCAACCGCCACAACGCGGCTCATACAAGGAGGATTGCCATGAAGTCCATCGCTCAGTTTGCCTATCGCAGGCGTCGCTATGTGGTTGTCGGCTGGATTCTAGCTCTAGTCGGCGTGTTCGCATTGTCCGGGGCCTTTGGCGGCGAGTTCAGCACTGAGTTCAAGCTGCCGGGCTCCGAAAGTCAGAAGGCCCTCGACCTGCTCAAGAAGAGCGGCGTTAATGATCGCACCGGCCACCAGGGCCAGGTAGTGTTCGAGGCTCAGCAGGGGGTGCAAGACCCCGCCGTCAAGCAAGCAGTCGAGGGCCTGCTAGGCGACATCCGTTCCGCTGTGCCGGGCGTGGAGACGATAAGCCCCTATCAGCCCGGGAAGGACTACCAGATCGCTAAGGGCGACAAGATAGCTTACGCCCAACTGAACTTCTCCGACCGCAATTATGAGAAGTACACGGACGACGCGGATGTCATCAAGGGTCTGCGGAACAATGTGAACGTGCCGGGGTTGCGGATCGAGCTCGGCGGCGACATGTTCGCCGAAGCACCCGCGCTTTCCAGCGAGTTCATTGGCATCATCGCAGCCATCATCATTCTGCTCATCGCGTTCGGGTCGGTCATCGCGATGGGGTTGCCGATCATCACGGCCTTGTTCGGCATAGGCATCGGCGTGGCAATAATCGGACTGCTGACAAACGTAATGGCTATGCCGAACTTCACCACTCAGCTCGCGGCCATGATCGGTATCGGCGTCGGCATAGACTACGCACTGCTGATAGTATCCCGTTACCGAGACGGCTTGCGCGAGGGCATGGAGCCACGGGAGGCGATCGCCCTAAGCCTAGACACCTCCGGCCGCGCGGTCCTCTTCGCTGGCGTGACGGTCGTTATTTCGCTTCTGGGCATGTTCCTGATGAACCTGGATGCGATGCGCGCCGTCAGCACGGGCGCCATAGTCGCCGTTTTGATTACCATGCTGGCCGCCCTGACGCTGGTGCCGGCCATTCTCGGTTTTGCGGGGCGGAACATCGATAAATTTGGCCTGCCTCACCGCCCGGAGAAGCCGGGCGAGATGCACCGCACAATTTGGTGGCGGTGGAGCCGCGTCATCCAGGCTCACCCCTGGCCGGCACTGATCGCGAGCGTTGCGGTTCTCATCGTGCTTGCGATCCCTCTGCTGTCGCTGCGGCTCGGCTTTGGCGATGCCGGTAACCGCCCTGAATCGGACAGCAGCCGCCGCGCGTACGATCTGCTCTCCGAAGGGTTCGGCCCCGGCTTCAACGCCCCCCTCCTCGTTGTCGCGCAGGGGAAGAACGGGCCGCCCGAGAGCAAGGACCTAGACACGCTTGCGAGCCGCCTTGAATCGACATCTGGCGTTGAGTCAGTGACCAAGCCGGAAGTCCTCGGAAACAGCAATCTTGCTCTCATAAACGTCTTCCCGACGACGGGGCCCCAAGCGGAGGACACGACCGATCTGGTCCACCGGCTTCGCAAAGAGACGATACCGCCGGTGAAGGCCCAGACAGGCATGGACGTGCTCACGACGGGCTTGGCGCCCGGCGCAGTGGACTTTTCGGACTACGTTACTGACAAGCTGCCGATCTTTATCGGCGCGGTGCTGGCGCTGTCATTCCTGCTGCTGCTGGTAGTCTTCCACAGCGTCGTTGTCCCGCTGAAGGCTGTAATCATGAACATGTTGTCCATCAGCGCGGCCTTTGGAGCGATGATAGCGGTCTTCCAGTGGGGCTGGTTCGACTTCATCATTGGCCAGGGCAAGGAGGGGCCGATCGAGGCCTGGGCGCCGATGATGCTGTTCGCCATTATCTTCGGGCTCTCGATGGACTACGAGGTCTTCCTCCTCACGCGCGTAAGAGAGGAATACGACCGCACCGGCGACAACGCCCGCGCGGTCGCGGACGGCCTCGCCGCGACCGGACGTGTGATCTCGGCCGCAGCGGCGATCATGGTCTGCGTCTTCGGCGCCTTCGTCCTCGGCGAACAGCGTGACATAAAGCTCTTCGGTTTCGGCCTCGCTGCTGCTATCTTCATCGACGCCACGATCGTGCGGCTCATACTTGTCCCAGCGGCGATGGAGCTGATGGGTCGGGCGAACTGGTGGGCGCCCGCCTGGCTCGTCCGCTACCTGCCGACGATCAGAGTCGAAGGCGCCCGCGACCGCGGCTGGCCCGTTGCCGGGTCGGCTTCGGAGGCGAGCTGAGGAGGGCCGTGCGTAGGGCCCGACGAGAGTCGGGCCCTAGGTGACGCCCTTCGGGCCGAACACGCGCCTGGAGGACCGGTCGAGCCTAAGAGAAAGCGGGTTGGAGAAATCGAAACTTCCCTGCTAAGAGGTGAAAGATGATTCTCTTGAAATCGTGCCCCCGCTGCCACGGCGATATGATGCAGGAAGAACTGCTGGGCGAACTGGAGCTCGTTTGCCTGCAGTGCGGTCACAGGACCTATCCCGAAGCGCAGGCCAAGGAGCGGGCGCAGCCATCTCGCATCGCCAGGGCGGCCTAGATGGCGACGCCCACGGTCGACGTTCGATACACGATCGACGATTTCTCGCCAGCCGTCACCCTCTGCAACGACTTACAGAATGAGATGCAGGTCTCCGAACTCGTGCCAGAGGTACCCCGCCTCTAGCGCCGCCGCGTAGGTCTTCCGCAGATGCGCCCTCCCCGCAAGGGCTTCCAGTATCGCGAGATGGCTCGCCTTCGGTTCGTGGAAACCGGTAAGGAGCCCGTCAACGAAACAAAGGCGCCTTTCCGGCGTAATCACGAGTTCGGTCCAACCCTGGGAGGCGATCAGCTCGCAGTTGACATCGGCCGAGCTTTCAAGCGCCCGCACCACCGTGGTTCCGACGGCAATCACCCGGCCACCCCGGTCTCGAGTGTCCCCGATTGCGTCCACAGTCCCTTGCGAGACCTCATACCACTCTGCGTACGGCGGCTCGTCTTTCTCAGGGCTCGATACACCCGCGTGCAGGACTAAAGGCGCCATGCTTACGCCTTTTCGCCGGAGCGCCCGGAGCACATCGAGGCTAAACGCGCGCCCCGCCGACGGCATCTCGGCCGATCCTGGGCGGCTGGCGTACACAGTCTGGTACATCTCGAGCGGCCACTCCTGCCTTACGTACGGATACGCGATTGGCTTTCCCCAGCGCTGAAGGTAGGCAAACGCTGGTTGCGGCAGATCGAGCCGCGCGCGCCAGAGCCGCCACGAGCCGGAATACGGCTCGAGGAATGTCGCGATCCCGCCATCA
>VBEI01000009.1 GCA_005882715.1 Chloroflexota bacterium | reverse complement strand
GACCAGAAACTGGTCCAGCCGGTAGTTGAAGAGCTGTGCCAGGTTTGCCACCTGCCCCTGGGCGCCATATCGGATCTGGTCGCGCAGGACTGCCCAGCGCGGATGCAATGCGCGTCGCACATCGATTCGTTTGAAGCCGACCAGGAAGAGCGCAACGATATCGGCTAGTAGGAACGACGCCACCCACCCGGCCAGAGCGCTAAACACATCCAGCTCGTCCAGCACGTACAGGACTCCAACGACCGCGACACCAATAAGCCCCTGAGCGACGGCTACCCCGCTGAGAGCGCCGAAGCGGCTGCTGCCATGGAGGAACGAGGTTAGCAGTACGTAGCCCACGACAGACGGCAGGGCGACCGCGTAGAGCCAGTAGGACCGGCCCGAAACGAAAAGGTCCGGCTCGAGGATGATGCCATAGGCCACCAGGAAAGCCCAGGCCACCAGCGATGAAGCCCCGAGCACGAAAATGCTGCCCGAAAGCAATTCGTCGTATGAGTAAGCCCCCTTGTTGAGAAAGTAGATGTTGCCCAGCCCGACACCCACGTTCGCGATCGCGCCGGCCACGAGTACGGCGACGAAAAACAGAGAGTACGTGCCCAGTCCTTCGTCCCCCAGTCCGCGCGCAAGCACCACTCTCAAGCAGAAGGCCAGCCCGTAGATCGCGATCTGCGCAATGAAGACGACGTTGATGCTGAAAAGCAGGCCCCTGCGCGCACCCGCCACGGGCTGTTGTTCGACCTGAGCGTCCGACGGGATCGGATCAGGGGTCTGAAGCGTCAAGACTTAAACCGTAACTCTATTCGTGTGGTCAGGTAGAATGGAACCATCCGTCGGGGTGTAGCTCAGTCAGGCTAGAGCGCACGGTTCGGGACCGTGAGGTCGGCGGTTCGAATCCGCCCACCCCGACCACCGTTGCGGCGCTGCCGATCTCGATTCATCTCCCCGTCGTATTACGTTGATAACATGTTTTCCTATTCGAACGCAGATAGCTCCACTGAGTTGCCTTTCGTCGCGGCAAGCTCGGGCTGGCGTCTTCGGACTCCGCTCAGGCTAGTCTGTGGTTACAGACCGGTAACAATGTGCCAAAGCATGGCGTCTTACGACAGAAGCCGGGGAACCAACAATATTTCTTGGCGTTATAAACATGATGTAACCAACAGCGTATTGCAGTGACTAAAACCCATCGCTAAAATGCGGCGCGAAATCCAAGAAGAGGGACACACAGAAGATGGTTTTTCAGACAGAAGATAGAGCGAGAGCAAAGAAACAGCACGCCGAGCAAGCCATACAGCTTGCCCTCCAGGGACAATGGAGTGAGGCTGCCCAGCTCAACCGGGAGATTGTCGAGTCATTCCCGACGGACGTAGATGCCTTCAACCGTCTCGGCAAGGCCATGACCGAGCTGGGACGGTACGGCGAGGCGCGGGGCGCCTACATGAAGGCTCTTGAGATCGACCAGCTGAATTCAATCGCTCGCAAGAATTTAACACGGCTCGCCACCCTCAGCGAGGAGGAAGCTGCCCCCCGTCCGGCCAGTCAGAAGCTTTCTCCCCAAATGTTCATCGAAGAGACAGGCAAGACCGGTATTACGGTGCTCGTGCGGCCAAACATGGACATCGCCGCGCGGATGACCGCCGGCGATCAGGTGAACTTAGCGCGCCAGAACGGGTCGCTCGTCATCCAGAGCATGGCTGGAGAATACGTCGGCGAGGTCGAACCGCGGCTGAGCCAGCGCCTGACGAAACTCATGGATGGCGGCAACGAATACATCGCCGCCATCTCCGGGCTCGACGAGAACGAGGTGAGGCTCTTCATTCGTGAGACGTTTCAGCATAGCTCTCAAACCGGGAAACTCTCCTTCCCACCTACCGTGACCGAGACGTTCCGTCCCTATGTTAAAGGGCGTCTTCTTCGTCGCGACGTCGACGACGACGAAGGCTACTTTGAGGACAGCGAGGACGAGTGGGCAGCGGGCGATGACAGTGAAGAGTCTGACGGCACTATCCGCGAATTCCAGCTCAGTCCCGATGAGGCTCCTATTGCGGTCGAAGACGCTGACGACCACGAAGACGAATAGCTGATTTTTCACCAGCAACTGATATCATCGCCCGAGTGAGCGAAGGCCAGGACTCCGGTCGGCTCTACCCTGCTGAATGGCAGCGCGGTCCCCGCTATAGCGGCGCCTACACCTTCGCGCGCTGTCCTGTGACTCGAGACCTATGGCTGGCGGATGTCGCCGTCATCGGCGTGCCGATGGACATGGCCGTGCTCTATCGCAGCGGTGCCCGCTTCGGCCCGCGTGCTATCCGGGACGCGTCGGGACAGCTTCGTCCCCATCACTGGGAGGCCGACAAGCTCGAGCCACCCTTCGACGCACTCCGCGTCATCGACTACGGCGACCTGGACGTTTTCCCCGGGTACATCGAGCAGACAGTTGCGCACCTGCAGTCTCAGCTTGCCCCCGTCTTCGACGCCGGCGTCTTTCCCGTCATTTTAGGCGGCGACCACTCGACGACTCTTCCAGTGCTTCGCGCCTGCTCCCTGAAGCACGGACGTCTATCGCTCGTCCACTTCGACGCCCATCCGGACTTCTGGCCGCCCTCCGACAGCAAAAGGCCTGTCCATCACGGCACTGTCTTTCGCATTGCCGTTGAAGAAGGCCTGATTGATCCCGCCGCGTCGGTCCAGATCGGTATTCGCGGCTCAGTTTCGGCCGGTATTCTAGACGAAGTCCGCGCGGCTGGCTTCAACGTCATCACCTGCGATGAGTTCTCCCGTCAAGGGGTCGAGTCTACGGTGCGAAGGATTCAGGAAGTAGTTCGCCACCCTGTCTATGTGTCTCTCGATATCGACTGTGTCGATCCCGCTTTCGCGCCGGGAACCGGCACACCGGAAGTGGCCGGCATGACGAGCCGCGAGATCGTCGAACTCGTTCGCGGCCTTCGCGGTATAAACCTGGTCGCCTTCGACATCGTAGAAGTGGCGCCCGCCTACGACTCCGCCGAGATAACCGCACTGCTCGCCGCCAACCTCGTTTACGAGTTCCTCCTCATCCTTGCCCAACGCGGGTAAGAACTCCTACACGGCCCGCCCGCCTAAGACCTGTCACCTATCACCTGGCACCCAATGCCTAAGCCCCCGGTGCCACTTCCCCCTTAGACTTTGCGCCCGCCTCCGCTATCCTGATACCGAGAAGATCGCCATGCTCTCGAGCGGGAACCGCGTCACCCGAGTCCTGAATGGGGCCCTCAATCAATTGTCTGCCAAGAATATTCAAGGCCAAATCAATCAAGATTTTCTCGACTTCTTGAGCACGGCGACTGCCCAAATTGCCGCTTTTTCCGAAAAGCAATCAAGCCTTAAGCGCACATCAATAAGGCTCCCACCGTCGGGTTTGATTCGCCGCCATCAGCGCGGGTTTGCTGACCCCCCGCTCGTTCGCTACGATTCCTCGTGAATGAGTGAAGGACCTCTAGTCGCAGTCCCGCACTGGCGCGCGCCCACCTGGGAGCGCACCAAGTTCTACTACGATGCGCTAGAAGCGGGTGGCGCCCGCTACGTCGTCGTGGAAGACGAAGACCTTCCCGTCGGCGCCCGCGGCCTGCTCCTGACCGGCGGTGTGGATGTCGACCCGCACCTCTATGGGGAAAAGCGAAACCCGCTGACCGATCGGCCGAATCGCAAGCGCGACGCCCATGAACTGCGACTGCTGCGCCAGGCCCTGGAGCACGACGTACCCGTCCTCTGCATCTGCCGCGGTCATGAGCTGCTAAATGTGGCCATGGGCGGTTCACTCATGCAGCACATCGAGAGCAACGAGCACCGCTGGCACGAGAATGGCACCTCGAATTGGCATGACGTAGTTATCGACGGCTCCAGCCGCCTGTCCGATGTTTATGGGCCGGACCGCACCCTTCGCGTGAACTCGCGCCACCATCAGGGGGTGACAGAAGGAAGGCTCGCCCCATCGCTGCAATCGACCGCACATTCTTCAGATGGTTTCGTGGAAGCGATGGAAAGCACGGAGCATCGCTGGGTCATGGGTATCCAGTGGCACCCAGAGCGCAGCGAAATGCATCCAGACTCCCTCGCCCTGTTCCGGGCGTTCGCTGAAGCATGCGGGTAGTGGGTTTCCCGGGTCGTCTTCGTCCACAAAATCGTCGGTAGATCCTAGTACGATCCTGTCCGGCCAGGGGTTCCCCTATCCTATAATGGGTTCGTCGTCCACGATGCTGATGGTTCAGCGCTCAACTAAGCATCCCATTCTTCTCCTTCTTCGCCCATCGTTCTAGATGTTTGCCCATCTGCATACCCACACCGAGTTCTCTCTTCTGGATGGACTGTCACGCATACCACAGCTCATGGACCGTGCGGTGGAACTGGGTCAGCAGGCCATCGGCCTTACCGACCACGGAGTGCTCTACGGCGCAGTGCAGTTCTACAAAGAAGCCAAGGTGCGCGGCATCAAGCCAATCATCGGCATCGAGGCCTACGTCGCCCAGGGTTCTCGCCACTCGCGCGAACCTCAGGACAAGCAACCCTACCACCTGACGCTGCTCGCAAAGAACAACGCCGGGTATGCCAATCTCCTCGCCCTCTCCACGAAGTCACACCTCGAGGGCTACTACTACAAGCCCCGCATAGACCGCGAGCTGCTTGAGCAGCACCGCGATGGTCTGATCGCGCTCTCTGGATGCGCCACGAGTGAGATATCGCGGCACCTTCTCGACGGCCGCTTCGATGCGGCCGTGAACACTGCCCGCTACTATCAGCAGCTCTTCGGCGGTGACTATTACATCGAGCTTCAGGAACACGGCATCACCGAGCACGAGCCGCTGAGCAGGGGGCTCCTACGCCTGGCCGAAGAGACCGGCATCGCTGTAGTTGCGACCAACGACCTACACTACGTAAAGCCCGAAGACGCTCCCTTTCAGGACGTTCTCCTCTGCATCGGGACGAACTCGACTGTCCAGCAGGACGACCGCATGAAGATGTCCGGAGACCCCGCCTGTTATTACCTGAAGTCCGAAGATGAGATGCGCGCGCTCTTTCCCAACCACCCCGAGGCGATCGATAACGCCGGGCGCATCGCGGAGATGTGCGACCTGACCCTGGAGTTCGGTAGAGTGCAACTGCCGAAAGCCGACGTCCCGCCCGGCTTAAGCGCCGACGAACATCTTTCGCGCCTCTGCCTCGAAGGTCTCGCCCGCCGGTATCCGGGCGAAGCTAACGACGCGCGGCGCCGGCTTGACTACGAGCTCGAGGTGGTCCGGCAGACTGGCTTCGCCGACTACATTCTCGTCGTCCACGATTTCTCCCAGTACGCTCGTGAGCGCGGCATCCTCATGGCTGTGCGTGGCTCCGCTGCCGCCTCGATCATTCTCTACGTCCTTGGCGTAACCGACATCAACCCGCTGGAACACTGGCTGGTCTTCGAACGATTCCTCAACGTCGAACGACGAGAGATGCCGGACGTAGACCTGGACTTCGCCGAAGACCGCCGGGACGAGATGATCCGCTACGCCGCCGAGAAATACGGACAGGATCGCGTGGCCCAGATAATTACGTTTGGCACCCTCGGGGCTAAAGCTTCTATTAGAGATGTCGGGCGGGCGCTCGGAATGAGCTACGCGGATGTAGATCGAGTCGCGCGCCTCGTGCCCACGATGCCGGCCTCTTTCGGCGCGATGACCATCGAGAAGGCGTTCGAGGAGAGCCCGGACTTCAAGGAGTTGTACGGAGCGGACGAGCAGATCGCGAAATTGATCGATACCGCCCGCGAACTCGAGGGTGTTGCCCGCCACGCCAGCACCCACGCGGCAGGAGTAGTGATTGCTCCCGAACCGCTGGTCAATTTCCTGCCTCTTCAGCGTCCCTCCTCCGGTGACCCGAACTCTCTACCCACTACGCAGTTCGGTATGTGGGATGTGGCGGAG
This sequence comes from Chloroflexota bacterium, assembly GCA_005882715.1. Taxonomy (GTDB): domain Bacteria; phylum Chloroflexota; class Dehalococcoidia; order SM23-28-2; family RBG-16-64-32; genus CF-163. The sequence continues at coordinate 11,377 of VBEI01000009.1, read as the reverse complement.
TTGGGACTGCTAAAGATGGATTTCTTGGGCCTCACCAATCTCACGATCCTCGGCACTGCCGTCCAGGTCATCGAGCAGGTCCATGGAGCAAAGCTCGATGTATCACACCTCCCCGATGGAGACGCCAGGACCTACGATATGCTCGCCCGCGGCGAGACCTTCGGCGTCTTCCAGCTTGAGTCAGGCGGCATGACTCGCTACGTCCAGGAGCTTCGCCCCACCTCCATCAAAGACCTCGCCGCGATGGTCGCTCTCTACCGCCCGGGCCCCATGCAGCACATCCCGACGTACATTCGGGCCAAGCACGGGCTGGAAGCAATCCACTATCCGCATCCCGACCTCGCCGACATTCTCGATGAGACCTATGGAGTCATCGTTTATCAAGACCAGGTGCTCCTCATCGCGCAAAAGTTTGCCGGCTACTCGCTAGGGCAGGCCGATGTGATGCGGAAGGCGATGGGCAAGAAGGTTCGCGCCATGATGCGCGCCGAAGAGGAGCGCTTCCTGAACGGCGCGGCAGCCAAGGGATATGCAGCGGAGGAAGCAAAGCAGATATACGATCTAATCGAGCCGTTCGCGGGTTACGCCTTCAACAAGGCCCATGCCGTATCGTACGGAACAATCGCCTACCAGACGGCGTACCTCAAGGCGAACTACCCCGCTGAGTACATGACCGCTGTGATGATGATGGCGGGCGGTCAGCAACGCGTCGCCGAGGCGTACGCCGAATGCGTGCGCGCGGGTATCCCTGTCCAGCCGCCTGACGTGAACCACAGCGCCACAAACTTCTCTCTAGAGAGCGCCGAAGACGGCACGCAGCCGATTCGTTTCGGTCTCGCCTGCGTAAAGAACGTCGGGCAGGGCATCGCAGAGGGCATTATCGAAGCGCGAGCGCAGGGTGGGCCGTTCCTGACTATTCAGGACTTGTTCGAACGGGTGGATACCCGCCACCTGAACAAGCGCGCGCTGGAAAGCCTGGTCAAAGCCGGCGCCTTCGATAAGCTGGCAGAGCGCGCCGCCCTCCTGGCAAACCTCGACCGCCTGATTGGGTACGCCCAAAGAGAACAGAAGCAACGTGAATCAGGGCAGACGTCACTCTTTGCACTAATAGCGGGGGATGGTCCCTCGATTCAGGGGCCGGAGCTAGAGCCGGCCCCAGAAGCGACCCAACAACAGAAGCTGACCTGGGAGAAGGAGCTGCTGGGCATATACCTCTCGGAGCATCCTTTCGCCCGCGTCGCTCAGGAGCTGCGCGGTATCCTGACTTGCGGCCTCGTCGAAATCAACGCCGACTTTTCGGGTCGGGACCTCGTTGTCGGGGGCGTCGTTTCGGGGATGCGTTCTCTCAGTACCCGCGACGGTCGGGCGTTTCTTGCGGCAGAGATCGAGGATATAACCGGTAGCGTCGAGGTGACCGTCTGGCCCGAGACATGGGAACAAACCCGAGACATCTGGCGGGCGGGCAATATCGTCGTTGTCAACGTCCGTGTCAAGGCGCGCGACGATCGTCTTCAACTCTCAGTCCAGAAGGCATCGCCTTACGGCGATCCATCTTTCGACCCTAACGACCTGCTCACTACCAATGGCCCGTCAAATGCCGTTCAGCGCCGCCGCAACGGTAATCCGAAAAACCATAACCCTACAGCAAACGGTCACTCCGCCAAAGAGCCACCAGCATCCTCTCCTGCTCCATCCATTGGCCCGTCGGCCCTCAGCATCGTGCTGGAGGAGACTGACGACGAAGACGGAGACCACGAACGGCTGCGCGCGCTTCTCGCGACAATCGGCGACTACTCGGGCGAGGCCGAAGCACGCCTCGCGATTCGCCAGCGCGACGGCGCAGAAGTCGTGATGGAACTGCCGTCAGTGCGTGCCTGCCCGGAGCTTACACAGTTGTTAGGAGATATAGTCGGTCCCTGGGGAGCCGTAGCCGAATAACAGGAGCCCGCCACCGAACTCAGCAGCTCCGGTGATTCCAGGCCCGCTATGCGCTGAACCCCCACGCGTGGCAGGCGCTATTGCTGCGGGCTAGCTTTTGGCTGGGGCCGCCTCGGCTTTGGCCGCCTTCTGGAAGTGAGGGATGACCTCCTCACCCATCAGCTTTATCGTCTGCATCACCTTCTCGTGGGGGATCCGGCCTACCTGCACCATTACGATCAGCTGATCGCAGCCCGCGTCAACGTATTTCTGGACGGCGTCGCGGACCCGCTCGGGTCTGCCAATGCAGAGCGTCCCCGAGTCCCATTGCTCCTGGAAGCGAAACGCCCCATCCGGGTCCTGCTTCAGCCGCTCTTCCGCCATCTGGGCGAGGCTCACGTAGTACTGGTACGAAGATGGCGCGTCTGCCTTCTTGGCCCACGGTACGAATAGGATGCCGATCGCTTCCTGGAAGAACTCCGCGGCGGGCTTGCCGAACTCGAGCGCCTCTTCATCCGTCGGTGCTACGCAGGCGAAGCTGGTGGCCGCGAACTGATTGTTCACGAAATCGCCGACCGGCTGTGCGTCACTGATTGCGTCGCGATAGATAGAGAGGGAGGCTTCGAGCACACCGGGTGCGATGAATCCGAACGATAGAGCGCCGAGTCCCTTCGACCCTGCAATGCGGAAGCTATCCGGCTGTGTACAAGCCATCCAGAGCGGCGGATGGGGCTTTTGAATGGGCTTCGGCAGCACCATGCGCGGGGGCACGACGAAGTAGTCGCCTTCCCAAGCAAACGTCTCGTTCGTCCACATCTTCGGGATCATTTGGATTGCCTCTTCCCACATCGCCCGCGAATCCGCCGGGTCTATCCCGAACCCGCCCAACTCCTGCTCCGTGATCGACCGTCCGGTCCCCAGCTCCAGCCGCCCATCCGAGACTATATCCAGCGCGGCCGCCCGCTCGGCTACTCGAATCGGATGGTTGAAGGGGTTCGGCAGTAGCGCCACGCCCTGCCCGATGCGGATGTTCTTCGTACGCTGGCTCGCAGCCGCCAGGAACACCTCGGGCGCCGAAGAGTGCGAGTACTCCACGAGGAAATGGTGCTCAACCTCCCAGACGTAGTCGAACCCCACCTTGTCCGCCAGCTCGATCTGGTCGAGCGCATCGTGGTAGGTCTTGTGCTCCTGGTTCTCGACCCAGGGCTTCTGCTGCTGGAGCTCGTAGATCAGTCCGAATTTCATTGAGCGGCCTCCTCACTGGACTGGGGGTTCAGGTTTAAACATTACATACTGACTGGTCAGTTATCTACCACGGTGGCTTCACGCTGTCAATCAGTCATTTCATCTCTAAAGAAACCCAGGCGGCACCTCATGCCCCAGCAGCGCCCGCCCAGCTGCCTCAAAGCTGGACGGTCCGACCATAACGTGTTGCGTGAGGGCATGGATGTCCCGAAACCGCCGCTGCAGCCGGCTGCTCTCGTAGATCGACGACCCGCCCCCCAGGTTGTACGCGACATCGACCGCGCGCACGGATCCCTGAACTGCCTGCGATGCCGCCAGCCGCAGGAGCGCGCGCTGTTCGATCGCCGGTTCCTCGCCTCGCTCAAGCGTGGACCACATCGCCCCGACCGACTCCAGCAGGAACGCGCGCCCGGAGCGCAGCGCTGCCTCCCCCTCCGCGATCGCCACCTGCGCGACGTTCCACTCCGTTAGCGGCTTGCGCCGTCCCATCGGGGTCTTGTTCGGCGCGATGTCGCGAATCTCATCGATTGCTGCACGGCCGATGCCCAGCGCCACTGCTGCCACTGAAACGGCGAGTAAGCCTATCAGCGAGAATCCGTAAAGCACGCCCGACTGCGCCGGCCGCCCCGCCAGCGAGAACGAGTAATCGGTGGGCACATAGGCGTCGTTCACAGCAATGTCGTGGCTTCCCGTGCCTCGCAGCCCGGAAACGTGCCAGGTATCGATGATCTCGATGGCCGTCGCCGGGAAGAGCATCATCCGCACATCCGGTACATCGCTTCCCTGAACGAGGGACGCGCATGCGAGCCAATGGCTGTGCTCGCAGCCGCTGGCGAATGACCACGTCCCGTTCACGCGATATCCACCATTCTCCGGAACAGCCGTGCCGCGTGGCGCCACGACGCCACCGGTGATTACGCCCGGACGGTAGATTTCGCGGGCGACCTGCTGAGGGAGGTAAGCGCTGATCAGGCCCGTTGTGGCGCCGATCATTGCGATCCACCCCGTCGACCCGTCCGCCTTCGAGAGCTCTTCCAATACGCGCACGCCGATCGCGACGTCCACCTCGCCCCCGCCGAACACGCGTGGGACGAACATGTGAAACACGCCGGCCGATACAAGCTCACCAACGACTGCCTTCGGCACCCGGCGTTCGCGCTCGGCTTCGTCTGCGTGATCGGCGATCAGTGGCGCAAGCCGGCGCGCCGCTTCCAGCAACCGCGAGCCCTCCACTTGGTGTGCCCGCTCGATCGTGCGCATTCGTCCCGAAACGCGCTCTACTGCGCGGACATGCTGCTCAGGACTCGCTGGTCGGCGCCGTAGCCGCTGGGAGGTCCCGCCTGGAAGCCGCCGTCCACCGGGAGGGCGACGCCCGTGATGAATGACGCCTCGTCCGACGCCAGGAACGCCACCGCCTGCCCCACCTCTTCCGGCTCGCCCACACGGCCGACGGGGTGAGCCCTGGCCATCCGTTCCCAGAGTTCCTCCGGTGTTGCGCCCATCGCCTGCGCCCGCTGAAGGAACGGGTCGAGGATCGGCGTACGGATCACCCCCGGACACACGCAGTTCACCCGAATCCCCATTGCGCCCCACTCCACAGCGAGAGACTTCGTGAGCAGGACTACGCCTCCTTTTGAGGCACAGTACGGCGAAAGCATCGCAGTGCCGATCAGGCCGGCATCCGAGGCGGTGCTTACAATGGCGCCGCTGCCGTTCTTGAGCATCTCCGGAATCGCGTGCTTGCAGCCGAGGAAGACGCCCTTGAGGTTGATGTCGATGAGCCGGTCCCACTCACTTTCCGGGACCTGTGTCACCGGCATGCCGTAACCTATCCCGGCGTTGTTGTAGAGAATGTCGAGCCGGGCCCAGCGCGCCACGGTTTGCGAGATCATATTTTTCACGTCGGCTTCTACGGACACGTCTACCTTGATCGATTCCGCTTCCCCTCCCGTATCAACGATCTGCCGCGCTACCGACTCAGCGCCGTCGGCGTTGACATCCGCGCACATCACCTTTGCTCCCTCGCGCGCGAACACCAGTGCCGTCGCCTTCCCGATTCCGGAAGCCGCCCCTGTGATGATCGAAACCTTGTCTTTGAGCTTCATCTCGTTTCTCCTATGATTGTTGACCGTTGTTCCGGGCGATACGAGTGGCTGCCTATTCGAGGCCTATTCGTTGACTACGCGCCCACGGGTACTTTCGAGAGGAACTGCGCGACCTCCTCGACCACTTCGTCCGCCTCCTCCCAGAAGAAACAGTGGCCCGTCCCCTGCACGACCCGTACACGTGATCCCGGTACCCGTGAATGGAGAATCTCTGCGTTCTCCACGGGCACCAGGATGTCGCGATCGCCGTGAATAATTAGCGCTGGCGATTTGATCTGCGGCAGGCGGTCGTACGTATCCATCGCCTGAATGGCGGCGAATTGAAGGCCGAAAGTCTCCATCGGCGTCGGCGTCGCGATTCCGAGTTCCAGGATCCGCCTGAGGAAGTCCGCCCGCTCATCCTTGAATTCCGGCGTCACCGTAATCTCCCAGAATCGCTCTATCCTCTCTTCCACCGGCAGCTGCATGATCTGCCCGAACTGCGCCAGTGTTTGCGCCGGCACCGGGACACTGTGGGCGGGCCCGCACGTCGTGCAGCCCAACACTAGGCCTTGCACGCGCTCCGGATGGTTAAGCGCCAGCTCCTGAGCGATCATCCCGCCCATCGATATACCGAACACGTGCGCCTGGTCGAGCCCGATGGCCTCCATTAGCCCGGCTGCGTCGTCCGCCATCTGCCGGATCGTATAGCCACCCACCGGCTTATCGGTGCCCCCCGTTCCGCGGTTCGAGAAGCGGATCGTTCGGAAGTGCGCTTGCAACTGTTCGAGGAGCGGCTCACCCCATGACGATGCCTGCCCGCCGAGACCCATGATCAGAAGTAGAGGCGGCCCGGAGCCCTCCTCGTAATACTCGATGTTGAGGTCACCAGCTTTCGTCATCGCCATGAAGGACGCTCCTTGTCTCTGCGCGCTCTAAACACCTATTGGGGCCCTCGTGAGGAACTCCACAACGGCCGCTGACGACTCCTCCGGAAACTCCCATGTGAACACGTGGCCGGCGCCGGGCAGGACGCGAAGCTCAGCGCCCGGTATGCGGCCCTTCAGCACCCGAGCGTTCGGGACCGGCACAAGGACGTCGCGATCGCCGTGCAGGACCAGCGTCGGTGCATTTATCCGGGGCAGGCGGTCGAAGCTGTCGAACGCCTGTATCGCAGCCATCTGTCCGATGGAAGTCTCGATAGGCGTGGGGTTGATTAGGCTGGTTTGCAACCTCTCTTCCAGAACGTCGCGATGCGACTCAATGAATTCCGGCGTGGCAATGGCCGGCCAAGCTCGGCGGACCTGCTCCTCCCGCGACAGTCCCGGCTGTGGCGTGAGCAGCGCGATTACCTCCGGCGCAGCCGGTACAGCCCCGCCGTCCCCATGAGAATGCGACCCACCCGCGCACGTAGTGCACCCTAGCACTAGGCGTTCCACTCGCTGCGGGTGATTGAGCGCCAGCTCCTGCGCGATCATCCCACCCATCGAGACGCCTAGGACATGCGCCTTATCAATGCTGAGCGCGCTCAGAAGACCCGCCGCGTCGTCTGCTAGGTCGCGTAAGCTGATATCGCCGGTCAGGCGATCGCTCGTCCCGGTACCGCGATGAGAGTATCGGATGAGCTGAAAATGCGAGTGAAGCAGCCGTACGAACGGCTCGTTCCAGCCCGACGCTTGGGCCGTGAAACCGGAGATCAGCAGAAGCGGGGGCCCGCTGCCCTCAAGGTAGTGCTCGATGTTGGCGTCGGCGACTCGGGCCATCGGCATGGGGCGCTCCTTTCGCTGAAGGGGCCGCTGGCGCCTGCACGATACCGTAACTTTTACGCGCACGTCAAGGAAGAAGCAGTGATCCCACCGTTCCGAGCCCGCGGGGCGAGGCCAAGCGGTACCGGGGCGGAGGCGAGAGCCTGCCCCGAGTGGGTGGGGTTGGTGTGGGAGGAAACGAAGGGAATCTCCGCCCCGCAGCTTCCCGGGGAACGCCCTTCCTAGCTCCTGGCTCCAACTCCTTACAATCCTCCCATGACAAACGAGACGTGGATCATCGCGGCCGTGCGAGTGGCCGGCTCTCTTCCCGTGTTTCGCAGGCCGCTGTCCGGCGCCTCCATGGCTATCTTTGTCGATCGCGGCGATCGTTTCCTGCGCGACTGGATCGTGTGGCGCTTCCTGACGCCCCGGTACTGATCGGCTTGACAAGGGCTCTGATGGGTAGGGCCTTGTGTTAATCTTTGGCGCGTCATGACCCTTGAGTATGGCATCAACCTCTGGCCCCACCAATGGCAAGACGTCTCTCGCATCGAGGAGCTGGGATACGAGTCCGCCTGGACGAGCGAGCATATCTTCTTCTACTTCCCTACTTACGATGCGCTTACTTCGCTCGCGGCGATGGCCGCGCGTACTAGCCGCATCCGTTTGGGCACGGCCGTGCTTCTTTTGCCGCTGCGCCCGGCGGCGCTGGCGGCGAAAGAGATCGCCTCCGTTGACAATATTTCCGGCGGACGGGTTATCCTCGGCGCCGGCATCGGCGGCGAGTACCCGAAAGAGTTCGAGGCGGTAGGCGTGCCTCCGCGGGAGCGCGGAGCCCGCGCCGATGAAGCCTTGCGTGTCCTCAAGCTGTTATACACGCAAGACAATGTCCAGTTCGAAGGCCGCTTCACGAGGCTCGACGGCGTGACGCTGATGCCGAAGCCTGTGCAACCTGGCGGACCGCCTATCTGGGTAGCCGGACGCTCCGAGGCAGCGATGAGACGCGCCGGGCGCCTCGGCGACGGCTATCTTCCCTACTTGTTCTCGCCCGAGCGGTTTCGCGATGGGTTGGCCAAAGCACGCGAGTACGCCGAGAAGGCAGGTCGCGACCCCAGCTCCATCACCGGCGCGATCTACCAGTTCATATGCCTTGCGGACAGCTACGATGAAGCGAAAAGCATCTCAGCCGCCGATCTCTCACGCCGATATAATCAGCCCTTCGAGAAGATCGTCGACCGCTACGTTGTCATGGGCAACGCGGACGACTGCGCCGCACGGCTCGCCGACTTCGCCGAGGCCGGCGTCGAGCACTTCATCCTCGTCCCCATCGTTCCGGCGCCGGCCGACTTCATGGCGCACGTCGAGGCTTATGCCGCGGAAGTGCTCCCGAAAATGCGGGCCTGAGCGGTCTAGCTACCTTCTCGAGTTGTAAAACTCGGCCTGCCATCGCCGGTCCATGAAGTCCTCGGCGTTCCAGCGGCTCTTAAGGACTGCGACCTCGCCTCCCGGGAGGATTTCCCGCGGCTGTCATCGAAGGACGCCAATGCTCTGAAGCCTAGCTTCTGGCAAAGCAATCAGGCCGAGACTAGCTCGGCCCGGAATATTTCTGCGGCGGTTTGGGCTAGTCGCGCGTGCCGGCCTCCACCGGTCTTGCGTGCGGGGTTTCGAAAGACGTAATTGGCGATGATGGGGGGACGATCAGAGACTCATCCGGCCCCATATCAGCCTCGCGTGGCCAGATCCGGCCGTATTGGGCCTTCCTACCGATCATCCAGAAGACCGTGCGGTACAGATGAGCGAGAGACCCAAGCTCGTTGACAAGGGACGGTTTATTGGTAGCTGTGGATAATCGCATGACAACCGCCTCCCAGCGGCACCAGCGTCCCCAGGGAGATGTACCAATGCTAACGGCCCCTCGCTCTCGGTCAACCCCCTTTTCCACAAGGTGTAGAGCAACCTGACGGTTTCCGAAACGCCTACAAAAATCGGGCTATAATACGGTTCGTTCGTCCATGTACAAACTCCTCGCGCTCGATCTCGATGGGACTCTTCTTAACAGCGGGCTTCGGGTGTCCGAGGCTAATGGCGAGGCAGTCCGGGCGGCGATGGAGCGCGGAGTGCAGGTGGTCCTTGCCACGGCCCGCTTCTACGGCATCGCGCTCCGCACGGCATCCCGCCTTGGTGTAGAAACGCCGCTGATATGCAGCAATGGAGCTCTCGTCAAGGGACCGACCGACGGCCGTGAGTTGATCCATCTCTATCTGGATCCCGATCTGGCCCGCGAGGTGACCACGCTCGGCGACGAGCAGGGCTGGGAAATGTTCACGACCATCGAAGATCTGACCTATATGCAGATGCGACCCGGCATCATTCCGGAACGTCTGCCCGGTGGCCTGAAGATCGCTGAGCGCCAGTCGGATCACCTGCACGAAGGACCGCCCACCTGCGTGCTCGTCTTCGGGGAGGATGCGGTCAACGAGATCTTGAGCCGGTTTCTCCCCGCCTATAATGGCCGAGCCCGTTTCTCGATCAACCGGCCGACGAATAGCGCGCATTACGTGATACTCACACATCCCGATGCGGAAAAGATGCGCGCGCTCGACGTTGTGCTCAAGGAGCTGGGCGTGCCTCCCGATGAGGCGATCGCGATCGGCGATTCGGAGTCCGACATCGGGATGTTCAGCCTGGCCGGCCTCGGGATTGCGATGCGAAACGCGCCCGATGAAGTGCAGCGTGCAGCCCTTCATGTCGCCCCTTCGAACGATGACGATGGCGTCGCCTGGGCGATCCGCAAGTTCCTGCTGTAACATGAGTGCGGAATGGCCATACTCGCCTTGCTGGTGGTGATCGGGACCACGATTGTCGCGGTCCGCCTCTTTCGCAACGGCGCGCGCGAAGCCCAAGCCGGCACAACTCCAGCCGCAAAGGCTCCAACCGTTGCAGAGTCGCGGGTCCCGGGCCGGCGTCGCCGATCTGCCGCGGCAGGGACCTCGGCGGTTCCTTCGCCATCGGCTGGCGATCGGTGGCCGGGCGGGCGCTGCCCCGCCTGCGGCAATGAGGTCCCTGCCGGCGCCAAATTCTGCGGCGAGTGTGGGAACCGGCTGGCGAGCTAGCAGTCTTAGCCGCGCGCCCGAGCGTTTGGTCGTCCCTCGACTATCCGTTGGCGCTTTCTGGTCGTTTTCCGAAAAATTTCCGTTTTAGGGGCGTCTTTGCGTTGGGACGCGCCCTAAATGTTTGGTCGTTTTGCGTTTGGTCGTTCTTTGTCTGTCACAGTCATTCAAATCCGTCAGGCGCGCTCTCTTTTTGGGCAACGCTCAACCGAGTTCAGGATAGCGTAAAGAAGCTGGATCTCTAAGAGGGAAATGGCACCGCTGCTCCTAGAGAGCCGCGTCTCGCCGAGGGATTCCTGACCGACCCAAATTTGTCGCGCGCGTGTAACTATACACAGACTAAGGGAGTCTTTAATCCTGCAATGAGTAGTGGATTTGCCACAGCCAGGTGCTTGCATTGCGGCTCCTATACCGAAGGCGGGCAGTTTTGCGCTGACTGCGTGGAGCGCCAGCGCGCCGAGGAGAAGGCGCGGGCCGAGCGCGTCGCGCAGAGCGTCGCCGACCGGCCTGCGGCGGCGTCGGCATCCTCACCCGCTGGGTCGCTGTGTCCTTCCTGCGGCAGGTTCGCCTCGCCCGACGCGAAGTTCTGCGGGTACTGCCGCTATCAGTTCCGGGCGTATCAACCGGGTGCCGGCGAGCTAGCGTACGCTGGGTTCTGGATTCGCTTTCTTGCGTGGTTCATCGACGGTGTGATCCTTGGCGGTGTGAACGTCGTGATCAGCCTAGGAGTGGCCAACCCCTTCAGCGCGTTTGTCCTCGAGATCATTCTTGGAGCGATCTATCACATTGCGTTCTGGATCGGGCAAGGTGCGACGCCGGGCAAGATGGCGGTTGGGATCAAGGTGGTGATGGCGAACGGAGAGCCAATCGAGTTTGGCGCGGCCGTGCTGCGTTACTTCGGGTACTGGCTCAGCGGTCTGATCCTGGGCATCGGCTACTTGATGATCGCCTTCAGCGCGGAAAAGCGTGGCCTGCACGATAACATCGCAGGCACGGTCGTAATCAAGACGCGCTAGGGCGGACTGCGCGCAACTGCCGTTCACACCCCGCTGAACCGCCAGATTCCCTCCACGGCGGGCAGGCCTTCGCGAAGATACGGATTCCGCGAGCAGGTATGGTCCTCGCTCAGAATGACTGCGCGGCGGAGCGAGCCCGCGCCCCTACAGTCTGGACACCCATTCTGCCTGCACGATCCGATAGACCTCGGCGAGAGCGAGGCCCGTGGCTTCCGCCAACCGTTTGCAGGCCTCGTATTCGGGGGCGATGGTTGGGGGCT
>VBEI01000088.1 GCA_005882715.1 Chloroflexota bacterium | reverse complement strand
TCGCTGTAAGTGATGGCGCTGGAGGGCGACTTGACGCTTCGAGAACCTCAGCGCGAACGGGAGGAGCTTCACTGAGCCCCTCTCCCTCAAACCCCCTGTGCAATCTGCATGAAGCGCTCCAGTTGCCGCAGGTCATCCCGTACCAGTCAAATGAGCAGGCGCTCTGGATGCCGGCGTTCGCGGTTGGTGCGGAGGCGGTCGCGGCACCGCTCGCGGGTGCCCACGAGGATGCTGCCCCGCAGCTCTCCCTCCTTCGGCGGGCACGCCTTGGGCGAGCGGCGGCGCGGGGGCTGAAGGGCTCAACTCCGATGCACTGACGGCTACAAGGCGGGGTGCATGATACGCTCGGAGATGAAATGACGACGCGATGTTTGGGAATAGGCGCCGAGCCCATCTCGAAGGCCAAGGCCGACGAGATCATCGCGCGCGGCTGAGGGCTGCGGAAGCGGGGCCGGGCGAACGGGGGAGTGCTCTAGGCAGTCGAGGCTTCTTCTTCTATAATCTCACCCGCCGCCAAGGCCGAGTGTGAGAAGGAGGGAACCAAATGGGCAGCCGCGCCGAGTCTCTAGCGGACAAGTTCGAGCAGGCAGTCGCCGAGTTCGCGAGCACCATCGAGCGGATTCCGGACGAGAAGTGGAGCGCCAAGGGTGGCTCCGAGGGCTGGACCGTCGCGGGCGTGGCCCAGCACGTGTCCGGGCAATTTCCGCTCGAGATGCAGTACATCACCGCCGCTGCTGAGAGCAAGCCGATGCCGTCGTACTCGTGGGACGATATCAACGGCATGAACGAAAGCCGCGCCGAGAAGAACAGCTCCGCCAGCAAGGCGGACGTTCTTCGGGAGCTGCATGAGGGCGCGGCGTCGACTGCCGCCTACGTGCGGGGGCTGAGCGACGAGCAGCTCGAGCGCACGGCAGCGCTGGCGCTCGCGGGCGGGGCATCGGTGAGCGCGCAGCAGCTGATCGAAGGCGGCGTGCTCATCGACCATGTGCTTGGGCACATGAAGAGCCTGCCGTCCTGAGGAGGGCAGGCGGCGCTTCGACCCTTCGAGGGCCAGGGCCCAAGGGGACGAAGTACGAGGTACGAGGTGCGAAGTACGAACTTCGGCGCTGCTCGGGAGTAGCGGAGCTTGTCCGCGTATAGCTGATACGTGGCTCGTAGAATTGAGTCCTACTGGTCCGTACGCAGAACAAGAGGAGAGGCTCATGAGCACCGAATCGGCAGCGGCAATTACCGGCGACATTGCGATCGCGCTCTCGTTCTTAGCGGCGCTGGGCTTTGGCGTCGGGCAGGTGCGGAGTGCAGCCCGAGACCGGCGCGAACGCCTCACGGTGGCGACCGTCCAGGGCCTGCAAACGCGCCAGATGGCCGAGCATTTCCAACGGATCAGCTCCCACGACATGCCGTCGACATGGAGCGAGATCCGGGCCTTACCGGCGGACGAGATCGTATCGATCATCCACTATGCCCAGCAGATGGAGATGCTCGGGCTGATGGTGTACGACGGGATGATCGAACTCGCCCTGGTGGAACGGACGCTGGGTGACTACGTGGCGTTCTCGTGGGAAAAGTACAAGTCATTCACCAACGACCGGCGGAAGGAAGACCCCTACCTGAACGAGTATTTCGAGTGGCTGGCGAAGCGGCTCGATGATTACATGCGGTCCAACCCGCGGACTCCGGCTTACGCCACGACCGGCGCGCAATCAGAACCCCGCTGATCCCAACGAAATGCCGAGCGGGGAAGGCGCTGTTCGTCTAGCACGTTCGAACGGTACAATACAATCTGGATCGCAAAAGCCGCACATTCATGCTGGGGGTTGGCCGTGAGACGCTATGCCGGCCGGACAGCTGGGATAGGAGGCCTCTCACGGTCACCGAGAAGACGCTGCCCAACAACGCCTCGGGAGCAGTCGCGGCCGGGAAGGACCGCAAAGGACGCACGCGCGATCGTCAGAGCGCGGGATCGCAAGAGCCTGCATCCCCCCAGGCGGAACAGCAACGTGATTATGCCGACCTGAAGCGCTTGATCACGCAAGAGGGGCTGCTGGACAAGCAGCTCGGATTCTACGTCATCAACGTCGTCCTCTCGCTAGCCCTACTAGCCGCGAGCCTGGTGTTCCTGCTCGTCGTGGGGAACTTCTGGTTGCAGCTCCTCAACGCCGCATTCTTGGCGTGCGTGTTCGGCCAGTGGGGATTCCTGGGCCACGACGCCGGGCATAGACAGATCTTCAACGGGGCTCCCAGGAACGACTTGTTTGGCTTGCTACCCAGCCTGGTGCTCGGCCTCAGCCGGAGTTGGTGGATCGATACGCACAACCAGCATCACGTCAATCCGAACGATCTCGACCTCGACCCTCACACGGCCCTGCCGATACTCGCATTTTCCGAAGAGCAGGCCCGGAGCAAGCGAGGATTACTGCGATTCCTCGTTGGATACCAGAGCTTCTACTTCTTCCCGATCCTGCTCCTGGAAGGGATTGGCATACGGATGGCCAGCGTGCAATATCTCCTGCGGGCCGAAGTGAGACAACGACTGCTGGAGGCGTCGCTGATCGTGCTTCACGTCGCTCTGTATCTTGGCGTGGTCTTCTACGCGCTCAGCGTCGGGCAGGCGGTCGTGTTTATCCTGGTCCATCAGGGCCTGTATGGTCTGTACTTCGGGTCGGTGTTCGCCCCCAACCACAAGGGGATGCCGACTCTGGACAGCAAGAGCCAACTCGACTTCGTGCGCCGCCAGGTGTTGACCAGTCGCGATATCAAGGCTCACCCCCTGACGGACTTCTGGTACGGCGGGCTGAACTACCAGATCGAACACCATCTGTTCCCGAGCATGCCGAGGAACAACTTGAAGCGGGCTCAGGTCATCGTCAGAGCGTTCTGCGAAGAGCGTTCGATACCTTATCGAGAAAGTGGCGCGCTGGAGTCGAACATAGAGATCCTCCAGTTTCTGTATCAGGTGAGCGCCCCAGCGCGCGAAGCGCGAGCCTGATTTCATCAGGGCGGCGAGGTAAGAGGTAAGAGGCACGAAGGAGGGAGGGGCGTGGCGAATCCGCTCGGGTCCCTTCGGCTACGCTCAGGACAGGCCTACGAGAGCCTCCCAGACGGGCCGTACGGCAGGATGAGCGGGACGGGGCGTTGGGCGAGGGCGAGGCGGCGCGGCGCTTCGAGAGCCTCCCTCCCACCGGCGGGCCTACGGCAGCGCGAACGGGAGGGGCGAAGCGCTACTTTAGTTCGATGAGCACCATGTGAATATCGCTGCTGCCCGCGTTCTCTGTCATGTGTTCGGTTGCCTCGAAGAAGCCCGCTTCGCCGTCGGCTAACTCCGCATCCTGGGTCTCACCGTTCGCCAGAGTAAACCTGACCTTACCTCCTCGTAGTGCGACGGCGACAAGGTCTGGGTGTGAGTGCATTTCGGCTTTCGTACCGGTCGTTTTCCACGACTACGCTGTAAGCGTGAGACGCGGCCTGGACTGCGTCTGGCATTTTAGGCCTCCTTCTTGGGGAAGGTACGAGAGGGCTTGCGTCAAGTATAGGACGCTTTCCAGCGGCCTCCAAGTGCTCCCTCCTGAGGCGGCCAACGCAGGGCGACGCTTCGAGAAACCTCAGCGCGAACAGTCATCCACCCGTGAGGAAGCGGCGGGGGACTTCGCGCATCATCAGGTCGATGGTCTCGGCGTTGACGCCGTCGTCGCGCAGGGCGGGAAGGGCGACGGTCGACAGGAAGAGGTAGCGGGTCGGCTCGGTCGCGGCGACGTCGCCGCGATGGCGGGCCGAGATGGGGGCGGGCGCGTAGTCGTGGCCGAGCATCAGGCGATGCGCCCAGCCGCGGTCGACGAGCGCCTTGACGGTCGCATTGCGCTCGCGCCAGTCGGGGCGGCCCTCGGCGCCGGGATAGCGGTCCATCGAGAGGTAGACGCCGGTCTCGAGGAGCGATTCGAGGTAGGCGACGTCTGTTGTGTCGGCGCTGTGGCCAATGCAGATGCGGTCCGTGGGCGCGCCTTCGTCGACGAAGATCTCGACCTGGCGCGCCCCGACTATTGTCGGGGCCCACTGGTGGGTGCTGATGGGGCAGCCGGTGCGCTTGAGCGCGCGGGCGGCGCCGCGTAGCACGCGCTCGGCCTGCGGCGTGACGCCCTCGGCATCGTTGGCGACCTTGATGACGCCGGCCTTGATGCCGGTCTCGCCAATGCCGGTCTCGATCTCGCGGACGAAGATGTCGGCGATGCGGTCGATACCGCGCTCCCAGAAGGAGCGCGGAACGTCGCGCCAGATTCCGGTGGCGGCGACGATGTTGACGCCGGAGTCGCTCGCCACGTCCCGCACGAACTCGACGTCGCGGCCGAGATCGGGCGTGGTGAGGTCGATGATCGTGTCGACGCCGCCTGCCTTCGCTTCGGACAGCTCTCGGACGGTGTTGGCTCGCGTCCGCTCCCAGTCGAAGAGCCAGGGGTAGTGGTGGTTGTCCTCGCCCATGGCGACGAGCACGTGCTCATGGCTGAGCGTGAAGCCGAGGGCGGCATCATCGATCGGGCCGAGGACGGTCTCGATGGTGGGCATGGCCTGTATTCTAGCTGCGCCGGTGGCGATGTACGACGTACGAGGTGCGAGGTACGAGTTCCGAGATGGGAGGAGGGGCGTGGTTGCTAGGCCGGCGCGCTGCCGGGCGCGGGCCTCTGCGGTGGCTTGTCCTCGTAGAGCTGGTACGGGAAGTCGACCAGGCGCAGGCCGGGGCGGTCCTTAAGGAAGGGGCGCAGGCGAAGGACATCGCGGTTGTGCAGGATACGCTCCCACCAGTGCCGCGGGACGAATGTCGGCAGGATGACCGTAATGCGCATGTGCTCCTGCTCGTCGAGCCGTTCGAGGTAGGCGAGCATCGGAGCGACGAACGCGCGATAGGGAGACTCGATGACCAGCAGCGGAACGTCGGGCACTGCGCGCTCCCAGCGCTTTCGCAGCTCCTCCGCCTGCTCGCGGTCGTCGGTGAGATGAACGGCGGTCACCAGGGGCGAGATCTCACGCGCCATGCTGATCGCGCCCAGCGCGATCTCGTTCAGACCGTCGACCGGCACGATCACGTGATCGCGCGGCGCCTCGCTGCCTGGCGCAGGCGGCACCCGTGCCGGAATTGCATTCTCGTCAACGGCGGTCCGGTGCTGGAACCAGTCGTAATGCCGGCGGATGAGCACGAACATGAGGACGAGCGAGCCCATCGCGATGATCGAGATCCAGGCGCCTCCGCTGAACTTCGTCGTCGTGATGATTACGGCGACAGCAGCGGTGGCTATAGCGCCTGTGCCGTTGATGACGAGACTTCCTCGCCAGCCGGGCTCTCGCAGCCGCCACCAATGCCGGACCATGCCCGACTGCGAGAGCGTGAAAGAGACGAAGACGCCGATCGCATACAGCGGGATGAGATTGGTCACGTTGCCGCCGAACACAATCAAGAGCAATGCCGCGGCGCCAGCCAGCAGCATGATGCCGTTCGAAAAAGCGAGGCGGTCGCCCTTGAACGCGAACTGGCGCGGCATGAACTTGTCCTTCGCCAGGATGGCGGACAGGCGAGGGAAGTCGGCGAAACTTGTGTTCGCCGCGAGGAAGAGCACCAAGGCCGTTGCCGCCTGGTACGCGTAGTAGAGGACGTTTTCGCCGAAGACATCTCGCCCGAGCAGCGAGACGATTGTCTCCTTGTCGCTCGGCACCAGTCCGTAGCGGCTGGTCAGGAATGTCACGCCGAGGAAGATGAAGCCGAGGATGAACGCCATCGCTGTGAGCGTCGTGCGGGCGTTATGGCTCTCGGGCGGCTTAAACGCCGGTACGCCGTTCGAGATCGCCTCCGTTCCGGTGAGCGCGGCGCACCCTGAAGAGAAGGCGCGGAAGATGAGCCAGAGGCTCAGCCCCTGCGTGGCGACCACCTGTTCCTGCGGCGGCGCCTCGTGCAAAAGTGAACCGGGCGTCTCACCGAGCATGACCTTCGCGATGCCGGTGAGGATCATCGCGCCCATCATCAGTAGGAAGAAGTACGTCGGCGCGGCGAATATCGTCCCCGACTCCCGCACGCCCCTCAGATTGCCCAGCGTGATTAAGGCGACCACCGCGACGCCCATTGGTACGCGGAGGTCGTGGACCTCCGGCACGGCCGACGTGACGGCGGCGACGCCCGCAGCAACGCTGACCGAGACGGTGAGCACGTAGTCGACCAAAAGCGCAGCGGCTGCAATCAGCCCCGGCGTCTGGCCGAGATTATCGTGTGCGACGATGTACGCGCCGCCGCCGCTGGGGTAGGCCTTAATCGTCTGCCTATAGGAGAGGCTGACGATCGCCAGCAGCAGTGCGATACTTGCCGCGATCGGCAGACCGTAGGACAGCGCGCCTGAGCCGGCGAGAACGAGCAGGATGAGGATCTCTTCAGTCGCATAAGCGGAGGAGGAGAGCACGTCCGACGAGAAGATAGCGAGCGCTTTGGTCTTCGTTAGGCGCTCGTGGATCAGCTGCGAGGTGGCGAAAGGGCTGCCAAGAACAACGCGCTTAATCGCCTGGACCAGTGCCTCGATGCGGCCACGCGGGCGGCTGCTTACCTCCGTGGCGGCGATGTAACCCGGGGCGACCGATTTGAAGCTCAGCTGACTCGGGACGACCCGCAAATAAGGCGTGCGCGCGGTTGAACCGAAGCGGACCTCGCGCAGCTCTATCCCAAGCCCCGACCGCGCGAGCCCGGCACGCTCGTGGCGGGGGATGACGATTCGCTCGGACTCTCGGCGCTCGGCGTGTCGCCCGTCATCTTGCCATGACAGCTGGCCCGGCACCGGAGAGGGCGCCGCTTTTCCGTCCTGGCGACTTCGCGGCTCCGCCTCGCCCGGTGTCCGCTGGCGTCGGGGTATTCGGACGAACGAACGCGGATGCTTTCGCTCCATTATGGCAGCACCACTTCGATGGTAAGCAGTAACTGAGGAACGCCCGTGCACGCCCCGCTCAACGTTTGCTCAATATTCGGGTCATGTACGTGAGGGAGGTCGGGCGGCGATTAGAGGAGCGGGCCGCTTATGGTGGCTTGGAACCTAGTCCGACGGTGCGCTGCCGGGCGGGCGACTCCCGGGAGGCCTGTCCTCGTACAACTGGTACGGGAAATCGACGACGCGCAGGCCGGGGCGGCCCTTGAGGAAGGGGCGCAAGCGCAAGACATCGCGGTTGTGGAGAATTCGCTCCCACCAATGTCTCGGCACGAATGTGGGCAGGATGACGGTAATGCGCTGGTCCTCTTGCTCGTCGAGCCGTTCGAGGTATGCGAGCATTGGCGCCACGAACGCGCGATAAGGGGACTCGATCACGAGCAGCGGTACGTCCGGGACGTTGCGCTCCCATTCTTTGGCAAAGCGTTCGGCTTCGTCCCTGTTCTCCGCTACATGGACGGCGGAGACCATGCTGGATATCTCGCGCGCCATAGCGATCGCCCCGCACGAAATCTTGTTGACGCCGTCCACCGGCACGATTACGTGGTCGCGCGGTGCACCGTGCTCGACCGATGCGGCCGGGGGAACACCTGCGGGCAGCGATGTTGGGTCCACGGCGATCTTCGCCTGGAACCAGTCGTAATGACGCCGGATCAAGGCGAACATTCCCATCAGGAGGAGCATCATGAGCACGGAGAGCCAGGCGCCGTGAGTGAACTTCGTCCCGAGAATAATGACCGCTACGACGGCGGTTGCCGCCGCGCCCAGAGCGCTGATCATAAGGCCGGTCTTCCAGCCGCGCTCCTTCACCCGCAGCCAATGCCTAACCATGCCGGACTGGGAAAGCGTGAACGAGACGAAGACGCCGAACGCATAGAGGGGAATCAGCCGGGTAACCTCCCCACCGAACGCCGCGAGCAAAACGGCTGCCGCAGCCGCCAGCAGCATGATTCCATTCGAATAAGCGAGCCGATCGCCCCGGAAGCTGAACTGCCTCGGCAGGAAGCGGTCGCGGGCGAGGATCGCGGCGAGCGGCGGGAAGCCGTTGTAGCTCGTGTTCGCGGCGAGAAAAAGGACGAGCGCCGTCGCCACCTGGTAGCCGTAGTACAGAACATTCCTGCCAAGCACCTCCGCACCCAGCTTAGACACGATCGTCTCGTCTTCCTCCGGCACGAAACCAAACCGTGAAGTGAGGAAGGTGATGCCCAGGAAGAGAAAGATGAGAATGCCCGCCATCGCCGTCATGGTCGTACGCGCATTGGGGACTTCGGGCGACTTGAACGCCGGGACTCCATTCGATATCGCCTCGATGCCGGTCAGCGCCGCGCTTCCTGACGAAAACGCCCGCATCAGCAGGAACAGCGTCAGCCCTTGCGTCGCCAGCATCTGCCTTTCTGGAGGAGCCTCGTGCAGCAGCGATCCGGGCGCATCGCCAATAGCCACGCGGACGATCCCAACCACGATCACCGTGCTCATCGAGAGAATGAAGAAGTAAGTTGGAAGGGCAAACAGAGTGC
>VBEI01000101.1 GCA_005882715.1 Chloroflexota bacterium | reverse complement strand
CTCTCTTCTATCCGACATTTTCGGTCCATCCCTCGTCACGACGAGTGAATAAACGCGCCCAGTATTCTTACCGACAACGATTTCCGTTGTCCCAGACAGATCGCTAAAGATCTCTTTGTCGCGCGCGAGAATTTCCCTCCATGCGGGTGAATCGCCGTGCTTGAGCTCGTCGTAGCTAATGATGAACCTCCCCGCATCCTCGTATGTCCACTTGGAAAGCTGGGTCGGCTCCCCCGCTGTCGGAGGCCCGTCACGCGTCTCGTTCGAGCCCTCGTGTTGTCCTCCGTAGCGGAGTATCCCCTTGATACTAACCAGCGCGTTGTAGCAGTCGACGTCTGTCGTAGATGCTGACCAGCCGGAGTCGCGGCGTTCCCAAACTTGCGAGGCGATGACTATGTTTTCAAGGCCGAGCGCTGAGTAACTGACATTGCTGATAATGTGCGCCGAATCCGGGGCCTGATACCAACCTTCCTCGCGGCTGTCCAGCGATTTTCCCTCTATATTCCCGGTAACCGTCTCCACGTAGTGAAAGGATGAGACCGAAGGAGGACCCGAATCCCCGGAGCACGAAACCAGCATACCGGCTGCTCCGGCTAGGACGCATCCGGCTATAGGGGCCACTCGAGCGCTAGTGCTCATCCCCGCCTTACGGGTGCGCCTCTTGCAGCGCTGAACGTGTGGGTTGTCTGAAGGAACTCCTCGACCAAGCGCTTGGCCTCGTCGGGTGCTCCATCGCCAGCCTCAATCCACCGTATCCGCTCATCGCCGGCCTTGAACCACGAGTTCTGGTGCCGCGCCAACCGGTGCGTCCCCGTCTTCGTCCGCTCGACCGCCGTCTCCAGATCGATTTCGCCCGCCAGGTACTCGCACACTTCGCGATAGCCGATGCCGGACATCGACGGCAGCTCCCGCGAATATCCCTCCGCGAGCAGTCCACGCACCTCATCCACAAGCCCGCCGGCGAACATCTCCTCCACCCGCTGATCGATTCGCCGGTACAGCTCCTCGCGTCCCAACCTCAGCCCGATCGCCAGCGACTCGAACCCGGCCGGCTCCTTCCTGCGCCAGTGAGAGAACGGCTTGCCGGTCGCGTGATAGACCTCCAGCGCCCGCACAACTCGCCGCACGTTGCGCGGATCTACGAACGCCTCGGCCTCCGGGTCCACCCGCCGCATCTCTTCGACCAACTCAGAAGGTGCCCGCGACTCCAGCTCGGCGCGCAGACTGTCGTCCGGGGGCACGCGCGGCACGCGCCAGCCCTCGAGCAGCGCCCATACGTACTGCCCCGTCCCGCCCACCAGCAGCGGCCGCTTCCCACGCGACCAGACCTCCTCTAGCGCATCCTTCGCCAGGTCGAGCCAGCGGCCGAGGCTGAAAGGCTCGTCCGGATCGACGACGTCGATCAAGTGATGCCGCGCCGCAGTCCGCTCGTCCGGCGTCGGCTTCGCAGTGCCGATGTCCATGCGGCGATACACCTGCCGTGAGTCCGCCCCGATGATCTCGGCATCGATCTGTTCCGCCAGCTCAACGGCAAGCGTAGTCTTCCCGCTCGCCGTTGGGCCGACGATCGTGGTCAGGCGTCTCATCGCCCTTCGATTATCACATGCGTGCGTTTCGTACACGCCCGGTTCAATCTTCGCCAGCACTGCCCACCGAAGCATCGAGCCATGCCGGTGGGCGGTCATGGTCAGCGCGATTCGCCAAGTAGTTGCCGCAGTTCGGCGACCTCCTTGGTTAGAGCTCCATCTTGGGCAGCAAGGTGTGCCTGGATCTGCAAACATTCATGCATAATCGCCTCGGCGTCCTTGTAGGTCTGTTCGGCCCGCTTATCAGCCGCCTTAGCCTGAATGTTCTGGCCCACGATGATGATGGGGAGGAGGACCAATTGGAGGAACGTCTGCGCGATCCACGCAACGATGATGATGCTGTCTCCACTACGGATCGCCGACGGAAAACTAACAATGGCGAGGACCGTGAAAAGGTAGGCCGCCCACATCGTGCCCACGATCGTCGTGAGGAACAGTCCCAGCTTGCCGTTGAAGCCTATTCTCTCGTCATCGACTTTAGGTGGCGCCGGTGCTGAACCTGCCAACATAGCCCGCGTATGGGGATGAGGGATATGCTCGAACACTGCGGCAACTTGGGTCATGGCGGCGCCTCCTTACACTATCGATAACGCCCGGTGGTTTGGTCGTTTACCTTTCAGGAGAGTTGGTTTCAGGTTGCCGCTCAGCCGCATTTGATCCGTTCGTGCTGAGCCTGTCGAAGCGTGCGGCCGCCGCCAGCGCAGGCTGAGTTCATCGAAACCGGAGCGCGCAAGCGGAAAAAGCTTCTCGAAATGTGATTACCCCGCGCCCACCGCCCGCACCCTTGCCGCCTCCTCCACGATCCCCGCAAACGAGTCCACCTTCAGGCTCGCCCCGCCCACTAGCGCCCCGTCAATCCCGCCGCCCGACATGAACTCGGCGATATTGTCCGGGGTGACGCTACCACCGTAGAGGATGCGCGCCGTCTCCGCCTTCTCCTCCCCGAACATCGCCGCCACTTCCCGGCGAACGAACGCGATCGCCTCCTCGGCGTCCGCAGCGGTTGCCGCCGTCCCGGTCCCGATCGCCCACACCGGCTCGTACGCGATGATGAACCCATCTGGCAATCCGCTCTCGGACCGAGGCTCTCGAAGTTTTTCAAGCCCGCCGCGCGTCTGCCGCACGAGCACGTCGACCGTCTTTCCCGCCTCGCGCTCTTCCAGCGTCTCGCCGACGCACATAATCGGCTTGAGCCCCACGCCTAGCGCTGCCTTCACCTTGCGGCTTACCATTTCGTCCGTCTCGCCGAACTTATGCCGCCGCTCGGAGTGGCCGATAATCACGTAATCGCAGAGCTCCTCAAGCTGGGCAGGCCCGACCTCACCGGTCGCCGCGACGTCGTCCTCCCAGTGCGTGTCCTGCGCCCCCACCTTGATCGACGACATCGAGAGCGCCACCTCGACAGTCGCGAGATAAATGAACGGCGGGCAGACGATCTTCTCCACCCCTTCGATATCTTCGATGCGCTCCCGCAGCCCGGACGCCAGCTGGTACGCGGAGTCCAGCCTTAGGTTGCACTTCCAGTTCCCCGCGATTACAGGCGTCCTCATTTTCTCTAACCCCGACTCCTTGCTCCTGGCTCGTTAAGCCCCGTACTTCTTGAATCGCCCCGCGTGCGCCATCGCCAGCGGCAACGCCTCCTTCGCCGGAAACGTGCCCAGCGTCCCCTGCTGCAGCTCCACCTCGTTGAACATCGTGCACGGGTCAGCGCGGTTCCACTTCGAGCGCAGCATGAACGGCACGGGGTGCCACGAATGCGCCGCCATCGTCGCCGGGGTCGAATGGTCGCCCGTTACCATCAGCACATCCGGCTCCAGCTCGACGAGTGAGTCGATCGCCTCGTTCACCTCCTCGAGCTTCGCCACCTTGCGGTCGAAATCGCCGTCTTCCCCCGCCGTGTCCGTGTACTTGTAGTGCACGAAGAAGAAATCGAAGCGCCCCCAGTTCTCACGCAGCGTCGCGATGCTGTCCTCGAGCGCCGGCCCAACCGGCAGCGTCTCCATCCCCACGAGCTTCGCGAGCCCGCGGTACATCGGGTAGTGCGCGACCGCGGCCGGCCGCAACTTGAACAGGTCCGGCATCGCCGGCCAGTCCGGCCGCTTCGCGAACCCGCGCAGCAGCAGCATGTTAGCGGGTGCCTTGTCCGCCAGGTACTTCTTCGCGGCCTCTAGGAACTTCGCGACCAGCCCCGCCGTCGCCTCGCCCTCAGGCGATGTCGCTCTCAGCGGCAGCGGCTCCGCCCCCTCGGCTTGCGGGTCCGTGTCGGCTATCGCATCCGAGAGTCCATCGCCACGCAGCACCAGCACAAAGCGATGCTCCCGCACTGGCTCGATGAACACTTCCGTTCGTCCTGAACCCTGCTTAAGGGCGTCAACTCGAATATCTCGCAACCCCGCCACCAAGCGCGCGCTGTCCTCGGTGCTGATTCGGCCCGCCCGCCGGTCGACGATCCGCCCGGTTCCATCGACGGTGCAAAAGTTGCCGCGCGCCGCGACATCCGAGGGCTGGAGGTCGAAATCTATCCCGGCGGCCTCCAGCACTCCTCGTCCGATGTTGAACTTGAGCGGGTCGTATCCGAAGAGCGCGAGGTGCCCAGGGCCACTCCCCGGCGTGATGCCGGGTCCCACGGGCAGCGTGAACCCGCAGACACTCTCCTTCGCGACCCTGTCGAGGTGCGGGATGTAGGCCGTCTCCAGCTCCGTCCGCCCCGTCTCGGCGTGCGGCAGCCCGCCCAGGCCGTCCATCACAAACAGCACGATCTTCGTATCCGCCCCTTGGGCCAATTCCCCAGCCAGCTCAAGCTCCATCGCGAGGACGATTATCAGATATCAGACGCCTGTTGGCTATCCGAACCGCCCGGATCCGCTCGTGGACGGGCCGTCGGCGGCTCGACTCAAGTATCCTGAATGCGATGCGTTTCGTTACCGCTATCATCGCCCTCATCGTTGGCAGCTCGCTGCTGCTGGCTTCCTGCGGCGGCAAGTCCACCGAGGACACCTACCGCGCAGCCGCGCAGCGCGCCGTCCCCGACGCCGTGCTCACGCTCGACAATCTCCCTCAAGGTTGGGCCAAGAGCGAGATCGGAGACCAGGCGCTCGCCGGCCTCTCGCTAAACGGCGATTGCGCGGCTCTCAATGGCCGCGGCCGCGACTTTCCCGGCGAAGTCGCGACAGGCGATTCGGAACCGTTCGCGGGGCCGCACAACCAGCAGCTCGCCTCCACGGTCAGTGCTTTCACGGACACGGACGCTGCCCAGGCGGCCGTGCGTCGCGCGAACGACCTGGTCCTGCAGTGCCGAGACCAGATTCAGGAGGCGCTCAAGCAGGCTATTCAAAAGGCCGCCGGCGATCTCGGCCGCCTGATCGGTGGCATCTCGGCATCCGTAGAACCCGCGCAGTTCAAGTCGTTCGGCGACGAGACCTCCGCCTACAGCCTGAAGGCCGAGATCTCCACGCTGCTCACAAGCATCGACGTTAACGGCCACATCCTCGTCATCCGCAAAGGCCCGTTGACCGGCGTACTTCTCTACGCCACCCTCGGCGATCTGGACGCGGGCGAAGAAGAAGGCATCGCTTCCGCCCTGGCCACCAAGCTGACTCACGCTGAGGCCTCGCTACCAAAATGACCCCACCTCGACACATCGGACGCTTACTCCGCTCATCGCGACCCTTCCTCCGCTGATCGCGACCCTTGCTCCGCTGATCAGGCGTTTCCTCCGCTCATCCTGAGGTATCGAAGGATTGAGCGGGTCATCACGCCCTTGAGAAGATTCGCTCATCCGCTCTCGATCCGCCGACTACGCATTCATGAGCGCCGCCACCCCCGGCAGCTCCTTCCCCTC
>VBEI01000008.1 GCA_005882715.1 Chloroflexota bacterium | reverse complement strand
CGGCGTGAAAGAGCAGGACGGCCATGACCGCCAATGCCCTCAGCCCATCCAGGCCCGGTAGATAGGACAGGCGCTTGTCGTCCAACCCTTGCATCCTCACACCGCGGGGCAACCTCAGGGCATCGCTACGACGAAGTCTCTCCGCGAAATCGTCGTTCGACGCGTCCGCTCTGGCGGACCGTCCCGAAGACCTGACGATTTATCTAGATTACCACCGTTCACGGGCTGGAAGGGGGGCCGCGAGGCTTAACGACTCGTAACAATTTGCCCGCTTCATCCGTCCGCACATATACTTGAGCCTACCCTTGTCGCAAAGGAGCGCGCCCATGGCGACGCCGTATGCCTACTTCAAGCGGGAGATCGTGCCTCTGTCCGACGCCAAAATCGGCGTGATGACGCACGCCTTCAACTACGGCACCGCTGTCTTCGAGGGCGTGCGCGGCAACTGGAACGAAGACGAAAGCCAGATCTACGTCTTCCGCATGAAGGAGCACTACGACCGGCTTCGCCGCTCGTGCCGCATCATGCGCATCGATTTTCCCTACGAGAACGAAGAGCTGTCCTCAATAACCACGCAGCTGGTCGAAATGTCGGGCTATCGCGAGGACGTCTACATCCGCCCGCTGGCGTACAAGAGCTCGGAGCTCCTCGGCGTCCGGCTGCATGACCTCGACGATGACTTCCTGATCTTCGTCGCCCCATTCGGGCCATACCTTGATATCGAGAAGGGCGCCCGCTGCTGCACCTCATCGTGGCGGCGCGTGGAGGACACCGGCATACCGGCGCGGGCGAAGATCACGGGGATCTACGCCAACTCGGCCCTGGCCAAGACCGAGGCCAACCTCAACGGCTTCGACGAGGCGATCATGCTTGACGAGCGCGGCCATGTCTCGGAAGGTTCCGGTGAGAACATCTTCGTCGTCCAGGGCGATCATGTGATCACGCCACCACCGTCCTCCAACATTCTCGTTGGCATCACGCGCGATACCGTGATGACGCTGGTGCGTGAGGAGCTCGGTCTCCAGGTAGTCGAGCGAGACATTGACCGGAGCGAGCTCTACACGTCGGACGAGTGCTTCATGACAGGCACGGCCGCGCACGTCACGCCCGTCGTCGAGTTGGACCACCGCATCATCGGAGACGGCCGGATGGGCCCAGTTAGCGGGCGTCTGGTTTCCCTTTACTTCGACATCATCACCGGACGCAACGCCAAGTACTCCCACTGGTGCACGCCGTGCTTCTCAAAGGTCAAGGCCTGACAATTGAGCGCCCCCTGCGCACGACCGGCACTCTGGTCGGCGCGGGCGCTTCCTCGACTGCGCTGGTACTTGCGCTCGCCCTGGTCCTCAGGGCCTCGGGCTGGCCGGTGTCGTTTACGCAGTTCCTCGGCTATCTGGGCGCTGGAATGCTCGTACTCCTCGCCCTTCTCTTCGCGTTTTGGTCGTACGGCTGCTTCACCCTGCGTTATATCCTCGACCGCGCCGGGCTCACGATAGTCTGGGGCCCGCTCAAGCACTTCATAGCCATCGACCGCATTCAAGGGTTCGTCCACGGCCGCGGCGAGCATCGACCGAGGGTGAGCGGCCTCAGCTGGCGCGGCTATCACGTCGGCCGTGGCTACGTCGACGAGTTCGGCCGTGTCCTGTTCTTCTCGACACACCGCGCGCCTGAGGAGCTGGTGTACGTGCAGACCGGCGACACTACATACGCCCTGAGCCCCGAGGACCCGGCCCGCTTCGTCGCCGAGGCGCAGCGCTTCCGCCAGGCGGGAGCCGCCCCGGTTACAGCCGGCGAGCGTACATCGCCGTCGGCGGTGCAGCGAAATATTTTCGCCTCGCACCCAATCTCAGCGGACCGCGTGGCGCAGTTGCTCGCCCTGGCGGCGATCATCGCCAATATCGCGCTCTGGGGGTTTGTCTTTGCGATCTATCCGAACCTAAATAACCAGATCCAGATCGAATTCCCGCCGATCGGCGATGTCACAACGCTGGAGCCGCGAAGCGAGATCTTCAAGATACCGCTCACCGCGACGGCCATCCTGTTCACCAACTTGCTGGCGGCGCTTCTCTTCCAGTGGCGTGAGCGCGCCGCCGCAAACCTGCTGCTAAGCGGAGGCATCTTCTTTCAGGCCGTCTTCTGGATAGCTGCCTTCGTCGCCTACTCCAACGCGTAGCGTCCTCTCCGCACGACCCCCCGGCCTCCATGCTCGTATCATTAGAGTATGCGGTACTTTGTCGCGCTCGCCGTCGTATTGGCAGTCGCGAGCGGTTGCGGCTCTTCGGATGAGCCCCAAGCGTCACCGGGGCCGGCCTCCTCCTCGCCGCCCTCGTCCTCGCCCGCCAGTCCGCCATCCTCAGCGACACCCGACAGCTCTTCAGCGATACCGCTTGCACACCTTCGGGTAACGCCGTCCAAGGATGGCCACATCAGCGGCCCGCTCTACATTGCCCTCGGAGATTCGCTCTCGGCAGGTGTGGGAGCAAGCGGCTTCGACCCGAAGAAGGGTTTCGTCGGTCTGGTGCACGACGCGCTGCCGCCGCAGTTCGCCCTCCTCAATCTGGGCGTGGCCGGCTTCGATAGCCGCGAGCTGATCGAGAAAGGCGAGCTCGAACGCGCGACCACCGAGATCAAGGACCGAAACGGCGACAGCAATCCCGACAACGACGTTCGGGCCGTTACGCTTGAGATCGGCGGAAACGACCTGCTCGATATCTTCTTTAACTTCGTCTTGCCGGGCCGTTGCCCGAGTGTCGCTGAGGGGCTTCAGAAGCCGGAGTGTGTCCAGCAGCTGCGAAACGCACTCGACAATTACGAGCCCAACCTCGACAAGATCCTGAACACGCTCCAGCAGGCGGACCCGCAGCTCAACATCTTTCTGATGACGCTCTACAACCCATTCTCCGGAGCGTCACCGGTCCTGGACGAGCTGGGCGAACTTTCGCTTGAAGGCCGGCCCGATACGCCGTTTCCCGAAGGATTGCAGGACATCATCCGCCGCCAGGCGCAGGCGCACGGCGTTCACCTGGTGGAGGTGTATCCGCTCTTCGAAGGCAAGGCGCACGAATACATCGCCGGCGACACGATTCACCCGAACGACACCGGCTACCGCGTTATAGCCGACGCGGTGATCGCGGAGATGCGCGCCGCTGGAGTCATCGAATAGACTGAGCGCGATGGCAACCTACGACGCTGTGGTGGCCGGCGCCGGGCCGGCGGGCAGCACCGCCGCGCGGCTACTCGCCGAGCGCGGGGCCTCGGTGCTCTTGCTCGACAAGCACCGCTTCCCGCGCGACAAGCCGTGCGGCGGCGGCGTCACCCTGCGTGCTGCTGCTGTCCAGGACATCGATCTATTGCCCGTCGTCGAGCGCACAATCTACGGCGCGCGCTTTTCCCTCCGCCTCGGCGACAGCTTCGACCGCACTTACGCGAAGCCTCTCACGTACATGACGCAGCGATGCCTTCTCGACGAGCATCTCGCCGAGAAGGCCGCCGCTGCCGGCGCCGACTTCCACGATGGCGAGGCCATCCGTGAGGTAGGGGGGCATCATGACGCGCCCCTACACCCCGATCTCACAATACGCACCTCCCACGGCACCTACAGCGCCCGCGTCCTGATCGGCGCCGACGGCGCCAACGGCGTCACCGCCCGCGCCTCTGGCCTTAGCCCGCAGTTCGAAGAGGCCGTGGCGCTGGAAGGGAACCTGCCGTTTACACCAGACATCCCGGAGGACTGGCGCGAGTACGTCGGAATCGACCTCGGCGGCCTCGCCGGCGGCTACGGCTGGGTGTTCCCAAAGCAAGAGCACCTCAACCTCGGTGTCGGCGCATGGAAGTACGCCGGCTTCACGCTAAGACCAAAGCTGACAGAGCTCTGCCGCCGCTACGGCTTTGACCCCTCGCGATTGGAGAACCTGCGCGGCCACCACCTGCCACTCCGCACCTCCCGCTCGCCGATTGCCAGCGGCCCGATCGCCCTCGTCGGCGACGCCGCCGGGCTGATCGACCCGCTCTCGGGCGAGGGCATACACATGGCCTTCGCCAGCGGGCGCCTCGCGGCGGCGAACGCGATGCGCTACCTCGCCGGCGAAACGACGAGCATGGCCGGCTACGAGCTGTCCGTCGATGCGGAGCTCCAGCCCGAACTGGACATATCGCGGCGGCTCCAGGAGCTGTTCCACTTCGCGCCGCCGCCGTATCTCGCGCTCATGCGCCGCAGTGAGAAGTTCTGGCTCTTCTTCTGCCACCTCATCCGCGGCGAGCTGACCTACATCGACTTCGTGCGCATGATCGGCCCTCTGCGCATCGCCCTCGACTTCTTCGCGAGCGTCGCTCAGCGACGTCGCCAGGCGCGAGTCAGAGCCCTGGTCCCGCTCCTTCGGGGGGTGTAGACACGCTCCTGGGTCGCGTTTCGACTCAGGCCCTGTTCGCTCGCTGCGCATTCTCCATCTGCCTCGCCGGTGCCATCGCCACGCTAGCCGCCTGCGGATCGGATGCGGATTCCGGCACGCCCGCCGGCACCGACCCGCCCGGGCTGACGCGCATCACGTTTGTGAACAAAGACGGCAGCAACGTGGACCTCCTTGTGGAGGTGGCGGACGACGCCGCGGAGCGCAACAAGGGGCTCATGTCGCGCGAGATCCTGCCGGAGGGCCAGGGCATGCTCTTCGTCTTCGAGGACGAGAGCCAGCACGGCTTCTGGATGAAGGACACCCTCATCCCGCTTTCGATCGCCTTCATCGAGGGCGAAGGCGTCGTCATCGATATCCAGGACATGGAGCCGCGCGACGAGACGATACACAAGCCAGACGAGCCCTACCTGTACGCGGTCGAGGCGAACCAAGGCTGGTTCGCGCGCAACGGCATCGAGCCCCGCTCGCAGGTGCGGCTGGCTCGGACGTCGCCGACGGAAACTCCCCAGGCGACACGGATACGCTGAAAGCCTTGACAGACTGTGGACGCTACTCTACAACACAGACGGGCAAACAGGCGCGCAAAGGACTTCCAACTTTGAAGGTCGACGGTTCCTAAAGATGTGGCTTGTCGTCGGTCTGTTGATCATCGGGCTGGTTACATATCACTTGGCAATTCGGGCGGGCTATCGTGGTTCACCGCCTAGAGGCTTG
Source organism: Chloroflexota bacterium (assembly GCA_005882715.1). Lineage (GTDB taxonomy): Bacteria > Chloroflexota > Dehalococcoidia > SM23-28-2 > RBG-16-64-32 > CF-163. Next base: position 12,810 of record VBEI01000008.1, on the reverse strand, counting down.
GGCGATTCGGGTCGCGCCCGGGTGTTTGCGCTAGTCAGCGCGTGGTCTGTTTCTGTTGCTGCGGCGATCGCCCTGGTTCTTACGGTGGTCCTCGTGATCGACAAGGAGGCATTTGAGTTCATACCGATCATGGTGTTTTCAGCCGTAACAACCATGTTGGCTTTGAGGGCTGCCTCACGAGTATGAGCACGCCCACGCCAGCGCGTGAGTGCGATCGAGCACAACCTGAGGGCGTCCAGCCCCCCCACTTCTCTCGCCTTGACTTCGCGTAAACTCGCCCCTAAACTGCACTCTACAACCCAACCAGCCACAGGCTGCGAAGGGGAGTAGTAGAGGACAGTTCGCTCCTAGAGAGCCGGCGTAAGGTGCAAGCCCGGCAGCGCTAAGCCTCGAACTCGCCTCTGAGCCTCGCCCGCGAATCCAAGCACTAACGGGCGACGGGCACCGCCCGTTACAGCGCACCGAGAGCTCCGTTCCTGGCCTGTTCGTGAGGCAGGGCCGGAGAAAAAGGGTGGTACCGCGAGACCAAAGAGTCCCGTCCCTTGTGGACGGGATTTGTGATTTCCAGGAGCCAGCATCAAGGATGGTTACAGCCGAAAGGGCAAAACTGAAGAGCCGGGCCGTGTACGAAGGCTACACTCGTGCACCGGCGCGCGCGTATCTGCGCGCCATGGGCCTGACAGACGAGGACATCGCGAAGCCCTTCGTCGGCGTCGTGTCCGCCTGGAACGAGACAAGCCCTTGCAACGTGCACCTCAACCGTTTCGCCGGACTCGCGAAAGAAGGCGTGAAGGCCGCAGGCGGTACGCCGCGCGAGTTCACGACCATCGCCGTCACCGACGGCATCGCCATGGGTTACGAGGGCATGAAGGCGTCGCTCGTCAGCCGCGAGGTGATCGCGGACTCAATCGAGCTGACGATGCTCGGCCACGGCTACGACGCGCTCGTCGGCATCGCCGGCTGCGACAAGACCCTCCCCGGCATCATGATGGCGATGGCCCGCCTCAACGTCCCCTCGGTCTTCATGTACGGCGGCAGCATCCTGCCGGGCCGCTACGAGGGCCGTGACGTTACGATCCAGGACGTCTTCGAGAGCGTCGGCGCCGTCGAGGCCGGTCTCATGACCGAAGAACAGCAGCGCGAGCTCGAGTGCGCCGCCTGTCCTGGCGACGGCGCCTGCGGCGGCATGTTCACCGCGAATACGATGGCGTGCGCCAGCGAGGCTCTCGGCCTCGCGCTCCCCTTCAGCGCGTCTATTCCGGCGGTCGCGCCGGAGCGCGCTGATCTCTGTCACGAAACAGGCCGAGCCGTGCTCAACCTGCTTGAGCGCGACCTGAAGCCGCGCGATATCCTCACGCGTGAGGCGTTCGAGAACGCCATCGCCGTAGTCGTTGCCGTCGGCGGCTCCACGAACGCCGCGCTGCACCTGCCTGCGCTCGCCCACGAATGCGGCATGGAACTGCCGATTGAGGACTTCGACGCCATCGCCCGGCGCGTCCCCCACATCGCGGACCTCAAGCCGGGCGGCCGTTTCGTGCAGGTGGACTTCCACCGCGCGGGCGGCGTTCCGCGCGTCATGAAGATGCTGCTCGATGCGGGCCTCATCCACGGCAACGCGATCACCGTCACTGGAAAAACAGTCGCCGAGAACCTTGATGGGCTTACGTTCCCCGACGAGAGCGAAGTGATCCGGCCACTGGACCGCCCATTGGAGCCGACCGGCACGATGGTCATCCTCAAGGGGAATATTGCCCCTGAGGGCTGCGTGATGAAGATCAGCAGCATCCACCGCGAGCGCCACAGCGGCCCCGCGCGCGTCTTCGACTCCGAAGACGCCTGCTTCGAAGCCGTCGCCGCACGCGCGATCAAGCCCGGCGATGTCGTCGTCATCCGCTACGAAGGGCCGAAGGGCGGACCGGGCATGCGCGAGATGCTGGCCGTTACCGCCGCCCTCGCCGGCCAGGGCCTCGATCAGGAAGTCGCTCTCATCACAGACGGCCGGTTCTCCGGCGCGACGCGCGGCTTTACCGCCGGCCATATCGCGCCTGAAGCCGCGGTCGGCGGCCCGATCGCGATCATCGAAGAAGGCGACACTATCACTATGGATATTCCCAACCGTTCTATTCAGGTGGAGTTGAGCGAGGAGGAGATACAGAGGCGTCTCGGCCGGTGGCACGCGCCCGCCCGCAGGTACACAAGCGGGGCACTGGCCAAGTACGCCCGCCTGGTATCGTCAGCGGCGCGCGGGGCCGTTTGCCTGGCCGATGACCCGCCGCAGGCGGGCTAAAGCGGCCTTCCGCGCTGATACAAAACCGCCGTTTGACGCATCTATTACTGGGATACTGAGAAATCGATTGCGAGGAACCAAAATGACCACCGACGACAAACTGTATACAGGCGCACAGATGGTGATGGAATCCTTCCTACGCGAAGGCGTCGACACCATCTTCGGCCTGCCGGGCGGCGCCAATTTACCGCTGTACGACGTGCTGGAGAACGGCGGCGTCGGCATCCGCCCCGTCCCCGAAGGCGTCGTGCCGAAGGAATACCCGATCCGGCACTATCTCGTGAAGCACGAACAGTGCGCAGCCCACGCGGCGGACGCCTACGCCCGGGTTACGGGCAAAGCGGGCGTCTGTTACGGCACGTCCGGCCCGGGCGCGACGAACCTGGTGACCGGCATCGCCAACGCTTTTATGGACTCTGTGCCGCTCGTCTGCGTGACCGGCCAGGTGATTAGCGCGCTAATCGGCCGCGACGGCTTCCAGGAGGCGGACATTCAGGGGATCACCATCCCGATCACGAAGCACAACGAACTCGTGCGCAATGTGAACGAGATCCCGCGCGCCATGCAGGAGGCGTTCTACATCGCGACGACAGGCCGGCCCGGCCCGGTCCTTGTCGACATACCCCGCGACGTCTTGCAGCACACGGGCAAGTTCTACTGGCAGGATAAGGTTCAGCTTCGCGGCTACAAGCCATACACAAACGGTGTCGATCGCGACGAGGTGGCGAAGGCCGCCGAGCTAATCGAGCAGGCGGAACGGCCGATTATCCTTTCCGGCCACGGCGTCATCATTTCTCACGCCTTCGCGGAGGTCAGGGAGCTGGCCGAGAAGGCCAACATACCGGTGATCACGACCCTCCTCGGCATCAGCGGCTTCCCGGGCACGCATCCGCTGTACCTGGGCATGCCCGGGATGCACGGCATGTACTGGAACAACATCGCGATCAGCGAAGCCGACCTGCTCATCGGTGTGGGCATGCGCTTCGACGACCGGGTCACCGGCCGCCTTAAGGACTTTGCGCCGAAAGCAAAGATCATCCACCTCGAGATCGATCCGGCGGAGATCGGAAAGAACGTCAAGCCGGACGCCACGCTGCGAGGGGACGCGAAAGCGTCTCTTCGCGAGCTGAACAAGCACGTCTCGCACAAGCCACGCGAGCGGTGGTTCTCGTGGCTCGATGAGATGCGCCGGAAGCACCCGTCGATCGTCATCCGCGAGACGGAGGAAGTGCTGCCGCAGTACGTCATCCAGCAGATATACGAGGCGACGAAGGGCGACTGTTACGTCGTGACGGGCGTCGGCCAGCACCAGATGTGGGCCGCGCAGTATTTCTGGTACGACCGGCCAAACAGCTTCGTCACTTCGGGCGGGCTGGGGACGATGGGCTTCGAGGTGCCGGCCGCCATGGGCGCGCAGGTCGCCGCGCCGAACGACACTGTCTGGTCGATCTGCGGCGACGGCGGCTTCATGATGACCCTCCAGGAGCTGGCTACGATCGCGGAATACCGGTGGCCGATCAAGTTTGCCATCGTCAACAACAACGTGCTCGGAATGGTGCGCCAGTGGCAGGAGTTGTTCTACAAGAACAACCTTGTCGCCACGCCTCTCAAGAACCCGGACTTCGTGAAACTTGCCGAGGCATTCGGCATTCTGGGCCTGCGCGCCGAGAAGAAGCTCGACGTGAAGCCTGTGATCGAGACGGCGATGAGCCACCCGGGCCCCGTCGTAATCGATTTCCAGGTGAAGTACGACGAGAACTGCTATCCGATGGTCCCGCCGGGCGCGTCGCTTGACGAGACGATAGACCAACCCACATATGCCTTCGAGCCGAAGCGCGTCTCCGACGAACGGCGGAAGGTGGCGGTGAGATGAACGGGCCTTCGGCTCAGATGCGATCAGGCTTCGGCAAGATCAGGCCGCATACGATCATCGCGCTGGTCGAAGACCGGCCGGGCGTGCTCAATCGCATCGCCTCCAAGTGGCGGCAGCGCGGGTTCAACATCGAAAGCCTCGCGGTCGGGCACTCCGAGAAGCCCGGGCTCTCCCGCATGACCTTCGTCGTCGACGCTGACACGAACGCCGAGCAGGTCGTCCGTCAGCTCGACAAGCTGATCGACGTCGTGCACATCCGGGACGTCTCGCACGAGGACATCGTGAGCCGCGAGCTGGCGATGGTGAAGGTGAAGGCGGACCGCGAAACGCGCAGTCACATCATCGACATCGCCGAGGTGTTCAAAGCCGAGGTCGTCGACGTGGAACCCGACTCGATCATCATCGAGGCGACCGGCGACGAGAACCACATCGACTCGCTCGTGAACCTGCTGCGCGACTACGAGATCATCGAGCTGGTGCGCACCGGCCGCGTGGCGATGCTGCGAGGCCCCGAGGTCTCGCACCCGCACGAAGAGGACGATGAGCAATACGAGCGCGCGCCGGGGATACATACGTGGTAGGAGCGCCGGACTTGTCCCGCCGTCGTGTGTTGTGGCCGAGCGACGCCTCGCGGCTTGGTAAGGGCGACGCGTGGTGGCCCGCGACGCCACGCCGTACGACCACGCCTCTTCCCGTTGACGGTGATGCACCCGTACCATGAACCAAGCCAGCACGCCCGATGTTCGATTGCTCGGGCTCCCACCCGCCCCGTATCGCAGGTGCCCACTTCTCGGGGCCGCCAGGCCGGGGGTCTGGGGGTGTGCCCCAGTTTTTCCCTTTCAGGGGGTGGGGTGGGGGCGGCAGCGTATGATTGACGAACCAAAAGGAGGCCCAAATGGCAAAGATCTTCTACGAGAATGACGCGAACCTCGACCTGATCCGCGGTAAGACTATCGGCATCATCGGCTTCGGGTCACAGGGCCACGCCCACGCCCTGAACCTGCGCGACAACGGCTGCAATGTGATGGTCGGCCTCTATCCGGGGTCGAAGTCCTGGCAGCAGGCGCAGGCAACCGGGCTCCGCGTCGGCACCGTCGAGGAAGTGGCACGCGCGGCCGACATCATCATGATCCTCACGCCGGACCAGGTACAGCGGCAGGTCTACGTCGACAGCATCGAGCCCGGCCTGGCGGCCGGAAAAATGCTGATGTTCGCCCACGGTTTCAATATCCACTTCAACCAGATCGTGCCTCCTGACGATGTAGACGTGACGATGATCGCGCCGAAGGCGCCCGGCCACCGCATGCGCGAGATGTTCGAGAATGGGGTCGGTGTGCCGGCCCTCATCGCCGTGCACCAGAACGCGACCGAGAACGCTCAGCAGATCGCCCTCGCTTACGGGCGGGCCGTGGGCTGCGCGAAGGCCGGCATCATCGAGACGACGTTCGCGGAGGAGACCGAGACCGACCTCTTCGGCGAGCAGACGGTCCTCTGCGGCGGCGTAACGGCGCTCGTGAAGACTGCCTTCGAGACGCTCGTGCAGGCCGGCTACCAGCCGGAGATCGCCTACTTCGAATGCATGCATGAACTGAAGCTGCTGGTCGACCTGATGCACGAAGGCGGGATGGCCTACATGCGGTACTCGATCTCGGATACTGCCGAGTACGGTGACTACACCCGCGGGCCGCGGGTTATCGACGAACACGTCCGGCAGCAGATGAAGCAGGTCCTGAACAACATCCGTTCCGGCGCTTTCGCCCGCGAGTGGATCATCGAGAACCAGGCCGGGCGCCCGAGCTTCTACGCCCTGCGCCGGCAGAACCAGGAGCACATGATCGAGAAGGTGGGCGCAGAGCTGCGCGGCATGATGCCCTGGCTCAAGAAGCGCGCCGCCGCGCCCGGCACCGCGCCTGCGCCCGCGCCGGCGGCCGTCCCCGCGGACGGCGGCCGCTCGCAGCCCTCACCCACGGCCGCCTTCACTCCGCCGGTCGAGCCTTACCAACCACCGGAGGAGGCTCCTACATCGCCGAGGGAATCGTCCGGTTCGACCTACCAGCCCTATCGTCCTGCCGCCGCTGAAGGCGAAGACGAAAAACCGGGCTTTTCGTAACAGAAGTGAGCGAGTAGCATCCCTTAAACCAGAGATGCACGTGATGAAGTCAAGCGACCTCAGAACGACAGCAGCCCAAGCGCGGCCGGGGGTGAGGTAGAGCTTCGTGTACTTCAACGTGTGGCTCAAGACGAAATCCCGGCAATGGCTGCTTGCCGGCGACATCGATGCCGCTGTCAAGCGCGCGATTAAAGGCTCGGGAGAAGAGCGTCGCATCAATCTCCTCGAGTGGGAGGCGACCCTCGATCATATGCGCCTGCGCATCAGAGCGCGCGATGGTGGCCGCCTGACCCGGATGATGCACCTGCTCTCCGGCGCTTCGGCGCGTGTCAAATTAAGAGCGGCCTCTGACCTTCAGTTGGAGGGTGGTCTTTCCCACTTCTGGCAGAACCGGCAGGGTTCGCAACCCCTCGCTCCCGGCGCACTTTCAACGATGAGCCGATATATGGGCAGGCGGGAGGAGACCGCGGGAGAGCTATGAGCGGCGGTAACCTTTTGCTGCGAAGCTCGCGCCTCCGGAGCACGCCTCATGACTGCGTGCCGGGCTTACGTCTCAACCTTAGCCGGCCCTCCCCGATCGGCAACCGGGGGAGGGCCGAGCGCAACACCGTAGGGGCGTGGGCTTGTCCCGCCCCAGGGTGACCCAAGGGTCGCCCCTACCAACAGTACACACGGAGGTTGAGACGATGACAACTGAAGACCGAAGTCAGCCAATCGAAGGCAACGTACTGATCTTCGACACGACTCTGCGCGACGGCGAGCAATCGCCCGGCGTCGCGCTCAACGTCGAGGAGAAACTCGAAATCGCCCGCGCGCTCGAGCGCATGCGCGTCGATTTCATTGAGGCGGGGTTCCCGGCCTCGTCGCCGGGCGACCTCGAGTCGGTCACGCAAATCGCGAAGCAGGTGCGCGGGTCCGCAATCGCCGGGCTAGCGAGGGCCGTCCAGGCAGACGTCGACGCCTGCTGGGAGGCCGTTCAGCACGCCGAGCACCCGCGCATCCACGTCTTCCTCTCGAGTTCGGACATCCACATCATGCACCAGCTCGAGCGGGACAAGGAGCGAGTGCTTGAGATGGCGCGCACAATGGTCGCGCGCGCGAAGAAGTACTGCGACGACGTCGAGTTTTCGCCGATGGACGCCACTCGCTCGGAGCTCGAGTATGTCTACCGCATGCTAACGGAATGCATCGACGCCGGCGCGACGACTGTCAACATTCCGGATACGGTCGGCTACGCGATTCCCGAGGAGTTCGGCGACTTCATCCGCAAGATTCAAGAGAACGTGTCGAACATCCACAAGGCGAGCATCTCCGTCCATTGCCACAACGACCTCGGCCTCGCCGTCGCCAACAGCCTGACCGCCGTCACAGCGGGCGCGCGCCAGATCGAGACCTGTATGAACGGCATCGGCGAGCGCGCGGGGAACGCCTCCCTCGAAGAAGTGGTGATGGCGATCAAGACCCGCCCGGACTACTTCCACCTCAGCACGAGCATCGATAGCACCCAGATCCACCGCACCAGCCGTCTGGTTTCACAGCTCACGGGGATGAGCGTGCAGCCGAACAAGGCGATCGTCGGCGTCAATGCCTTCCGCCACCAATCCGGCATCCACCAGCACGGCATCACGAAGATGCGCCAGACGTACGAGATCATCGACCCCGCCGAGATCGGGCTGCCGCACGGGACGACGCTCGTCCTGAACAAGAACTCCGGGCGCCACGGCCTCAAGTCGCGTCTCGATGACCTCGGCTACGAGATCACCACCGCCGAGCTCGACCGCGTCTTCGTCGCCTTCAAGGAGCTCGCCGACAAGAAGGGCGAGATCGACGACCGCGACCTCGATGCGCTCGTATCGGGCGAGCGACGGACAGTGGAGGAGGTCTACAAGCTGGACCTGCTTCAGGTCTCCTGCGGCAACCAGGCGATCCCGACCGCCACCGTGCGAATCATCGGCCCTGACGGCCGCCCGTCGGAGTCGACGTCGACTGGCACGGGGCCAGTTGACGCCGCCTACCGCGCCATCAACGGCCTCATCGGCGTGCCCAACCAGCTCCTCGAGTACACCGTGAACAGCGTAACCGAGGGAATCGACGCGCAGGGTGAGGTAACGGTTCGTGTCGAGGCGCACGACCGCACATTCGTCGGCCGTTCCGCCGACACGGACATTGTCGTCGCCTCGGCGAAGGCGCTCATGAACGCGCTCAACCGCGCGATTGCTCAGGCCCCCCGCGAGCCACAGGAGGCGTGGAGCAACCCGTAGGCAAAAACGAAGGAATCGCGTAATGTAGGGGCGGGTCTCAGACCCGCCCCTTTCGTCATGACTGAGATCGACGCCCAGACCATAAAGCAGCAAAATCGGGAGGACTGGGACCACGCCGCTCCCGCCTGGCGAAAGTACGATCAGAACCTGCGGCGCGGCAGCGAGCCCCTCACTCGCCGCCTGTTGGAGATGGCGCAGATCAAGCCGGGCCAACGAGTCCTCGATATCGCAAGCGGCACAGGAGAGCCCGGCCTTCCCGCTGCCGTGATCGTTGGCCAGTCTGGTTCAGTGCTCCTAACGGATCAGTCTCAGGAGATGCTCGCCGTCGCCCGCGAAAAAGCCAGCGCTCAGGGGCTTCGCAACGTCGACTTCCTTGTGTCCGACGCCCAACAGCTGCAACTCGAGCCGGAGAGTTTCGATGCAGCCCTATGCCGGGGTGCCCTCCAGTTAATGCCAGACCCATCGCAGTCCTGCGCGTAGCATTCGATGCGCTCAAGCCGGGTGGTCGCATCGCCCTCTCAATCGTGGGCCGTCTTGCCGCCAACCCCTATTTCACTCTTCCCTTTGTTGTTCTCCGCAAGTACGCGTCACTCCCGCCGTATGATCCCGTCGTACGGGGTGACCCAGACCACCTTCGCACCATCCTCTCGAACGCGGGCTTTCGCGATCTACACTTCGAGACTCTTGAGCTCATACCCATGGAATTCGAGAATGGCCGCGAATATTGGGAATACAGCGGTGGGTTCTCGGCTGCCGCATCCGTCCTCTCGCAGATCGCGGCAGATCAGCACGACAGAATTGGCGAAGAGGTCGCCGCGCTGGCAGGGGGCGGCAATCCAAACGGCAAGGTCGCGTTGAAGAGCGAGGCCCTGCTGGCATCCGGCATCAAATAAAGGTCGACCCCCATGTATCCGCGTCGCCCAATCAGCCGCGGCGGTAATAACCCACGGCGGCCATCAGGCCGCTGGTAAAGTCTCTGGACAACTCGCTTTACTTCTGCTAGTATCGCTTTACCATGAGTCGAAGCACGGAAAGAGCACAAAGGGCGGAGCTAACAATCTCATCCAAGCGGCAGATCACGCTCCCGGCCGCGATGATTCGGAGGCTCGAGGTCGAGCCCGGCGACAAGCTGGTCGCCCGCCTCGAGAACGGTGCGATCCTGCTCCAGCGCAGGCCCCGCAGCCTCGTCGAATATCTCGATTCCTTCCCGAGGGGAGTATACGGTCGCACCAGAGAGGAGATCGACGCATACATCGCGGAGGGTAGAGCGGACCGCCATTTGCCCGGGGCGGAGGCCCGCGAATCGACGAACAAATAGCACGCGCTGTCTCAATTTCCTTTGATACCAGCGCCCTAATCTATTATCTCGAGAAGATCCAGCCTTATCGCGCCTGGCTTGAGCCCGTGATTGAATCGATGGTTGCTGGACGCCGGTGGGCTTTCTTGTCCGTCATCGCAGAAGCCGAGCTGCTTGTCCTTCCGATGCGCCAAGGCAATCGAGAGGCGCTCGATCGCCTCGAAAGCCTCCTTACCCATTCATCGATAACGATAGTGAGCCTGGACCGGGAGTTGGCCGCGAACGCGGCGTCATTTCGGGCGCGGTTGAATGTATCTTTGATGGACGCCATCATCGTCGCCACTGCCGTCGCCTCCGGTTGTGATGCTCTAATCGGTAACGACAGGACGTGCGCTCGCCGTGTCACCGACATACCATACGTCTACCTAGACGAAGTGGTGGGGGAGCGCCCGGCGTGATCGTTCAATCCAACGATTCGCAGTAAAATAGCGCTTGCTTTAGAAGGAGCCACGTGCAAGCGACTCTTAACATCCAAGGCCACTGCGATCCCCGCTTCCGCGCCGTCCAGGATGCGTTCAAGCAGAACTTCGACACCTATGGCGAGGTCGGCGCCTCGATCTCGGTCGTCGTGGACGGCGCCGCTGTCGTCGACCTCTGGGCCGGCCACATCGGCCCGGACCGCACGAAGCCGTGGGAACGTGACACGATCGTCAATGTCTGGTCGACGACCAAAGGCATCACGGCGACCTGCATGCACCGGCTCGTCGACCAGGGCCTGCTGGACCTCGATGCACCGGTCGCGAACTACTGGCCGGAGTTCGCGCAGGCGGGCAAGGAGACGCTCCCCGTTCGTTATCTGCTCAGCCATCAAGCGGGCCTTCCGGCGATAAGCGAGCCCTTGCCGCTGGGCTCCGCGTTCAAGTGGGACGTCATGACCGACGCTCTCGCCAAGCAAAAGCCCTGGTGGGAACCCGGCACGAAACACGGCTACCATGCCTTCACGTACGGCTGGCTTCTCGGCGAGGTCTTGCGCCGCATAACGGGAGAAACTCTAGGCACCTACTTCCGCAAGCAGATCGCCGAGCCGCTTGGTTTGGACTTCCACATCGGCCTCGCGCCCGAGTACGACGTGCGCACGGCGGAGACCATCTCTGCGGAGCCGCCGCAGCCGGGCGAGACGAACTTCGTGCTGGACATGCTCAAGGATCCGCAATCGATGCCCTTCAAGGTGCTCGCCAATCCGCCCGACCTCTTCACGCCGGGCGTCGTCAACACACGCGAGTGGCGAGCGGCGGAGATACCAGCCGCGAACGGCCACGGCAACGCCCGCGCCGTCGCGCGTCTGTACGGCGCGCTCGCCCGGGGCGGCGAACTTGACGGAGTGCGTGTGCTCAGCCCGGAGGCAATCGAGCGGGCAACCGTCGAGCAGGCGAGCGGGCGGGACGAGGTGATGGGGCTAAATCTGCGGCCCGCTCTCGGGTTCGTTCTCACCAGCCCAGACGCCAGCCTCGGCCCCAACCCGCGCGCTTTCGGCCACAGCGGCGCTGGCGGCTCGCTCGGGTTCGCCGACCCGGACGCCAAGGTCGGCTTCGGCTACGCGATGAACCGCATGCTCCAGGAGAACACGCTTACGGACCCGCGCTGGGCGCCGCTCATCGACGCCGTCTACGCCTCCCTGTAGTGGGGCCTTTGCGATCTGCGGGCGCGCTGAAGTCGACAACCTCCGTATGTAGCGGAGCGCCTTCAGGCCTCCAAGTTGTGCCATTCCCGCCTTTCGCTGCCGGCAATGCCGGCGGTATTCTCACGCCGATGGCTGCCACCGCCCTTCAGTACCGTGCTCTCATTCGCGAGATGCCGACGGACGAGCGGCCCCGCGAACGCCTGCGCTCGCGCGGGCCCGAGGCGCTGTCGAACGCGGAGCTTCTGGCGATCCTGCTCCGCACCGGGAGCAGGGGCGAAAACGTAGTCGCATTGGCCACGCGTCTGCTCTCCAGGTTCGAGGGAGTGAACGCGCTCGGCCGCGCTTCCTTCGCAGAGCTGTGCGCCGAGAAGCACGTCGGCCCCGCCAAAGCGGCGCAAGTGATCGCCGCCCTCGCGCTCGGCCAGCGCATCATGTCCGCTCAGCCTCCGCGCGCCTCCGTGCGATCTCCGGAAGACGTCTTCGCCCTCGTGGGCGCAGATATGGCGTTGCTGGAGCAGGAGCACCTGAAAGTAATCCTGCTCAACACCCGCAACCAGGTCATGAGCGTTCGTCAGGTAAACAGAGGCAACGTTCACAGCGCCGTCGTCCGCGTCGCCGAGGTCTTCCGCGACGCGATACGCGAGAACGCTCCGAACATCATCCTCGTCCATAACCATCCATCCGGCGACCCGTCTCCGAGCCCGGACGACGCTGCGCTGACGAAGCAGGTCGAAGAAGCGGGCAGGCTGCTCGGCATCGATGTCCTCGACCACGTTGTAATCGGCCGCTCAGGCCCGGCCAGCCTGCGTGAGCTGGGGCTCGGCTTCGCGAAGAATTAGCCGCGCCCGGCTTCTGCGCAAAGTTGCACCTTACGTTCGCGTCATGGTATACGATAGTGCGCCATGGACTTCCGCTTTTCGCCGCAAGAAGAGACCTTCCGCCAGGAGATCCGCGACTGGCTGAAGGACAACCTGCCGGAGGACTGGACCGGCGACCGCTTCACGCGGAGCGACGAAAACCGCAACGTCTACGCAGAGTTCGCTAAGCGGCTGGCGACGAAGAAGTGGGTCGCGCCCCACTGGCCGGTAGAGTACGGCGGCCTCGGCCTCTCGGTCATCGAGCAACTCATCTTCAATGAGGAGATGTCTTACGCCAACGCTCCGATCGGCTACAGCACGATCGGCGTCGGCTGGGCGGGCCCGACGATCATCGTCTACGGGACCGACCAACAGAAGAAGCAGCACCTGAGCGCCATCACAAACGCCGAGACGATGTGGTGCCAGGGCTTCAGCGAGCCCAAC
>VBEI01000105.1 GCA_005882715.1 Chloroflexota bacterium | reverse complement strand
TGCGTTGAGCGAGCGCATTTACGAGATGGCGGACGAGGAGGGGCTGGTGAAACGAGAAGCGCAGGCAGTCTAGGCAGGCGGATAAGGAGCACCAAATGGTATCGAAAACTGAAAGTGGAGAGTCGAAACTGAAAGGCCTGAGCGGGGCGGTTGACCGATTGCTGGGCGAAGTAGACAGCGGGGTCGCGCACGTTCTGGACCGCGCTCTGGCGGGCGAGGACATCTCGGTCGAAGAAGGGACGTCGCTGCTCGAGGCCCAAGGCTCGGCGAACATGAACGCGATCGTGCTGGCCGCGGACGACTTGCGGCGGCGGACGGTCGGCGATGTGGTGACGTACATCATCAACCGCAACATCAATTTCACGAACGTCTGCATCAAGCACTGCACGTTCTGCGCCTTCAGCCGCAGCCACCGCGAAGAGGAGGCCTACTACCTGCCGGTAGAGGAGATCGTGCGCCGGGCACGCGAGGCCTGGGAGCTGGGCGCGACCGAAGTCTGCATCCAGGCAGGTCTGCCGCCCAAGATGAAGGGCGATTACTACCTCGAGCTGACGCGGGCAATCAAGAAGGAGCTGCCCGAGATCCACATCCACGGCTTCTCACCGGAGGAAGTGCTCTACGGCGCCATCCGCTCACGGTGCACCATTCGGGAGTACCTCGTCGGGCTGAAGGATGCGGGCGTGGGCACGCTGCCCGGGACATCCGCCGAGGTCCTGGACCAGGAGGTCCGCGACCTGATCTCGCCGGGCCGGATCACGAAGGACCAGTGGGTCGAGGTAGTCACGACCGCGCACGAGCTAGGCATCCGCACGACCTCGACAATCATGTACGGCCACGTCGAGAGCGCCCGGCATGTGGCGGCCCACCTCGGGCTGCTGCGCGATATCCAGAAGCAGACGGGCGGATTCACCGAGTTCGTCCCGCTCGGGTTCGTGCACACAGAGGCGCCCATGTACGGTAAGTCGCTCGTCGAGAACGTCCGGCCAGGAGCGACCGGGGCGGAGGTCCTCAAGACGTACGCCGTATCACGTCTCATGCTGAACAACTGGATCCCGAACCTCCAGGTGTCGTGGGTGAAGGAAGGGCCGAAGCTTTCGCAAATCCTGCTCAACGCCGGCGGCAACGACTTCATGGGCACGCTCATGAACGAGAGCATCTCGACGTCGGCAGGCGCCACCTACGGGCAGTGCATGAAGCCGCGCGAAATGCGGCGGCTCATCCGCGACGCCGGCCGCATCCCCGCCGAGCGCACGACGACTTACGGGATCCGCCGTCAGTTCGGCCCCGAGGAAGACGACCATCACGACCCGCTCGATCTCATCGAAGGCGAGGCCGAGGAGACGTTCGGCTCGTACGCGAGGCTCTCGCACTCGCCGGACTACAAGTTCCGCGACCGGTATGAGATACCGCTGACGCCGGTTTCCAAGGGGTAGAGGATCTCGGCGTTCGACTGCGGGTGCCGTAGAGACGCCCCGCTGGAGTCGCTGCCGCAAAATACGCTCGGCCTTCGAGATCATATTTTGTGATCGATCGTCGACCCTTTGCCCTGGGGCGTCTCTACACGACGCATGCGTGAGAAAATCAACCCGCGATGCGCGTCTTCCTCGCCGCTTATCTCGCCGCGGTTGTGGTTCTCGGCGCGCTGGCGGTCGGCGGCGGCCTCGCGCTCTACAGCCGCCTCGGGCCCGACGGCGCGGCCGAAGAGGCGGCAAGCGAGCACGGGTACAACCTCGCCGGCTGGGAGATTAAACACTTCCCGGAGAAGTGGCTACATAAGCTCCAACACCTGTTTAACGACAGGAGCGAGCAGGAACGCACCGACGCCATTTGCGCCTACTTCAAGGCTGCGGCGGAACTTAACTCCACTCAGGAGCCCAACGCCGAGGCGGAAAAGCGCCTGGCGGAGCTGGAAAACGATGTCGAGGACACTATCGAAGGGCGGGTAACGGCGGTGCTGAAGGACCAAAAGCTGACCCTGGAGCCCCCTCTGTTCTCAGACCTAGGGCTTGTCTTCCCGCCAGTAGACTTCGAGATCGACGGCACGCCGAGGGTATTGGCCGTTTCGCCGCGAGAACGGATCGAGCTGCGAGACTCGTACCTGCTGGAGCCAGACATTCCTCAGCCAGAGATCGATCAGATTGAGCACAACGCCGAATCGGCGAATGTCGACGGGCGAGGAGTCTCGGCGCTCGTCATCCGGACCGGCGGGTTCTCGAGTTACCCCAGCGTGGTGTTCGAGGACACGCCTTACGATTCGCTTATGGAGACCGTATTCCACGAGTGGCTGCACTCCTACCTGATCCTTTTCCCCCTGGGCGCGCGCTACTTCGGCAGCAGCGAGACGCGCACGCTAAACGAAAGCGTTGCGAACATCGGCGGCAAGGAGCTGGCCCGACTCTACTTCGAGCGATATGGCACCTTGGAGCAGGCCTGCGGCGCTCAGCCGGCCCCGGCGGCGACCCCTCCGCCAACTCCATCTGGCTTCGACTTCACGGGCGAGATGCGGGCCCTCAGGCGAGAGGTGGAGGCAATGCTTGCTCAAGGGCAGGTCGAACAGGCTGAGGCGCTGATGGCAGCGAAGCGGGACGAGTTCCAGAGCAAGGGCATCTTTATTCGACGCCTGAACCAGGCCTATTTCGCCTTCCATGGCTTCTACGCGGACTCACCGGGCTCCATCGACCCCATCGGGCCGAAGCTCCAGACGCTGCTCCAGCGGGCAGGCTCGCCCGGAGAGTTCGTGCGCCGCGCTTCCGCGCTTACCACGCGCGCCGATTTGGATGCGGCCCTGCAGTGAGCTTCTCGGCCAGCGTTGACGGTCACTCTTGGCGGGCAAACAGGCCGTCTCGGCGATCGGCGTCACTTCGTTCTTTTCGCACATAGCGACGGCCGCGCGGCCTATCGTTCAACCTCAAGCTGGGCATGGCTAGTCTCGTACGTTCTCAGGCCGGCGTCCGTGCTTGATACCTGCCACAACGTCGATGACTGCCCGGTGTGCCGGCTGTCCCGCGCGCCGCCCTACGCGGGAATCGTCAACTTGTCGCCAGGCTTAACGGTGTCGTGGGAGCTGAGTCCGTTCGCCTGGCGCAGGTCCTTCTCGTTCACGCCGAATTTTTCGGCGATGCTTTGCACCGTATCGCCTTCCTGCACCGTGTACTGAAAAGGCGTGCGAGCCGGTGCCGGGGTAGCTGGGGGAGGGCTGGGCGGAGGCGGAGGAGATGGCGTCGGCTCCGGAGTCTTGGGCGGGAAGACAGGCGCTCGAGGCGTGGGCGGCGGCGTCGGACCGCTGCCCGGTCTGGCAGGACTCTTGCATGCCCCGGGCTTCGTCGCTGGCTGGTCTACCTTGAACACTTCCTCCCGTCCACCGCAGGAACTGATCACCACATCGTCGGGCTTTTCGAACGGGCGCGGAGGCAGCTGGAGATACGCGTGTGCCTCGATCATGAAGCGTTTCCACATCGGGCCGGTCCCGGCAGAGCTGAACGTGCCCGGGGCCATCGGCGTATTGTCAGCGTTGCCCATCCACACGCCGGCGGCCAGGTCCGGGGTGTAGCCCATGACCACTCCATCACGGAATTCCTCGCTGGTACCCGTCTTGGCCGCCGCCGGGCGGTCGGGCAGGGTCAGGCGGCTCCAGTCGATCGCCTGGTTCGAAAGAACATGCGTCATCATGTAGGCATACGCGGGGTCAATCACCTGCTTGGCCTTCGGCTCAGCGTACTGGTAGATGACGTTCCCCAGCGCATCCTGGATCTTCAGGACGCTTACCGGATCGAGTTCCCTGTAGCCGCTCGGCAGGTCTTCCGCGACGGGGCGGCCCTTCATCACGCCGTTGTTGGCCAGCACACTGAAGGCGTACGTCATATCCACGAGCTTGACCTCGCAGGCGCCGAGCGTGATGGTCGGGCCGCAGTCTCCCTGTCGCAGGTCTGTTATGCCTAGGCTATGGGCCGTATCTCGCATCTCGTCGATACCGGCGTCCATCACTGTGCGCACGGCCGCCGTATTGACCGACTCAGATATCGCCTTGCGCATCGTGATCGTGCCCAGATAGCTGAAGTTCCAGTTGTTGACCTGCTTCTCGCCCTCAGCCGTCGGCAACACCAGCTTCTTGTCGTCAACATAACTTGAGGGCACCCAGCCCTCCTTGAACGCCGTCAGATAAGTGAACACTTTCATAGTTGAGCCATGCGACTGCGGCGAGGTCGCGATATCAACCTTGCCGGCGATATCGTCCCGGTCGTAGTTGCGGCTCCCGATGTACGTGAGGATCTCGCCGGTCGCCGGCCGGATCGAGATGAGCGAGCCGTCGTAGCCCCCGTAGCGGTTTTCGTTCTTAGAGATCTCCTCTTCCACGATCTTCTGTGCGATATCCTGGAGCCCCAGGTCAATCGTTGTCGTGATGCGAAGGCCCCCCTGGGTAACCACCTTGTCGCACGGGATATCGCCGGGAGACTTGAAGAGTCCCGCAGCGCACATCTTGGTTACCTGGTCCTGGACGTAGAAGACAAAGTGCGGAGCTTTGATATCGATGTAGTTTTGCACGTAATTAAGCGGCTCCGCTTTTGCCGCTTCGATCTGCTCCACCGTGAGCGGCGGCTGGAACATCGGCGTGCCCTTCTGCGGAGTCTTGTCGAGCGCCGGGTTCGGGATCTTGTTTAGCTCCTTCAGGCTTCCCTTCATCAGCTCGAGGACCTGAAGTTGCCGCTGTTTGGCGATTTCACGGTTCTCGGGAATCGCCGGGGTGTACTGCCCCGGCGCCTGGGGCAGTCCTGCCAGCAGAGCGGCCTCGCCCAGACTCAGGTCCTTGGCGTTCTTACCGAAGTAGCGCTGAGAGGCCGCCTGGGCGCCGTAGGAGAAATTGCCGAAGTAAATCTGGTTGAGATACCACTCGAGGATCTGGTTGTCGTCGAACTTTCGCTTCAACTCCAGAGCGATCACAGTCTCTTTTATCTTCCGGTCGACTGTGCGCGGCGCGGTCCCCTTCGATCCGCCTTCGATGTAGACGTTCTTCACCAGTTGCTGGGTGATGGAGCTGCCACCTGTGCCCTTCAAGAAGCCGGGCCCGAACGGCGTCAGGTTTTCGACCGCCGCCCGCGCGAGACCGCGAAAGTTTACGCCCGGATTGTCGTAGAAGCTGTCGTCCTCCGTGGCGATAGTAGCGGCGATCAGCCAGGGAGATATTTCCGTCAGCGGCTTCGGCTCCTTTAGACCGCCGAGAGGATCGACGAACTCGTAGAGCTTGGTCTGGCCCGTGCGGTCATAAGCGAGGCTCGTCCCCACGCTGGCAGACGCGATCGCCTCCTCCGGCTGCTTGAGGTCGTGCGCATAAGCACGGTAGACAGCGAAAGCGATTCCAGCCGCAGTGAACATTGCGGCCAGCGAGGCTATCAAGCAGAGCGTCAGCAGCGCCTGGATGCGGGCGCGCGTGATCTCGCTCTTATGGACCAGCGCGAGCCTGGTGCGCTTGCGCCGGTACCTGTAAATCCTCCGCAAGGCTACTCCTTACCTAATACAACGAAGTGAGATAGACCGAAGATTCTCAGCGGCGAGTTCTCGAGCGGATAGAGGAGCCATCGCAGCGCCCGGCCAACGATCTTGCGATTCGCCATAATGTGATCGAAGCCCGGGAAGACGTAGGAATGGATCAGCGGACGCAGGCGCGCGCGCCGGTAGATGCGTCGCAGTCGCCCTTTGGTATAAGCGCGCGCGTGCGGCACAAGCCTATCCCTCATGGAATCCGGCAGGTAATTGACGAGCGGCATGTTGCCAAAGACGTAGCGTTTGCCCAGGAAGATGCCGTGCGTCTCGAAGGGATACAGGCGGTTCGGGCAGAAAATCACCACGCGGCCGCCCGGGCGCAGCACGCGGTAGGCCTCGCGCAACGTCGCTTGGTCATCTGTAACGTGCTCGAGGACCTCGTGCAGGAGGACAACGTCGAAGGCGCCGTCCGCGAAGGGAAGCCGCTCTCCGACGGCAAGCGCCAGGTCCGGCACCACTTTTCCGCCTTCGGTCACGCGCTCCCGGTCCACGTCGATGCCCGCGACGCGAGGCGAGAACTCCCGCAGACGGCGGACGAACGCACCGACACCGCAGCCGATATCGAGGATGCTCCTGTTCTCCAGGTCCACGTAGTGGCGCATGATTTCAAGCCGCCGCTCGAGGCCCCGCGTCCAGACCTGGCTTGGATGGCCGAGTGTGGCCCGCTTATCCGAAGAAGGAAGAGTGCTCTGTTTCGTCATATGGACCAAGTTGCTTCACACGGTTGGATGCCCCAGCGGCTGGAGGGCCACCGTTCGCAAGATACAAACGCCGCCGTTGCTATAATGGTTGCTACACACCTCCGCAGGCGAGCTTTCAGGAGCGACGGCCACCAGCTAGAAGCCAAGCAGGTTCTTATTGTCCCTTTCCAAAGAGCAAGTAGAGCACATCGCGCGGCTGGCGCGAGTTGGTCTGAGCGACGATGACATCACGAAGTTCAGTGAGCAGCTCTCGGAGATACTCGGCTACTTCGAGCGCCTGCGTCAGGTCGATACCGAGGGCGTGCCGCCGACCGCACACACCCTGCCCCTGCACAACGTCTGGCGTGAGGACGATCAACCAGAGCCGCCGCTCGATAAAGAGGACGTGCTCGCCAACGCCCCAGTCCGCGAAGGCGACTATTTCCGGGTGAAGGTTATTCTCGAAGAATGACCCAATTCGTAGGGGCGAGGCATCCATCGCGACGCCAGATACGTGGCGATGCTCGTAATTCCGCCCTAAATCCTGAGTCGATGGGCTCGTCGAAATGCCTCGCCCCGACGCACCGTCACTCTAATAATGCCTGAATCCCTGCACGACCTCACCCTCACAGAAGCCTCTGACCTCCTCCATCGTCGAGAGGCATCCTCCGTTGATCTGACGCAGGCCGCATTCGAGCGCATCCGCGCGCTGGATGACCGCATTCATGCCTTCCTCACGCTGACCGAGGACCGCGCGCTGGAGCAGGCGCGCGCGGCCGACGAGCGATTCGCGCGAGGCCAAGCCGGACCGCTAACCGGCATACCGGCGGCGATCAAGGACGTAATCGTCACAAAAGGAGTCGAGACGACGTGCGGGTCGCGCATCCTGAAAGGCTTCGTCCCGCCCTACGACGCGCACGTCATAGAGCGCTTGCGTGAGGCGGGGCTGGTGATGCTGGGCAAGACGAACATGGACGAGTTCGCGATGGGTTCCAGCGGCGAGAACTCGGCCTTCGGGCCGACGGCGAACCCCTGGGCGCTCGACCGCGTTCCCGGCGGCTCATCCTCCGGCTCGGCGGCGGCAGTCGCCTCAGGCATGGCCTACTACGCGCTCGGCTCCGACACCGGCGGCTCGATCCGGCAGCCGGCGTCACTCTCCGGCGTCGTTGGCCTCAAACCGACGTACGGGCGAGTCTCGCGCTACGGATTGGTGGCGTTTGCCTCGTCCCTCGACCAGATCGGGCCGTTCGCGCGCTCCGTCCGCGACGCGGCGCTTGTCTTTGAGGCGATCGCCGGCCACGATGCCCGCGACTCAACGTCTGCGCCGGTGGAGCTGCTGAAAATCAGCGAGTCGCTCGTTGAGACAGACCTGAAGGGCCTGCAGGTGGGCGTGCCGATGGAGTACTTCGTCGAGGGCATGGACGAGGCTGTTCGGCAGTCGGTGACAGGGGCGGTCAACCAGCTCGCGTCGCTCGGCGCTGACGTGGACTGGGAGGTCTCCCTGCCGTCCACCGGGCACGCACTGGCCGTGTACTACATCATCGCCCCGTCGGAGGCATCGGCGAACCTCGCTCGTTACGACGGCGTGAAGTACGGCTACGCCTACACTGAGGGCGCCTCGATGTGGGAGGACATGGAGAAGACCCGCCAGTACGGCTTCGGCGACGAGGTGAAGCGGCGGATCATGCTCGGCACCTATGCCCTCTCTGCCGGCTACTACGATGCTTACTACCTCAAGGCCCAGAAGGTGCGCACGCTCATCCGGCGCGAGTTCGATGCTGCCTTCGAGAAGTACGACGTCCTCGTGGCCCCAGTCTCGCCGACGCCTGCTTTTCGGATCGGTGAAAAGACGGGCGATCCCCTCCAGATGTACCTGAGCGACGTCTGCACGCTACCGGTGAACATCGCCGGTCTGCCCGGCATCTCGCTGCCCTGCGGCTTCGCTCAAGCGAGGGACGGCGCCCGGCTCCCGATCGGGCTCCAGATCATCGCCAAGCCGTTCGATGAGGCGACGCTCTTCCGCGCCGCTTACGCCTACGAGCAGTCGACGGCCTGGCACCGCGAGCGGCCGCCAATTTAGCTCTTGGCCTCCTCCCGCTCCCCGCGGTTGATCCAGCGAAAGACCCAGCGCGGCCAGGGCACAAAGAGCAGCATGGCCGCGCCCAGTAGCCCGAGCACCTGGAATGCCACCGCCTGCCAGTTGTTGTAGTAGTCCTCAAATACGCCACCGAAGCTGCCGAACGCCTTGCTGGTCGACCAGACGTAGAAGGTATCCGCGATGGCGCGGCCTGCCCAGAAGCCGATCATCACCTGCACCATGCTCACCTCGATCATCCCGGCTGCGACGAAGAGGCTATTCGTCGGCAAAGGCAGCAGGCAGTAGAGGAACGTCGCCACCCCGACGCGGTTGCGCCGGCGGTCGAGGTAGGTCTTGATCTCGT
>VBEI01000104.1 GCA_005882715.1 Chloroflexota bacterium | reverse complement strand
GCCGAAGCTGTTCTTGAGAACGATATCGACGTCCGCGCGGCGCGCCTTATTCGGGACGTAATCGAGGTCGCATTCAGGGTCCGGGTGCTCGTAGTTGATGGTCGGGTGGATCATGCCCGTCTGAATCGTCTGCACGGCGGCGACCGACTCGACGGCCCCGGCGGCGCCGAAAGAGTGGCCGATCATCGATTTCGTCGCGCTGATCGGCACGCGGTAGGCATCCTCGCCGAAGACGCGCTTGATGGCGAGTGTCTCGGAGGCGTCGTTGAGCTTGGTGGAGGTGCCGTGCGCGTTGATGTAGTCCACTTCGGCGGGCTCCACGCCCGCGTCTTCGAGCGCCCATTGCATGGCGTTCGCGGCGCCCTCGCCGTCTTCGCTCGGCGCGACGACGTGATAGGCATCGTTCCCAGCCCCATAGCCCACCAGCTCGGCTAGAATCGGCGCGTTGCGCTTACGAGCGTGCTCGAGGTTTTCGAGGACGAAGATGCCGGCCGCCTCGGACGCGACGAATCCGTCTCGCTCGGCGTCGAACGGGCGGCTAGCCTTCTGCGGCTCTTTGTTGTGCGAAGAGAGAGCACGGATGACGGCAAACCCGGCGAGGCCTGTCTCGCACAACGTCGCCTCGGTGCCGCCGGTGATCGCGACGTCGACGCGGCCGGCGCGCACAAGGTCAAGCGCGTCGCCCAGGGCTTGCGTGCCGGCGGCGCAGGCGGTAATCACGGTGTTGTTGTAGCCCTTCGCGCCGATGTGGAGAGCGATGTGGGCGGCGGCCATATTAGGCAGCATTTTCGGGTAGTAGAAGGGATCGATCTTCATGCCGCCACGTGCGTCCATAGTGCGCACGGCCTCCTGCGTCTCGACCAGGCCACCGATGCCGTTGCCGATGAGGACACCGACGCGCGTTCGTTCGACTTCGTCCATGTCGAGCTCTGCGTGCTTAATAGCCTCGTGCGTGGCGGCAATGGCAAACTGGCTGAATCTCGCCATGCGGCGCGCGTCGCGGCGGTCCATGTGCTCCTCGGGGTCGAAGTTCTTTATCTCGCCGGCGATGTGGATCGGGTACGCAGAGTGGTCGAACGACGTGAGGATATCGATGCCAGACTTGCCGGCGAGGCAGCTCGCCCAGAACTCCTTGACGGAGATTCCGATCGGCGTGATAGCCCCCATGCCGGTGACGACGACCCGCGTCCCGTTCCTGCCGTTCTTGCCGTTACGGCCGGCCATGCTCACCTCCGTGCTCAATCGCCTGCTTACGTTCTCACCCCCAGCACATGCGCCCGCGCCTCCGCCGCAACGAAGAGCGAGCCTGCCACACATATTAACGCGTGCGAACCAACGGAGGCTATCGCAGGGTCTAGCGCCTCAGAAACCTTATCCATGGTTCGACTATCGACGCCCAGCCGCCCGAACGCCTCAGCGATGCGCTGAGGGTCCATCGCGCGCGGGTGCTCCGAGCGCACGGCCAGCACGCGAGATGCGAGCGGCGCAACCTCTTCCGCCAGCCCATCGATGTCCTTGTCCGAGCCGCAGCCGATCACGAAGAGCACGCGATCGGCCGCGAAGTACTCGACCAGCGTCTCGGCGAGGCGGCGCGCGGAGTCGCGGTTGTGCGCGCCGTCGACGATGACGAGCGGGTCTTCGCGGATGACCTCGATGCGGCACGGCCAGCGGACGTTGGCAAGGCCTTTGGCAAGCGTATCTTTCGGGAGGCTCTTGCCCTCGCGTTGAGTTAGCACTTCGACCGTGGCGACTGCCGTTGCGGCATTCTCGATCTGGTGTTTGCCGAGGAGGGGGAGCTTGGCTATCAAATTACCGTTCGGCCCCTTGATTCGAATGTCTTGTGAACGCCGATCGTGGGTGACTATGCCCCAACGGTATTCCGACGCTACATCAATG
Source organism: Chloroflexota bacterium (assembly GCA_005882715.1). GTDB lineage: Bacteria > Chloroflexota > Dehalococcoidia > SM23-28-2 > RBG-16-64-32 > CF-163. The sequence continues at coordinate 3,777 of VBEI01000104.1, read as the reverse complement.
AGGGGCGCGTCGACCTGGCTCGCGCACCGACGCACCACACCTTCGGCCTCCGGATGTGCTTGCGTGCCCATGACGACGTTGCAGCCGGGTCTTAGGATCGCCGCTTTCTCGCGCGCGATTTGCTCAACTGTATCGCCGAGAATGGCGGTGTGCTCGAGCGAGATGGGCGTTACTACCGCGACATCTTTCGTGTCGAATACGTTCGTGCTATCAACGCGTCCGCCGAGACCTACTTCAACTACCTGCACATCCACCGGTTGCGATTCGAAGGCCATGAAGCCAAGCGCGGTCAGCAAGTCGAACGTCACCAGCTGCCGGCCGTCGAGCCCGAGCGGAGACTCACCGATTACGCGCTGCACCCTGGTTGCCAGCGAGGCGAACCGTCCGGGCGAGATCGGCTCATGGTCTAGACGGATGCGTTCGGTGTAGTGCACCAAATGAGGGCTTGTGTAAAGGCCGGTCCGGCGTCCGTCGGCGAGCAGGATGGAATCAACCATCGCCGCGACGCTGCCCTTTCCCTTGCTCCCCGCGATGTGAACCGTCGCGCGGCCAAGGTGCGGGTTACCGAGGCGCTCAAGCAGCGCCAGCATCGGCGTAAGGTCCGGGCGGTCCTGGAAGCGACCGGAGCGTTCGAAGTCGGCGAACGAGAGGAGCCATTCTATGGCTTCGTCGTATGTCACGGTGGTATTGTATCGGCCGCGTCGCCCGTTTGGAGGCACGTGGTCCGACGGAGCACGGTAGGGGCGAGGCATCCACGAGGACGGAATGGGTCTCCCCTTAGGTGCAACCTTGGTAGGGGATATGACATCACGCGGTCGTGGATGCCTCGCCCCTACATCCCGCCTGCCGAGACGCCCTCGGGGGCCGAGACTAGCGCTTCGCTTCTTGGGGTTGGCGGTGGAAGTCCGGCTGGCGCTTTTCGATGAAGGAACGGACCGCTTCCTTGAAGTGCGGTCGCCGCATCGCTTCGTTGAACTCGATGACTTCCCGCTTCATGATCGACGCCAGGTCGGGGTCGAAGAGGTTCGCCCACGTCTCTCGCTTGATCGCCGCGAGCGACTCGGCCGGGTTGAAGGCGATCTCGGCGGCGGTCTCGACAGCAGCATCCAGGAGCTCGTCCGCGGGCAACACCTTGTTGACAAGGCCGATGCGGCCCGCTTCCGGCGCGTCGATGATGCGGCCGGAGAGCATGAGTTCCATCGCCTGGCCGAGCCCGACGATGTGCACGAGCAGCCGGGTGCTGGCGAGCTCCGGCAGCACCCCGACACGGACGAAGCGCATCGACAGCCGGGCACGCTCGGAGGCGTACCGGACGTCGCAGGGGAGGGTGATCGTGAGGCCGGCTCCAATGGAGACGCCGTTGATCGCGGCGATAATGGGCTTTGAGCGCTGGACGAACGAGACCCAGTTCTCGCGCCGGTCGCGGATGCGCATTGCATCGCCGTCCTGTTCGGACTGCTGAATGCCGCGGTCCCAGCCCTGAATGTTCGCACCTGCGCAAAAGCCCTTGCCGGCGCCGGTGAGGACGATGGCACCGATCTCCGGGTTCTGGTTGTAGGCCTCGATCGCCTCCCGCATCTCAGTGTCCATGGGCTCGCCCAGGGCGTTCAACTTGTCCGGGTTGTTCAGTGTGACGATGCCGACGCGGCCTCGTTCTTCGGTGAGTACCTGTTCGTAAGGCATTGGGGCGCCTCCTTTCTGGCGGCGACGATTATAGCACCGGGGTAGGAATTAAGGACCAAGCAAGCAAGCGCGATATGCGAGGTACGACGTGCGAGCTACGAAAACAGCTTACTCGCGGGGCGGGTCCGACATCGGCGGAGGCGGCTCGGTACGCGCGGGCGGCGGCTCCGGCGCCTCGGGCGCAGGCGAGGCCGGCTCGAAGTCGCTCCGTGGCGGCGGGGAGGTGGGGGACGGCGAAATGTCCGCGGGCTGGAGCCTCCTCGGTGGTTCGCGCGGGCGCATGGGCAGGCCTTCTTCCAGCCCCACATAGGAGCCGAGCAACGCCCCGAAGTTGACCAGTGTCATCAAGAAGCCGATCCACTTGTCGCCAGAGCTCGCCCAGAACCCCATCGCGACCAAAAAGATGATCAGGGCGCCCAGGATAACGCCCGCGCGCAGCGGGTTAAAACGCGAGCCGAGCCCGAGGATGACCGCGGCGAAAGCAGCCGCACTCACAGCCGAGAGTATGAGGGTCACGTTCCTGTTGTAGTCCTCCTTCTCGTGCTGCGCGCCGCTGGCAATGGACGATTCTTCGAATCCCGAAGGCAACGCGGTGTCCCCCGCCGGCGGCTCGTAGAAGCCCACAACGGCTGTGATTGCCACGAAAATAGCGGCGACGGCGACGGCGAGGAAGTAAACTGTGCGGACAACCCCCGAGTGAGGAGGGTCCGGGCGGGCGGGGTGAGGGAAAGCGGCCATGGTCGGGGCGATTATAGCAGGGTCGCCTATAATCGCGGCGTGGGGTCGCAGGCGGAAGGGAACCTCCTCGATGGGTTGGCGCCCGAGCACCGAGCGCTCATCGAAACGCTGCTCGCCAAGGGTTGGTCGCCGCCGTGGGAGCATCCCCTGGCGCGCCTGCAAGGCGCTCGGCTTGGCGACTATCGGTTGCTGGTGCTCCTCGGCCCAAAGAACAACGTTGGATCGCGGTACTTCCAGCTCTTCCTCGCCGATGCCAGCGGAAGGCTTGCGGATGAGCCGCTGGCCCTGGGTTTGCATAATTCGGGCCCGTTTCCTGCCTACAACTGGATCGAACTAACTCAGTACCATCCGGTGCAGCGCTTCGCCGGCCATATCTCGGATCTCGCAGGGGAAGGGCTCGATCGCAAGCTATTCGAGACGTTATCGGAGCTTGTGCCGCCGGGAGGGCACATGATGGTGGAGTACGACTCGCCCGGGCAGAGGGCAAGCGAGCGTATGCTCACACGCGGCTACCCGCCGGTCGCATCGCCCTTGGGCTTCCTGATGTTCCTCGCGGGCTGCCGTTCTTATCGAGACTGGTACATTTCAGAAGGAGGGCGGGAAGGTCCGCGCAAGCTCCAGTGTTTCAAGCCGCTAAACGAAGACATCCGCCGCGAGAAGGAGGAACGGTTGCGCGAGGAGCTGAACGCCTTTCTCGCGCGACCCGAAGGGTCCGCTCGCGAAGAATGGCTCGAGCTCGCACACCGCAACGCCCGGGAGGTGTTGGCGGCGCTCGAGGAAGGTTATACGAATCCGTAACGGTTCTCTTACGGCTTGTTCCTTGACACCCTTTGGGTCGCCATTTACAGTGTCGCTAGAATGCGCAGGCGATTTCATGCAAGCGATCTCCATCGTAGGAGTGCGGGCGGCGCACTCCGCCCCAGTTGAAGTAGCGGAGGTGTTCTCTAATGGTCACGATTAGTGTTATCAAGGCAGACATTGGCGGTATGGTAGGCCACTCGTCTTCGCACCCAGACATCCTGGCGCTCGGGCAGCGGGAGCTGGACACGGCGAAGCAGTCCGGCCTGTTGATCGACGGCCACGCCTCGCACTGCGGCGACGATATGTTCCTCATCATGACGCACGACCGCGGCGAAGATAATGAGCAGATTCACAAGCTGGCCTGGGACACGTTTATCAAAGGCACGGACCTCGCAAAGAAGCTGAAGCTATACGGGGCGGGACAGGACCTGCTCACCGACGCCTTTTCGGGCAACATCCGCGGCGCGGGGCCGGGCTCGGCGGAGATGGAGATCGACGAGCGGCCGTCGGAGCCGATCATCGTGTTCATGGGCGACAAGACGTCCGCCGGTGGGT
>VBEI01000103.1 GCA_005882715.1 Chloroflexota bacterium | reverse complement strand
CAGGAAGGAGGGGTATTTCGTAGCGGCGGGAGGAGGCGTCACATCGGGGTGCCCGTCATAGGGCGGATTGTCCCCGGCCATAATCGCCAGATCATTTTCTGAGCCGAAGGGCTGTGGCTCCACGGTGTTGTTGATGTCTGTCGTTCCCTTCACGAACGTGAACGAGACACGTAGCTGGCTGTTATTGCATGGGTTGTTGAGAAGGCCGAGGGTCGGCTGTGACCCCAGCTTGCCCAGAATAGCGCCGACGGGTATTGCCGAATCATCGGGCACCGAGGGCGAGAGGCCGACGACGCCGCCGAAGTTGTAGTCGCCGGCGGGCAGGTCGAAACTGCTCACGATGTCCGGGTGGCTGCCCGGGGTAGTGTCCGGCGTGCAGCCAGTGGTGAGCTGTTGATCGTCTATAGCGCCGCTCCCAGCCAGGCAATACTGAGATGAGTTCTCCGGGTTGAAACTGCCTGCGGCCCGCGCTCCATCCCCACCCACCAGAACTGTGAGCAGCGCTGTGAGGATAACGGCGACCAGCCGCACGATGGTGAACAGCTTCAAGCGGCCGGTAATTGGTCGACTCTCCTTTGCGGGCCCGGGGTTGGCTTGATGTTGGCGCGACGGAGATCTCGGTCGGTTAAACCTATTTCCACGTCCCTGCAGGCCGATCCCAGAAAACTACAGTGCGCAGCTTGTCTGAGCGCCGGAGGGAATGCATGAAATTTGGGCATTTTCTTCGTGAAAGGGGCGTGAATTTCTCCAAGCGGGAGCGCTAAGGCTACGCGCAAGAGAGGCGAAGTACGCGGTGCTGTAATTCTCAGCTAAGCGTTTGAAGGAGGAACAGTAGGAACGCGAAGAGTAGTTTCACCAAGGAAACAAAACTTAGCGGCTGCCGCAGGCGCGTAACGGGAAGGCGCGACGCCGCCCTCGTTTGGGGCGCGCATCGCCATCTACCCGGGCGTCTATCCGGCGGTTGGGCAGACGCTTACTCGCCCTTCGCCGCCGAATACCGCGTACTGTCCCTTGCCGCGGGCCTTCGCCGCATACATTGCCGCATCTGCCCTGCGGAGAAGCTCTTCTGGACCGCAGCTGCCGTCGCTCACCACCGCGAGGCCAATGCTCGCCTGGGCAGGCAGCGGATGGCCGGTCACATCAACCGGCGGCGCCAGCGTCTGGAGTATGCGCTTGGCGGCTGCTTCAGCCTGCGGTCCGTCGGTGTCCTCAAACAGGGCTGCGAACTCGTCGCCTCCTAAGCGCGCTGCGAGATCGGACTCTCGCATGCACCCGCGCAGCCGATTCGCGACGGCGACCAGCACTGCGTCCCCCGCTGAATGGCCGAGGCTGTCGTTAACTGCCTTAAAGTCGTCCAGGTCCAGGAAGAGGATGGAGACCGGCTCGCCGTGCCGGCGGGCTCGGGCCAGTGAGTGCTCAAGCCGGTCGCGGAAGAGCGCGCGGTTGGCGAGGCCTGTGAGGGCGTCGTGGGAGGCCTGGTGGGCAAGCTGCCCTTCCAGAAGCTTTCGCTCCGTAATATCGCGATAGTTCCCGACGATGCCCATCACGTTCGGGTCGTCCAGCACATTCGATGCGGTTATTTCCAGCCATCGCCAGTGCCCGTCGGCGTGCATCGCGCGACACTCGAGCGTCCGGAACTCTCCTGGATGTTGCGTGACGTAGGCGAGAATTTCGGTCACGCGGGCTGCTTCGTCGGGATGTATGGTGGCGAGCGCGTTGGTCCCTACGCGGTAATCGGGCTTGTAACCCAGGACGCGTTCGACGGCTGGACTTTCGTAGAGGATGTTTCCCGCCGCATCGGTAACGATGATCACGTCGGAGGCGTTCTGCACGAGCGAACGGAAGCGGGCCTCGTTGCGCCCCAGTTCCTCCGCGAGGCTTGTCGTGCGCCGCAGCAAGTGCGTGTTCTCGGTGAGCGATGTGATCTGGCGTGCCAGCACGACCGCCGTGAGACCGACAGCCGCGATCGTCAGGCCACCTATCGCTGTCTCGAATTCACCGCGTTCAAGGATTAGCAGCAGGCCGAAGCTCATGATTACCGCCGCCGGCGGTAGCAAGCTGAAGCCGAGGCCCTGGGCTTCTTCCGGCTGTTCCTCCTGCGCTGGCTTCCGCGCCGTCCAACACTGGTATTGGGCGGCGAGAACCATCAGCAACTGCCCGCCCAGCCAGAGCATGTCCGGCCAGTCGCCGGTGTCATATTGTTCCTGGATCGACATGTAGCCAAAGGCAACGTCGGCAATGACAAACAGGAGCAGTCCCGAGGCGAGGACCGCAAGCGCCCGTCCGCTACGTGCGAGCGGTCTCCGCAGTACGATGTTGGTGATGCCGAAGAGCAGGACGAGGTCTCCGACGGGGTAGGCGAGGGAGAGGGTCGTCAAGAGCGGACTGCTGTCCTCCGCCTGGGCGATGGGGCGCAGGAGGAGGTACCAGATCACCATGCCACCGCCCAGGAGCACGGTCATGGAGTCCAGCCAGAATTTCAGCACCTGACCGCCGCGTCGAGGCGCCGCCGGGAATAGCAGGAGGCCTAGAAAGACTAGCGGGTAGTAGGAGAGGTAACCAGCATCCGCCAGGGAAGGGAATGGCGCCGTGCCGAGGATGTTCTCGTAGTAGAGCCACAGGACGTCACCCAGCCAGAACGAAGCAAAGCCGATGCCGAGAACCAGCCAGGCACGCCTCGTGCGGCGGTCGAGCTTGCGTTGCGAGGCGGCCCGCCACGCCAGAATGGCGCCCGCGATGCTCATCGGCAGGAACCCGATGTTGTCGATCAACACCACCTGATCGCCGAAGGGCCAGCGTACGAACAGCCAGGCGATAAACACGACAACGTAGGCGGTAAGTGCGAGTGCGAGTAGACCACCCCAGTCGCGCGCCCAGCCGCTCAGCATTCTTGTCAAGTCCGCCAGCTGGTCGCGTAGCTTCGACCGTACCTCGGTCTCCGCCCGCGGGGTTCCGTAGTCTGTTATGAACGACATCGTTTCGTGCTGAAAAGGGAAGGAGTAGGCAAGTGCCTGGATTCTTCCTTTGTCTTAGATGCCCGCGCTACTCGCTTTATTACATTTCGCGCGAGGAAACCGTCGCTTCTCGGAGAACAAAGGTCGTCAAGATAACGACCGAAGGTGTTCTTTCGCAGAGCGCGAGTTAGCTACTTGTCAGTGGAAGCGGGCCTGACTGATCCTCGTAAGTGCGATCAGCCGTTTCCTGTGGCTCCATCGCTCACCGGGTTTGCAGGCCGGGCGTCTTGCGGGTTTGCGATCAGCCCGCAAACCGGCGCCGGCTCGCCCGCGCACCCAAGGGTCTTGGCGTCACGAAGACTTAACTGTCAAACCAGAACTTACGCCTCGATGCGGCGAACTCCTGCTTCTCCTCAGCTCCCTGGAGCGAGGCTTCGGTAAATGGAGCGGTTACCGATGGTCCGCTAAGGAAATCGACGTCAACACGTCCGACCCTGTGATCTCCAAATTCGATGAAGCAGGACCCGGCGCCGTCGTACGGTTTGGCCGCGCCTGATTCGCGTAGCTGCACGATGAGATGCTCGGCCACTGCCCGCCCAGCGCTTTCGGCGAAGATGCCCGCCTTGGGCACGGGCGCGCTCGTCACATCGCCGATCGCGTAAACGTCCGGAAACTGCGTCGAGAGGTTTGCCTTGTTCACCGGAATCCAGCCGTCGACGGCCAGGCCGGACGCTTGGACTACTTCGGGCACGCGATGGATCGGGATGCCCAAGAACAAGTCGTACGGCAGTGTGCTTCCATCTCGCAGGTGCAGCGTTTTGGTTGCCGGATCGAGCGCCTTTACCCCCTGGTTCGGGACCCAGCCGATGTTCCGCTCACGGAACCGCTCGAGGATCGCGTCCGACGCTGGGCCGGATGCCGGGATGGGGATACCCCACGGGGACACGACGCTGAGGTCGATGCTGGACCGCACACCGCGCTCTGAGAAGTATTCGTCGAGCAGCATCGCCGCCTCACAGGGCGCAGGCGGGCACTTGAAGGGCTCGCTGACCACGGCGACGATCACATTGCCGGATCTGACGTTCGGAAGCACATCTCGCAGCTGGACGGCGCCGTCTACGGTGTAGAACTCGTGGCCGCCTTCGACGAAGCCGGGCGTCGCGCCGAAGTCGTAGTCCGCGCCCAGGGCAACGACGAGAATGTCAGCATCGTACGTGTTTCTGTCAGTGACCACCCGGCGGGCCTCGGGATCGATTGTGGTGATGAGCTCCTGGCGCACGGTAACGCCCGGCTTCGAGATATTGGCGTAGTACGAGCTTACGTCTTCGCGCCGCTGACGCCCGAACATGATCTCGAACTTCGAGAAGCCGAAGACGAAAGCGTTGTTTTTGTCTATCAGCGTGAGGTCGATCTCACTACCGAACGCGGCCGAGAGCCTGGCCGCCAGCTCGAGACCGCCGAAGCCGGCGCCGCAGATAACGATTTGTGGGCTCATGCTAACTACCTCATCGTAGTGCGCTCCGGCCTCGAACGCCGGGCTATGTCGGGGGCAACTCGGGCTGGCCTCCGCCAGCTTGGTGTCCTACAAATCGAGGTCCGTGATGAGGCTCCGTCCAACCAGCGTAGTCGTGGGATCGGGTGAGCCAGCGACTCTCGCCTGGAACGCCTGCCACTCGGAGTCTGCCTGCGCCTTCTGCGTGAAGGCAGCGTACGCGGCCATGTCGGCAAACTCTAACGAAACGACGAGATTCCCGGTGTTGGGGCCGCCGATCGTTGTGTCTCCAATCCGCCACCGCGCTCCGAGCCGCTCCAGGATCTTCTTCGCCGCCACTGCATCGTTTAAGAACTCCTGTCGCCTCCCCGGGTGCGGCCGAAAAATGGAAACGTTGCGAACTGCCATGTGAGAACTCCTTCCAGTGCGGGCCGATGGGCGCCACAACCGCGCCCAGTCTAGCACTTACGTTAGCGAAATGGGAGCTTAAGGTAGTACAAATGGGTATTGCCGGCGCGGCGCCCCTTCGCCGGCCGTCCCATACGCAATGTCCACCGCGGCTCCATCACTCCGCCTTCCGCGCAGCCCATACCCTCACCGCCTCCCCAACCCCCTTCAACTCCTGCTCGCCGCGGTCATCGAACTGAACGCCTGCCGACGTGCGGGCCAGCGAGCGCACCGTCTCCGAGACTAGCACCTCACCGGGTGCCGAGAGCCCGCTGATGCGCGCAGCGATGTTGACGGCGCCGCCGTAGACGTTGTTCTCCTCGCGGATCACGTCACCGGCGTGGAGGCCGAGGTGAAGACGGCGAGAACGCCGTCGCCGAGGAGCTTGCCTTCCACGGCAGTGCCGACATGTTCGCGGATGATGGCGCGGAGAGCGGCGTCAAGGTCACGGGCCTTCGCGCGGAAGGCGGTATCGCCGAGGCGCTCGGTGAGGGCGGTGGAGTCGGCGATGTCGGCGAACAGGATCACGGCGGTGCCAGAAGGGCCTTCGGCCCGCTCAGGATGATCAGCCGCCAGCGGGCGTCGCACAGTTCGGCCGAGCACGAACTCAGCGGCCAGTTCGTCGGGCAGCGCCAGTGCTGCGAAGCCCGTCCCGGTGGTCGTCAGTCGAGCACCCGGGATACCTATCGCGACTTCCTGCGCGAACCTGCTCTGAACAACCCCCAGCCCGCCGCCACTTGGGCTGAGTATCAGGGTCGGCGAGCGCACTTCTGTCAGAAGGGGCCTCACGTCTTGAGTTTGCACTT
>VBEI01000102.1 GCA_005882715.1 Chloroflexota bacterium | reverse complement strand
GGCGTTATGTATCTGCGCTTCGAAGGCGACACGGTTCCAGCATCGACGCCGACACCGCTGACCACGCCAAATCGGGCATCGATCAGCGAACTCTGCGAGAGCTACCCTCGCGTACCGAAGCCTCCGCAGTGCGGACCCGTCAATGGACTATTCGTACGACCTACGGTACCACCCACACCCAAGTCTGCCGCGCCGACGCCTGAAGTGCGCGAACAATTAACGAACCTCAGGGCTGGAAGAAATATTGGGCGCGACGCCGAGCTCGGTCGCATTGCTTTCGTGCGTGGCGACGACATCTGGGTGAAGGAACTGGCCGGCGGCGAAGAACGCCGATTGACGGATGACCAACGCAATACAGCACCACGTTGGTCGGCCGACGGCAAGTGGATCGCCTTCCAGAAAAGGCCCGACAACGGTTTCGGATTGTCCGGCTGGGTGGTGTCCGCTGAGGGCGGGTCTCAGGCCAAGGTCGCCGACGAAGCTTTTTCTCTGTCGTGGTCTCCCGTGAATTCAGTGTTGGCGTACACAGGCGGTGGGTTCATAAATACGTTGAATGCTGAAACCGGCGAGCGGCGGGCGCTTGCCCGCGCAGGGCATTTTGCGTGGTCGCCTGACGGGCTCAACATCGCCTTCGGTTGGTCAGAGGACGCCGGTGGCGATGGCTCCATGTGCGCGGTCGGGTTTCGCGTATACGGGACGGTGTGCCAGGTGCGGCAAGGACTCTCGGTGGTAAACGCTGAGGGATCGGGTGCACGGCGGGATGTATATGAGGTCACGCATCAGTCCACCGCCGGCCCCATCCCATATCTCCACGGCTGGTCCCGCGACGGACGTTACTTAAGCTTCTGGCAGGAGCCGATCGACTCCTCCTCGATCTCGGCCGATGGCGCGCCGCTGTTTGTTATTCCGGTTGATGGGGGAGAGCCACGGGAACTGGGGCGCACCCTCCTCGATCGGGAGGGGATCATCACCTGGTCGCCGAACGGCTCGCAGATCGCGTTTGTCGATGGCGGCGGGCGCGATATCTGGATCCGCAAGCACCTGGTGATCTCGGACCTGACCGGAGCTGGAACGGCGTTCCGCAACGACGACGGGACTGCCGAGCTCAACCCCGCCTGGTCGCCGCAGGGCGATGTCGTCGCCTTCAGCCGCGGCGAAGGACGCGCGCCCGAAGATACCAACAGGGATCCTGAGCCGGCTGCCACGCGCGGGATCTGGCTGGGCGATAGCGCCGGCCGGGTGCAGCAGCTTACGTCTGATGCCACGTACTCCGACAACTGGCCCACCTGGTCGTCTGGTGGCTCGTACATCCTCTTTGTCCGCGTGATGGCCGGCGACTTTCAGGGTTATGGCATCCGCTCGGGTGCGAACATCGAGTTGTGGCTAATGAGCGCCGAATGAACGCCGACGGAAAAGACCCGCGGAAGGCCGCGGTCCTGGGTGCCTCGACCCCGGAGGGATATTATGGCTTCATCCATTGGGACGACCTCTTCGATTGGTACGGTGCCCGGTAATGCCCAGCGCATATGCGCCGGACCCGCAGGCGCCGCGCTGCATCATTACAGAGCCGGGCGTCGGCTACCGGTTCGTCACGAGCCGGGGCCAGCGACGGGCTGACGCCGCTCCCAGCCGCCGCTTCTGATGGTGTATGCGTACGAAGACATGCCCATCAGTGTGCCGACGGTGAGCCCCGCAGGCAATCCCGCGGGGCTCCGGAAACTCACCCACGAGACGGCAATGATAGCCGCCGATGTTGTCACCGCACTCGGGCTTTGACCTTATCGCTCGACGGGCTGGCTGTCGTGCGCTGGGGCGACAGGGCAGCAAGGTGCGGCGGCGTAGTCGCCCAGCTCCTGGAGCGAGCAGCGGGTCGAGGCTCGTCCTCTACCGGCTTTGGCGCTCCGGGCACCCTCGGCCGCGAAGGCAGGAGGGCGGCGGCCAGGACTGCGCCGGCGAGGGCAATGCTGCCGGCGACACGCAGGCTGCCGTGCAGGCTGTGCACGAACGCGCCGGTTGCCGCCGCGCTAAGACTGTTTGCAAGACCGGAGTCTGCCTGCGGGAGACTTTGCGCGACGACGAGCGCGCCGCCGACCGAGCTGCGCGCCGCTTCGACGGCATCTTGGGGCAGGCCGGGTGGCAGGTCGGCGCCGAGCTGGCTACGGTACAGCGAGGAGGCGATGCTGCCGATCACCGCCACGCCCAGGGCGGCGCCGAAGAGGCGAGTAGCGTCGTTCACGGCCGAGCCGACACCGGCCTTCTCGACGGAAACGGCACCCATGATCGCCTCGGTGGCCGGCGCGGTGATCAGGCCGAGGCCGCCACCACCCATGATCATCTGTCCGACGAGCACGATGTATGGGCTGGAGGCCGACACGGTGGAGATCCACCACAGCGCCAGCCCGAACATCGCCAGGCCTGTGGCGACGACCGCCTTGTTGCCGATCTTGACGGCGAGCCTTGTGCCCACAACTGCCGCCACCGCGATGGACATAGCCACGGGCAGTATCCGCAGTCCGGTCTCGAACGCGCTGTAGCCCCGTATGAACTGGAAGTACTGCGTAATCAGGAACGTGAAGCCGGCGAGAGTGAAGAACCCAGTGGTAATCGACCCGCTGGCAGCCGTGAAGCGGAGGTTGCGGAAGAGACTGATGTCGAGCATCGGGTGGTCCATGCCGCGCTCGACATTGACGAAGATCGCGAGGATGGCCAGCCCGCCGGCGATCGTCGCCACCGTCGCACCTGAGCCCCATCCCCAGTTCGGGCCCTGGATGATGCCGAGTACGAGGGCGGCCATGCCGGCACTCGAGAGCACAACGCCCCGCCAGTCGATGGGTGGAGCCGAAGGGTCCCTGGACGTTGGAACAACCGACGCGATAACGGCGGCGATGACGGCGGCGACGGGCGCCATGAACAGGAACACGCTGCCCCACCAGAACTGCCCGAGCAGCCATCCGCCGATGATTGGGCCGGCGGCCACGCCGACCCCGGTCGTCGCGCCCCACAGACCGATCGCCTTAGCCCGCTCGGATCGGTCCGTGAACACGTTGGCGATCAGTGACAGCGTGGACGGGAAGATCGCGGCCGCTCCGAGGCCCATCACCGCTCGGGCGGCGATGAGCTGACCCGGGTTCTGTCCGAATGCCCCCGCCAGGCTTGCGGCGCCGAACACCCCGAGGCCGGCCAGCAGGACCTCTTTGCGGCCGAGCCGGTCGCTGAGGCTTCCCGCCGCTAGGATGAGGGCGGCAAAGACTAGCGTGTAGGCATCGACCACCCACTGGAGGTCCGTCGTCGTAGCGTCGAGTTCACGGACCAGGCTTGGGAGGGTGACATTGACGATGGTGACGTCGATATTGATGATCAGAGCCGCCAGGCACAGGGCGAACAGGATGAGCCCCTTCCGGCGCGTTTGTCGCGGCATCTTCGACCTCTCCACTGGAGTACCTCCGTCTCTACATGAAACATTAATTGCTATATGTTCTTATAGCCCGATGGATTGACAATTGTCAAGTCCCTTACTATTATTGAAGTGACAACAATCACATAGGCCAACGGGAGAAGATCTATTGGAAAGGACCTATCAGACCCAAGAGGGGTGTCCGGTGGCAGCTACCCTGGATGTTATCGGCGACCGGTGGACCCTCCTTATCATCCGCGACCTCACGCTCGGAAGGAGCGGCAAGTTCAAGGACTTAATGGAATCGCTCCAGGGCATCTCGCCGAATCTTCTTGCCCAGCGCCTGAAACTCCTCGAGCGGGAGGGGATCGTCGAGCGCCACTTCTACAGTGATCATCCCCCACGCGCTGAGTACCGTTTCACGAAGAAGGGCGCTGAGCTGGGGTCGGTCGTTCGCGCTATGGCCGAGTGGGGTATCGAGTATCGCCTCACCGGCCGGCAGCGTGCCGCCGCGGTCGCCCGGCTCAGAGAGGCGGAACTCGCCCACCGCTAGTTCATGGGCGCGCCCGGCCTTCGCCTGTGTTGCGCGGTACCCTCAATCGGGCTTCGGGTGGGCCAACCGACAGCTAGAGCGATCACCGCACCTCTCGCCTAAAGCTGCTGGGCTGCTGCAGGGCCAGTCGCTCTCGATTGCGCTCACCTGCGCAAGAGGATCGAGCCGGACCCGCAGGCGCCGCGCTGCATCATCACGGGGCCGGGCGTCGGCTACCGGTTCGTGACAAACCGGGGCTAGCGCGGCGCGGCTCCGGCCCTGATCGCTGAAATTAAGCGACACGGCCGATTCCACTTCTATTCGCGTATCAGGTGATCTATCGCGCGATTTACCGCGAATTAACTGTCAGACGCGCGCCGACATCGCCCGCTATCCGCAAATGAGGAGGAGTTTACAAATGCGGAAACTCGTAATCAGCTCGCTACTAGGTGCCTCGGCCTTGGTAGCGGCTATCGTGATGCTCACCACCGGCGTCGCACCGCGCCTGTCCGGTGCGGCCGACCACCTCGATGCTCCTTTCGTGAAGACCGATGGTCGCATCGACATAAACGACGTCTATGCGTTTCAGTCGCCCAGCAACCCGGCAAATACGGTGCTGATAATGACCACGAATCCAGTGGCCGGCGTCCTGAGCCCTACAAGCTACCGGCCGGGCGCCGACTACCGGTTCAACATCGATCGGGACGGCGACGCGCGACCAGACATTTCGTATCGCTTGAGCTTCGAGGGGAACGGCCCCGTGCAAGACGTTCAGCTTCGCTGTGTCCCCGCGGCGGCCTGCGGCAACAAGGGCGCGGTCCTTGCCAGAGGCCAGACGGGCGCGACTATCCCCGTCAAAGGCGGCGGCAGCCTGCGCGCAGGGCTTTTTGACGACCCGTTCTTCTTCGATCTGCTCGCCTTTAGGAATGGCCTGGCCTTCTGCGCCGGCGGCAAGGGAACCAACTTCTTCGCGGGCTTCAACGCGATGGCCATCGTTCTCGAAATTCCAAGCTCTCAGCTCGGACCGAACAATATCGGAGTCTGGGCAACGACGAGCATCGACGACAAGCCAGCGGACCGCATGGGCCGCCCGGCCATCAACACCGTCTTCAACCACACGGATGCGGACAAGAACGCCTTCAACTTCGGGAAGCCGATCAACGACCAGCGCGACTTCCGCAAGAACATCGTCGACACCCTTCTGTCCCTCGGTGACACCCAGGCTTACGCCAACGCCATCGCTGACGTTCTCTTGCCCGATATCCTGACCGTGGACACCTCAAACGCCGGCGGATTTCTCAATGGCCGCAGGCTTCAAGACGACGTCATCGACACCGAGCTGAGCGTGATCAGCAACGGCGCTATAACGACGGACTGTGTCGCCAACGACTCGGTCTTCTCATCCACCTTTCCCTACCTCGCGCCACCCAACTAAGTAGCCTTCATCCTTCCAGCAAGGGCACCCGATTTGTGCCCTTGCTGGGAGAGATAGCTCGTCTAGACGTAGCTTGACGGAGTTGCTTTGAGTAACAGCAGACTGTTGGTGGCAGGCCTGGCCCTGCTGGCGGTGGTGGGGATTGCCGTCTTCTCGCATGTGCGTTTCAGCGGCGGTCCGCCTGCCGCGCCGGATAACGGAACGGCCACTGTAGCGGACGCGGGAAACGCCCCGACCGGCGGGATGCTCAGCACTGACGATTTCATGGCGTTCTGGCGCCGCCGCGTCGAGAGTAACCCTGCTGACTACATCAGTTACACCGAGCTGGCCGGCGGCTTCCTTCGCCGCGCCCGGGAGATCGGTGATGTGGACTCGTATAGCCGCGCTGACGCCGCCGTCGAGCAAGCGTTGAAATTGAACCCGAAGTACGAGACCGGGATCAGTTACCAGGCTAATCTGCAGTTTGCCAGGCACGACTTCGCCGGCGCCCTTGCGACCGCTCAGCGCATATATTCGCTCAATCCAGGTTCCGCGCAGGCGCTCGCTCTGATTGGTGACAACGATCTTGAACTCGGCGAGTATGACGAGGCGCAGTCCGCTTACGACAACCTTTATGGCATCGCTCAGACCTCTCCGGTGCTGAGCCGTCTCGCCCATCTGGCCGAACTGAGAGGCGACCCTCAGAAGGCGATCGGCCTCGCCCAGCAAGCCGTGAACGGGGCCGTTGACGCCGGTGCATCTGCCGAGGGCCAGGCGTGGTATCATCTCCAGCTCGCCAATCTCGACTTCAACACCGGCGATCTCGACTCCGCCCAGACGCAGTACAGTGCCTCGCTCGAGGCCTTTCCCGGCTACGTGCACGCACTGGCCGGCCTGGCGAAAGTAAACGCCGCCCGTCGTGACTATGACGGGGCGATCTCGCTCTACCGGCAGGTAGTCGCCCGACAGCCCATACCTGAGTACGTGGCGGCGTTTGGCGACGTCTCGCGTGCCGCTGGCCGGGAGCATGAGGCGCAGCAACAGTACGCCTTGATCGGCGCGATCGACGCGCTTTACAAGGCCAACGGCATTAACACCGATTTGCAGATGGCGCTCTTCTTCGCCGACCACGACCTCAAGCTCGACGATGCGGTAACGCAGGCCCGCGAGGTCTACCTGAGGCAACCGGGCAATATCCGGGCCGCCGACGTCCTTTCGTGGGCGCTCTACAAATCGGGGCAATACGAAGAGGCAATGGCCTACTCGCAGGAAGCCTTACGTTTGGGCACGCGCGACGCGCTTATGCTCTTTCACGCGGGAATGATTAACGACAAGTTGGGCAATCGCGGCGCCGCGCGCGAATACCTCTCGCGAGCGCTCGAGATTAACCCGGGCTTCTCGGTCCTGTACGCGGATCAGGCCGCACGGTCTCTCGATTCGGTCGATTCGCTCGCGAGCGGGTGATCCGAAACGACGTCTGGCACGTTGGGAACCGGGAAGCGTTCCCATCCGCGCACGCAGCGCTGGCGCAGGGCCCGACCTGCCGGGCGCGGGCTACCGGTTCGTGACGAACCGCGTGTAGCGCACCGCTGGGAACCTCTCAACGTTACAATCCGACGGTTCCGTTGTGCGGGCATAGCAGAAGACGCGCACCGTCATGGATTATCTCTCGTGCGCTATTTCAGGTCAGCGATTGCCTGTCGGAATTTTAGAACCGGAACGTCCCCAGATCTTCGATGCTTCGCAAAGACCGACCAGTTTACATCGCAGGCGCCGCGCTACATCATTACGGAGTCGGGCGTCGGCTACCGGTTCGTCACGAACCGGTCAGCTACGAAGACATGCCCATCAGTGTGCCGACCGCGAGCCCTGCGGGCAATGCCGCGGGGCTCCGGAAACTCACCGACGAGACGGCAATGATGGCCGCTGATGGTCACTCAACTCAGGCTTTGACTTTATCGCTCGACGGGCTGGCTGTCGTGCGCTGCGGCGTGAGGACGGCAACGCGCGCCGGCGTCGGCATCCAGCGCCTGCGACGAGCAGCGGGTTGAGGCTCGTCCTCGACCGGCTTTGGCGCTCCTGGCACTCTCGGCCGCGAAGGTAGGAAGGCGGCGGCGAGGACTGCGCCGGCGAGGGCAACGCTGCCGGCGACGCGCAGACTGCCCTCCAGGCTGTGAAGGAAAGCGCCCGTTGCAGCCGCGCTAAGGCTGTTTGCGAGACCTGAGTCTGCCTGCGGGAGGCTTTGCGCGGCGACGAGTGCGCCGCCGACCGAGCTGCGCGCCGCTTCGATGGCATCCTGGGGGAGGCCGGGGGGCAGGTCGGCGCCGAGCTGGCTACGGTACAGCGAAGAGGCGATGCTGCCGAGCACCGCCACGCCCAGGGCAGCACCGAAGAGGCGGGTGGCGTCGTTCACCGCCGAGCCGACACCGGCCTTCTCGAGAGAAACGGCACCCATGATCGCCTCGGTGGCCGGCGCGGTGATCAGGCCGAGCCCGCCACCACCCATGATCATCTGTCCGACGAGCACGATGTATGGGCTGGAGGCCGACACAGTGGAGATCCACCACAGCGCCAGCCCGAACATCGCCAGGCCTGTGGCGACGACCGCCTTGTTGCCGATCTTGACGGCGAGCCTTGTGCCCACAACCGCCGCCACCGCGATGGACATGGCCACGGGCAGTATCCGCAGTCCGGTCTCGAACGCGCTGTAGCCCCGT
>VBEI01000115.1 GCA_005882715.1 Chloroflexota bacterium | reverse complement strand
CTTCAGTCCGGCATGGAGGAGGGCGCAGGCGAGACGTACGATCGCCTCGCCGAGTTCGTGCAAACGCTGAAGCGATAACCGTTCCACTAATGCCCATGTCAAAAGACATCCCTCAAGTTAGCGAGGATTAAGGAGTAGCATCATGGCCACAATCAAACAGAAGATCGTCCCGCACCTCTGGTTTGACAAGGAAGCTAAGGAGGCTGCGCAGTTCTACACCTCCATCTTCCCCGAGTCGAAAATCACGAATATCACCACCCTCCACGACACGCCGTCGGGCGATTGCGATGTTGTCGACTTCGAGCTCGCCGGGCAGCCCTTCATGGCGATTAGCGCCGGCCCGTTGTTCAAGTTCAACGAGTCAATCTCGTTCATTGTGTACTGCGAGACACAGGACGAGATCGATGGCTACTGGGAGAAACTCTCCGCGGTCCCCGAATCCGAGCAGTGCGGCTGGCTGAAGGACAAGTACGGCCTCTCCTGGCAGATCGTTCCTGCACGAATGGACGAAATGATGCGGCGCGGCACCGAGGACCAGATCGCGCGCCTCACCCAAGCCTTCCTGCCGATGAAGAAGCTCGATATTGAGGCCCTAGAGGCAGCCTACAAGGGTTAGGTTTGGAGGCGAACATCGCTAGTGCTAACCACACGGAAGGAGATCGACGCCATGGGCAAGCTCAGATTCAACGTCTCGATGTCGCTCGACGGATACATCGCCGGGCCGAACCAGAGTCTCGAGAACCCGCTCGGCGAAGGCGGCGAAAATCTGCATGACTGGGTCATCAAGCTCAAGTTCTTTCGCGAGATGCACGGCGACAGGGGTGGCGGCGAGACCGGCACGAATGATGACGTGCTCCGGGAAAATTTCGAAAACCTGGGCGCGACGATCATGGGCCGCAATATGTTCGGCGGCGGTCCCGGGCCGTGGGGTAACTGGGAGTGGAAGGGCTGGTGGGGCGACAACCCGCCGTTTCACACACCTGTCTTTGTGCTCACCCATCACCCCCGTGAGCCGCTGGTGATGCAGGGAGGCACGACGTTCTTCTTTGTTACCGACGGAATCGAGTCGGCGCTAAAGCAGGCGAGGGATGCGGCCGGAGGCAAGGATGTAGCGCTTGGCGGCGGCGCCAGCGTCGCGCAGCAGTACGTCGCGGCGGGTCTGATGGACGAGATGGAGCTGCACGTCGTTCCGATTCTCCTTGGCGGCGGCGAACGCCTCTTCGATAATCTTGCTGGCTCGGATGTGAGGGTGGAGCCCGTCCGTGTGGTCGAGACCCCGGAAGTCACCCACCTCAAGTACCGCGTCGTCAAGTCGTAAAGCCGACGAATGGCTGAGAGCGAAGCAACGGCCACGGCGGATCGCGAGATCGTCGTCACGCGCGTATTCGACGCGCCGCGCGAGCTTGTATTCGAGGCGTGGACCGACCCGACGCGAGTGGTCCAGTGGTGGGGCCCGCATGGCTTCACAACCACGATCCACGAGATGGACGTGAGGCCGGGCGGCGTCTGGCGCTTCGTCATGCACGGCCCAGACGGCACCGACTACCCCAACAAAGTGGTGTTCGTCGAAGTCTCGGAGCCTGACCGCTTGGTGTACGACCATGGCGGCGGCGATGAGAGCGACTTGCAGCAGTTTCGCGTTACCGTGACCTTCGAGGAGGAAGGCGAGAAGACTCGCCTGACTACTCGAATGGTCTTCGTGACGCCGGGGGAACGCGACCGAATGATCGAGGAGGTCGGAGCGCTGGACGGCCTCAACCAGACGCTTGATCGCCTCGATGACCACTTGCGCCGAGGTTCAAGAAAGGAGCCACGATGAGAAAGCTAAGAGTCAACACGTTCCTGACCCTCGATGGAGTGATGCAGGCTCCCGGCGGGCCAGAGGAGGATACGAGCGGAGGGTTCAAACATGGCGGCTGGTCAGTCAATTACTGGGACGACCGTATGGGTCAGATGATGGGCGAGTTCATGGGCAAGCCCTACGACCTGCTGCTCGGCCGTAAGACGTATGAAATCTTCGCCGCCCATTGGCCCAACGTCAAAGACGACTCGGCCGCAAATAGCCTAAACAATGCGAAGAAGTACGTGGCCTCTCGCACGCTGAACAGCGTTGAGTGGCAGAACTCAAGCCTCATCAAAGGTGACGTCGGGGAACAGGTGTCCGCCCTCAAGGACCAAGCTGGGCCGGAGATCCAGGTTCACGGCAGCGGCAACCTCATCCAGACGCTGATGAAGCACGATCTCATCGACGAGTTTCAGGTGATGATATTTCCCGTCCTGCTCGGGACTGGCAAGCGCCTTTTTGCCGACGGCACGATCCCGGCCGGCCTGATGCTCGTCGAGAGCCAGACGTCCAGCACTGGAGTGGTGATCGCTAAATACGAACGCGCGGGCGAAGTCAAATACGGCTCCTTCGCGCTCGACTAGTCGGCCGAGGCGTAGCGGAAGGTCTTTAGCCTCACCGAGAGCACGTAGATATGTGCCACGCAAAAGTAAATGGACTCGTAGAGTCGTCGGGTGCCGGAGACGGCCGACCGAATCTGACGTCGAACAGGCGGCTCGCCGTTCGTCTAACATAGTGATAGAAGCGCCCCAGTTGAAGAAGGAGGTCAGTCATGATCAAAGGTTTCGGCGGCGCCAGCATCTGGAGCCAGGACCTGAACAATCTGCTCCCGTTTTACCGCGACACTCTCGGCCTCAAGCCGACCCTCGAGTCCGAGCGCTTCGTTCTATTCGGCGATCCCAACGCGCCGAGTTTAGGGCTGGGCTCGCACAGCGAGGTCAAAGGGAAGAACAATGACCCGGCGCGCCACATGGTCGGTTTCATGACCGACGACGTCCGCGCCGAATACGAACGCTTGCGGTCTAAGGGCGTGGAGTTCATCGAGCCTCCCACCAATTACGACCAGGTTACGATCGCGACGTTGAAGGACCCGGAAGGAAACCTCATCCAGCTCTTCCAGATGTAGGCGCGGTGCCTTACAACGAGCAGCTCGCTGATCGCATCCGCGGGATCGTCGGCAACCTGACCGGCCTCACCGAGCAGAAGATGTTTGGCGGGATCGCGTTCATGCTTAACGGCAATATGTTCTGCGGCATCAGTCGGGATGACTTTATGGCGCGCGTGGGTCCCGAGCACTTCGAGGAGACTCTCTCGCGTCCCGGCGCGCGCCAGATGGATATGGCTGGCCGCCCAATGAAGGGCATGATCGGCGTTGCACCAGAGGGCTACGCGACGGACCAGCAGCTAAGAGGATGGGTGGAGCAAACGCTCGAGTTCGTTAGGACATTACCTGCGAAGAAGCCGAAGCGCCGGTAGAGGCGCAGCATTACGCAGCGCGCCCTACCCCTCAACCGGGTCCGGTGCGACACGCACCATCCGCTTGCCGACGTTATCGCCGGCCAAGATGCCGATCAACGCTCGCGGGGCAGACTCGAGTCCCTCGACGATGTCTTCGAGCACCTTGAGGTCGCCCGAGGCGACCCAGCCGGCGAGTTGCTCCTGCGCCTTCGCCCACTCGCCGATAAAGTCAGAGACCAGGAACCCTTCCATGCGCAGCCGCTTGACGATTAGCTGCCCGGGCACACCCGCTGGCCCAGGGGCTGGCGCCGCGCTGTCATATTGCGAGACGGCGCCGCAGCAGACGATGCGCCCGTGGGTCCGCATCAGCGGCAGGACCGCCTCGAGCACGCGGCCGCCGACGTTGTCGAAGTAGACGTCGATCCCGTTCGGACAGGCGGCGGCGAGCTCTTCGCGCAGCTTCTCGCTGCGGTGGTTGACAGTCGCGTCGAAGCCGAGATCGCGCTCGACCAGGCGGTTCTTATCATCGGAGCCGGTAACGCCGACTACCCTGGCGCCCTGGATCCGGGCAATCTGACCGGCGACGCTTCCCGTGGCGCCAGCCGCCGCAGACACGACGACCGTTTCGCCCGACCGCGGCTGTCCGACGTTCAGCATCCCGAAGTACGCGGTAAGGCCGGTGATGCCGAGGACGCTCATGTGGTGGCTGAGCGGACCTCGCACAGTGACCGGCAGGACGCGGTTGGCCGGAACGATAGCATATTCCTGCCACCCGGGTTCGGCCCACACGATAGAGCCTGGCGGGATGGGAGCACCATTGGCAGCGACTACTTCACACAGAGCGCCGCCTGCCATCACTTCGCCTGCGCCGAGCTGCTCGCGATAGGTCCGCCCCTGCATCCATGCCCGGTTGGCGGGATCGATCGAAAGCAGGACAGTCCGAACGAGCAGCTCGCCCGGCCCGGGATCGCCGATCGTTGAATCGATAGCCTTGAAATGCGATTCCTCGAGTTTCCCGGTCGGGCGCTCGGCGAGCAGGATCTGGCGGTTGGGGCGTTCAGTCATGGTGCCACCTCCGCGCGGATTGTACGACAAGGACCAGCGGCCGGTGCAGACGTTGGATGTCTGCCCCGGCCTGCTCTAGAGGCCGAGCTTGCCGGGGTTCAGGATACCCTGCGGGTCGAGAGCGCTCTTAAGCGCGCGCATGACTTCGAGGCCGCCGCCGTGCTCGCGCTCCATCAGGTGAGCGAGACGGACGCCGACGCCGTGGCAGTACTCGATCGAGCCCCCCATGTCGCGCGTGAGCATAAGCATTTCGTCGACGGCGCGAGACAAGCGGTCTCGGGCGTCTCCGCCTTCGGCCGTCATGGTGACGGAGAACAGCTCGGGCCAGCACCAGATCCCGTACTCGACCACCCGCACGTCGTGACGTTCGAGGATCGGCCCGCATGCGGCCCGATAATCCAGCACTCGAGAGCGTGGCAGGGTGACGTGGACGAAGTCGAAAGCGCCTCCTGCCGGGCTTGGCCGTGCACCGCCCTGCCGCCTCCTCTGGGCAAAGCCCCTCGCGATGTCGTGTCGGCGCTCCCAAAACCCCCGAGCTTCGTGTTGTCCGATGGACTGACCGCCAGAGGCATCACAGATGCGGCGGGCCCGGCGCTCCTCAGCCGCCCCCTGCTCCCGAAAGCCCTCGAACGCGAGATAGAGAGTCGCAGTCCCGGCGCCCACGGCAGTGGGGCTTTCGCCATAGTCGAGTAACGCCGGCGCGAGCCCAATGCCGTGCATCTCGACGATCGCTGCGAATCCGTCCTTGAAGCGTTTGAAGCGGTAAGCGCGCAAAATGCGCCGTTCAGGCTGCGGAAACACCCGCAACGTCGCCTCCGTCACGATGCCGAAGCAGCCTTCACTGCCGATGAAAAGGCGGCGGAGGTCAGGCCCGACCGAGGTCTTCGCGGGCGCACTCCTCTCGAATACTCGGCCGTCTGGAAGGACAGCCGTCAGGCCAAGCACCTGATCGCCCATCGAACCGTACTTCGCCCCACGGTACCCGAGCGAGTCGGTTGAGATCGCACCGCCGACTGTCGCGATTGGAAGCGACCACGGATCGTGGCCCAGGACCAGGCCCTCATGGTTGAGGGCCAGTTCGAGCGTCTCCAAAACGATCCCGGCCTCGACCTGAACATTCCGGTTCTCCCGGTCGATCTCCAGAATGGAATTCATCCGCTTGAGGTCGACGACGACGGAGGGCCGAAGCGCAATAGCGCCGCCCATCAAGCCGGAGCCTCCCCCGTACGGAACGACCGTCACGCGCGCCTGCGCAGCCAAATCTACGATGGCCGACACTTC
>VBEI01000114.1 GCA_005882715.1 Chloroflexota bacterium | reverse complement strand
GTTGGTCATACCGTCGACAATCTCGGTCTTCAGATCGTCGCGCGAATCCGGCGTGAACATGGCTGAATTGACGAAGTTCGCCGCCACAGCCTTGTAAGCTGGCGACTGCAGCCCGGCCATGAGGGCCACGCGTAGGGCCTCAAACTGTTCTGGGAACGGTGTCAAAACGGCGTCGTTGAAGACGAGCGCTCGCGGGAGCTCCGGATACCTGCGAGCAATGTCGAGCGCGATGAGGCCGCCCATGCTGTGGCCGACGATGACCGGCTTCTCGAGCCCGATCTCGCCGCAGAGCCAGGCGACGTCGTCGGCGAATTGAGCGATCGAGTAGTCCCGGTCGGGCGCGTCGGAGCCGCCCGTTCCGCGCAGGTCCGCGGCGACGACGCGATGGCGCTGGGCAAACTCGGGGATCTGGTCGCGCCAGTAGGTGTGGTCGCAACACCAGCCGTGCACGAAGAGCAGCGGCGGATCGCCAGTGCCGGTGTCGAGGTAGGCCAGCTTCACGCCGTCTCGAGTGGCGGTCTTGAGATCTGCGCTCGTAACCATTGTTCGAACCTCCTACTTCTGACTGCTTACTTCCTTCAAGACTTCGTCGGTATGCTCGCCCACCCGCGGCGGTCGCCGTCGGATCGTCCAGGGCGTCTCCGAGAAGCGGTAGGGCGGGCCGGGGTACTCGAGCGTCGCGCCGAGGTCTGGGTGCTCGACAGGCATGAGCCACTCGCGGTGCTGGAGTTGCGGGTTCTTCGCGATGTCCTCCGGTGTCGAAACGAGCCCGAAGAGCAGCCGCCGGCGCTGCGACTTCTCGTACATCTCCCACTTGCCCTTGGTCTTGACGAAGCGGCGCAGGACCTCGTTGATGTGTGCCATCCTCTGGAACTTCTCCGCGATGGTCGCGGGGTCCTGCGTGAGGGTGCTGAGGAAGCGCAAGTTCAAGCCTTCGCAGAAGCTCTTGTAAGGCTCTTCCGCCAGGTCCTCGGCCTTCCCTTCCTCGACCATCCAGGCGAGTAGGTCGCCCCATGTGGCCCCGGCCGGCGAGCCGACGTAGCCGAACACCCAGCCGTCGCTGCATTCGTAGGGGCCGATGCCGGGGACGTCTACGGGGATTACGCCCTTGTGCGCGTTCCGCGTTCGGAGCGCCTCGATCATGTCCCAAGTCTGCATGGCGGTCTCTTGGGCAATCGAGACGGCCTCCTGCATTGAAACGTCGACATGCTGGCCTTCGCCGGTCAAGTCTCGATGGTAGAGCGCAGTCAATGTGCCACCTGCCGCGTGAATCGAAGCGGAGACGTAGCCCTGCTTCCACGGCGGCACGTTAGGCGGGTCCTTGGGGTCGCCGGCCAGCCACATGATCCCGCCCATGGCGACGCCAACGATATCTGGCGCCTTGTAGTGGGCGTGCGGCCCCGTCTGCCCGAAGCCGGTGATCGAGGTGAGGATGATGTCCGGCTTGATCTTCGAAAGCCCTTCATACCCGAGGCCGACGCGGTCGAGATGGCCGGGCTCGAAGGTCTCGACGACAACGTCTGCGATCGCAACGAGCCGCTCAAGCACCGAGCGGTCCTCGGGCATTTCCAGATCGAGGACGATACTGCGCTTGTTCGTGTTCAGGTTGAGCCAGTAGAGACTCCGGTCAGCGCCCTCCTCATCGCCGTAGAAAGGCGGCAGGTGCCTGACGGGGTCGCCGCTCGGAGGCTCGATCTTGATGACGTCGGCGCCCAAGTCTGCGAGCAGCTTCGTGCAGTACTGGCCGATCTCTCCCGCGAGGTCGAGCACGCGGATATCGTCGAGAGCGCCGGGGCCGTTTCCCAGAGTCACGGCGCCAATTATAGCGAAGCGGCCACGGCGCACAAACAAATCCGTTTTTCGCGTTGACAGGCTCCGCGGTTCGCGATTAAATTTTCGCCACTCGCTTCCAACCTATTCAAGGAGGTTCTGATGCTCAACGACTTTAAGGCGTTCTTGCTACGAGGAAACGTCGTCGATCTTGCTGTCGCCTCGTCATCGGCGCGGCGTTCGGTGCCGTCGTGCTTGCGCTCGTGGAGGATCTCATAACGCCGCTCATCGCGATGATCTTCGGCAAACCGGACTTTGCTGCCCTGGACTTCACGATCAACGACAGCACGTTTCGCTACGGCGACTTCATCAATAAGATCTTCACGTTCGTCACGATCGCCGCTGCAGTCTTCTTCTTTGTAGTCGTGCCGGTCAACGCATTGATGCAGCGGGCGAAGAAGGAGCCGCCGCCGGACCCGGCCCTGCAGAAGTGCGCTCAGTGCCTGAGTGACATCCCGGTCGGCGCACGCCGGTGCGCTTTCTGCACTTCGGAGGTGGCCACGGCGTAAGGCGACGCTAAGCTTCTGCTTTTTTCGCCTTGGTGGACGAGCGCTTCCGACCGACTGTTTTCCTCGTCCCGGAAGTCGCGCGCGGCCGGCGAGGCGCCTTCTTCGCCGCCAGCTCCGGCGCGAGGAACGGCAGCACGGCGTCCAGGAACTGTCGTGGTTTCTCAATCGCAGCGTTGTGTCCAGCATTCCGAACAACTCGCCACTGAGCATCAGGAATCAGCCGGCTCAACTCACGTGAAGCGCTCGGCGGGACCATGCGAGCCTCGCTGCCGTCTATAACCAGCGTCGGCAACACGATGCGGCGGGCCAGATCGGTCATATCGATATGCAGCAGCTCGCGGCCGACGTCGAGAAGCGTCTCGTTAGGCACGCGAAGAATATCGCGGCTCAGCTGTCGACGGTCCGCCTTTGACAAATGTCGTGTGTCGCGGCCCATGTCCAGCCGCCGAATAAAGAACCACCACTTCACCGGCGTCTTCGGTATCAGGTCCGTGATTACGGGAATTCGGCCGAGGAGGTCATACGTGAAGCGAAACCGCCGCGGCAGGTCAGTAGCTCGCCAGACCGGCCCCTGCACAACGAGCTTGAGCACTCGCTCGGGGTAGCGGTGGGCGAAGTCGAGCGCCACCGTCCCACCAACCGATACGCCGACGAGGTGAAAGCGGTCGATCCCGAGCTCATCCGCCAGGCCACGCACGAACTCCCGGTATCCTTCGATCGATGGAGCCGCCGGAAGCACCTGAGAGCGGCCGAAGCCGGGCAGGTCAGGAGCGATCGTGTGATAGCGCGCGCCCAGCTCCGGCAGAACATGGCGGAACATCCACGAAGACGTCCCGATCCACCCGTGTAGTAGGATAAGCGAGCCCTGCGATCCGGCCGCTGGGGTAGCTTCGCGGAAGAAGGCGTGGCGACCGTTGAGGGTGGTTACGCGGTGGGTGATCTCACAGGACGTGGCCGCGGTCGCGTCACTCGCCATTCATGGAGATGATAGCAGACGCCGGCATCTAAACGCGCTGCGTCGTCGCACCGCTCATGGTTCGAGCAGGCCTCACCACGAGCGGGCAAGCCTCGTTTTGCGAAGGCAGATGACGTGCCTTTTAGACGACCTCCATCCGCTCGTCCTGAGGTTAGCTCGAAGGACGCGCGGAGAGTGGCGTGTGAATGGCGCGGCTACTTCTCGACGGGCGCGCCCACCAACGAGCCCCACTCCGTCCACGACCCATCGTAGTTGCGCACGTTCTTGTAGCCGAGGAGGTGCGTCAAGACGAACCAGGTGTGGGCGGAGCGCTCGCCGATGCGGCAGTAGGCGATCACGTCTTTGTCCGGCGTTACGCCCTGGCTCTGGTAGAGCTCCGCGAGCTGGTCCGCCGTTTTAAAGGTGCCGTCCTCGTTCACCGCCTGCGACCAGACGATGTTCTGCGCCCCCGGGATGTGCCCGCCGCGCTGGGAGCCTTCCTGCGGCAGGTTCTCGGGCGCCAGCAGCTCGCCGGAATACTCCCTGGGCGAGCGGACGTCGACGAGGGCGCCCCTTCCCTTCTTCACCTTGTCGAGGTGGTCCATGACCTGATCACGTAGCGCGCGAAGATCTTTTTTCGGCCCTTTAGCGCTAGCCTTGCTTGGCGAGTAGCTGGGAGCGTCGGTCGATAGTTCGCGGCCCTCGTCGATCCACTTCTTGCGGCCGCCGTTCATCAGCTTAGCGTCGACACCGTAATACTCGAGGACCCAGAGGGCATACGCGGCGAACCAGTTGTTGTTGTCGCCGTAGAGGATGATCGTCGTGTCCTTGTCAACGCCGGCTTTCGAAAGCAGCCGCTCCAACCCCTCCTTGTCGGCGATGTCCCTCTGCAATTGTGTCTCGAGATCGTTTTTCCAGTTCCACCCCACGGCGCCCGGGATGTGTCCCGTGTCATAGGCGGCCGTATCGACATCGACTTCGATAAGCCTTACCTTCGGGTCCTTCATGTTCTCCGCGACCCAATCAGTTGGAACAAGAGCATCGGGGTTGGCGTATTCGGCCATTACTTCCTCCTCTGGCTGTACTACTTCGCTTAGCTTGCCGGTCTGAACATCGTATACAAAGCCGTGAAGATCGATCGAAGCGGGCAGGAAAGGGCTCCGCCGGATCTTCTTGAGCTGCCCGAGCAGGTTCTCCTCGACGTTGCTGAAGGCGTAAAACGGAATGCTGTTCGCGTCCTGGCCCGTTTCCTCCTTCAGGCGCTGCTGTAGCTGTTCGTCCTTGAACGTCAGCATCCCGCAATCGGTGTGCTCGATGACGAAGAATGTCTCCGTGCCTAGCAGCTTGTGGGAGATGATAAGCGACCTCAGCGCATCGTCGGTGACGAGGCCGCCGGCATTGCGAATGACGTGCGCGTCTCCCGGCCTTAGTCCGAGCATCGGCTCGACATTCAGCCGCGCGTCTATGCAGGCCACGACGGCCAGCTGCTTGGCCGGCGGCATGGCGAGCCCGGCGAGGTTGAAGGATGAAGCGTAAGCAGCGTTCGCCTGCAGCGCTTCTTCATAGACCGTCAAACGTGTCCTCCGTCATGTGGCGCTGAGCAAGCCGTATCGTAGGTTGGCGTATCAGATTTCGTCAAGCAAATGCGTCTCCCGCTACCCGAAGACCTAGTCTGGCCGCACGAGCGCGGTCGCAGTCCCGGCCGTCACAGCTTCGCCTAGAGCGTTCTCGCACCACACCTCGTAGGTCCGGCGCACGACCGCGCCCTCGGGCGCCGATTCCGCCAGGCGGCCGTTGGCGGTCAGCGTCTCGCCGGATAGCACCGGGCGAAGGAAGGCCAGCGATAGCTTTGCGTTCTCGAACCACTCCTTGCCGAGCAGCGAGGTCATCATCTCGCTGATGTAGTCCGCCGACATCAGCCCTTGCGCGACGGTCGTCTCGAAGCCAGCCTTCTTCGCCGCCTCGGGTTGGACGTGGATGGACAATCCGCGCAGCGCATTCGCCGAATCCTCCGAATACGCCGTCAACTTCTCCTGCGTCAACGCCCGCACAATCGGGGTCATCTCTCCATTCCGCTCTCGGATCTCCGACTTCTGACTTCTCCCTTCCTGGTCGCTGTTCACTGTTCGCTGTTCACTAGGAAAGGCCATCGTCACAATTGACTTCCCGATGATCAGCCCCGTCTCGTCTCGCCAGCGGGTCTCGAAAACGAACCAGCGTCGCCCGCGCTTCTCGTACTTGTCCACGAATCGTCCATATCCCACCGGCTGCCGGTCGAGCCGCAGCGCCGCCGCCGTCTCGATCTCGTGCTTCGCGTGCAGCGTGCCCGGCGGGACCGGCGCGACGCTGTCGAGGAAGCGCAGCGAGGCGTTGCCGAGGAGCGACGGCGGCGCGACCGGCGGCCCCCACGGCGACCGCTGGTGGTGCCACGGATGGGCGTTCTCGACCGCCTCGAGATGACGTGCGATGCGCTCCTTCA
>VBEI01000007.1:19673-25342 GCA_005882715.1 Chloroflexota bacterium | reverse complement strand
GTATTGCCCCCGGATGTGGGTGTCGATTTGAAGAGACATCGAGCGGGCGCAGATTTTTGAACTCAGGTCGCTAGTCCGAATCTCCCTGAGCCCCCTGTCCCACTAGCGGCAAACCGTCCAATCTAGTGGCGGATATACTGGCCGCATGACGCCCCAGCCGAACGCGATGCAAGCCAACATTCGCCGGTATTACGTCTACAACTTCTTCCTCAATTTTCAGCTCTGGTGGCCGATCTGGATCATCTACCTGAAGGAGGAGCGGGGGCTCAGCCAGACACAAGTGACGCTGATCGATGTCCCGTTCTGGCTGAGCATTGTCCTACTGCAGATCCCCGGCGCGGCCCTCGCGGACCGTTGGGGGCGACGCCCTGCGCTCATCGCCTCCGGCTGTGCCTTCGCGCTAGCGATAACGCTCTTCGGCCTCGCCTCGACTTTTCCCCTCCTGCTGCTTTCCTATCTCGTGTGGGGAGTGGCCTTCTCGCTGTTCAACGGCACCGAGTCGGCGTTCATCTACGACACGCTTAAGGGGATGGGACGCGAAGAGGAATACCAGCGAATCTATGGCCGGAGCTGGGCCCTCAATATGGTCGCCGCCGTCGCGGGCACGCTTATCGGCGCGCCGCTAGCCGAAGTAACCAGCCTGCCGTTTCCCATCGTGCTGAGCGGAGCTATCGCCGGCCTGGCTGCGCTGACAGCGCTGACCTTCCGCGAGCCACCGCGCGGCGAGGGGCCTATCTCGCACCTGTCGTACCCTGACGTCCTCAGGCAGAGCGCGCAGATCGTGCGGCGGCAAGCGCCTGTGCGCTACGCGATCCTCTTCGTCGGCGTCGTGGCGGTTGGCAGCATCGGCCCGATCTTCTTCTTCCAGCCGTTCCTGGTCGAGCATGGGGTTGACACCGGCGAAGTCGGTCTGTGGCAGACGCCGATGCGCATCGCCGCGATATTCGGGGCTCTGGCCGCGCATCGCATCACGAGGGACCTGGGCGAACGAGGCACGTTCTACCTGATGCCGGTCGTACTCGTGTCATCCTACCTTCTGCTCGCTCTCTGGGGATCGCTCTACGCGCAGGTCGCCTTCCTCTCGCTCTACTTCGTCATGGTAATGTCGCAGCCGGTAATCACGGATTATGTGAACCGCAGGGTGCCGAGCGAGCAACGCGCGACCGTTGTCTCCCTTACGAACCTGGTACGCGCGCTGGTACTGATTCCGAGCGCACCGCTGATGGGACTCCTGGCCGATAACGTCTCGAGCACCGCGCCGTTCTGGGCGGGAGCGATCCTCGTTGCGGCGCTGAGCCTACCTCTGCTTCTGCTGTGGGGGCCGTTGATGCGAAGAGGAGCCCGGGCCGAGCCGGCGTTAGCGGAAGCAGCGGGTGTGGCGAGCGGGGACTAGAAGCGCTGCCAACTAAGCCTGTCATGCGTCATAGCGAGGCCGCCTGGGCGGCAGTAGATAGAGGAGCGTCAGCCCAACGACGATGACGAGCGCGATCCAGGGGTCTAGGAACGACAGCAAGAGCGCGGTCCCATAGAGAAGGTTCGAGAGCAGGTACTGAACGGTCAGGAAGCGGACGTACTCCGGCGCGAGCCGTTCATCCACCAGACCGCGCGCGTTGGCATACAACCAGACGACGATCCAGCCGAAGGCAGGGAGGAGCAGGCCGAACGAGTAGAGCCTGACGGCGGCGTCCCGTTGTTGGGCATTATCGAGGTACTCGCCGAGGACCGCCGTGGGGAACGGCAGGAAGGCGATGGCCATGAGGAAGAAGACATTCAGCATCAGGAAGTAGTGGTCGGTGCGAACGAATAGCCTGAAGAGCGAGTGGTGGTTGACCCAATAGATGCCGATCATCACGAAGCTGAGCACGTAGGCGCCGTAAGAGGGCCAAAGGTCGCCAAGTGCGGAGGCGAGGCTCTCATTGCCGCTGACATGCGGGACGCCGATCTCGATGATAAGAAGAGTGATAGCGATGGCGAAGACTCCATCGCTGAACGCCTCGATGCGCTGAGTCTCGTTCGGGTGAAGGTGGTCTTCGGTCCGTGCCACTGCGCGCCCAATGGTATAACACGCTGGCGCCGCCGGGTGCCGAGGGACTCAGGTCTGAGCCCTGTGTGTCTCCAGCGGGTTGCTCGCGCGGATGAGGCGCCGGACTCGCTGCAAGTCATCCTCTGGGACATCGCGGACGGTAAGGAGCGAGACCGGGCGGTCGGGCGGCATCTCCTCGGCGCTGCGGTCGGCGAGCAGGGCATAGCCGGCGAGCATTCCCCCGACGAGGTGGCCGACGATCATCCAGCAGACGACCTGCACGATGAGGCCGGCGGTACCCTCTGGGCCGATCGTCTCAGCAAGCAGCCAGCCGAAGGCCGCTCCGGGGGCGGCGCCGGCAATGCTCCAGAGGACGATCCTGATGAGCACTCGCCAGACGAAGCGCGCTTCGGGCAAAATGCCGTGCTGAACTTCGATGGAAGCACGCGGTATGCCGAAGTCCGTCAGCGCAGCGCGAAGGATGCGCGGATTTCGATTGTGCGCGGCATAGAAGCGAGTGCAGTGGGCAAGGGCCGGGTATAGACCCCTGCTAGCCGACGACGCCGGCCGATTTCATCTCGTCGATCTCGGCGTCTGAGTATCCCGCTTCTCGCAGCATCTCAGCCGTATGCTCCCCACGCTTGGGAGCGGTCGAGCGCACGGAGCCCGGGGTGTCGGAGAACTTGGGGCCGACGCCGACCTGCTTGACGGGCCCGAACTCCGGATGCTCGATCTCCGTGACCATCCGACGGGCCTGTACGTGGGGGTCCTCGAACACTTCATCGAGCGTGTACACCGGACCGACGCAGATATCGCGCCGGCGTAGCTCCTCGAACCATTCGTCGCGGGTCTTCTCCTTGAAGCGCTTCCGCAGGTGGTCGAAGATTTCAGGGTGCTTCTCCCGGTTCATCTGCTGCGGGATGTAATCTTCGCAATCGAGCGCCTTGCACAGCTCGGACCAGAACCAAGGCTCGATGCAGCCGATGCTCAGCCACCTGCCATCGGAGGTCTCGTAGACGGAGTAGTAGGGCGCGCCGCCATTGAGCATTTCGACGCCGGGCTTGGGCACGAGGCCCGCGGCGAAGTACTGGCTGGCCGGGAAGGTGAGCAGCGAGGTGACGCCATCGCTCATCGCGATATCGATGTATTGTCCGCGGCCGGTCTTCCCGCGGGCGACGACGGCGGCGAGGATCGAGAAGGCCGCGTAGAGGCCGCCGCCGGCGAAGTCTGCGATGATGTTCATCGGGATGGCGGGCGGCGAGCCCGGCGTACCGATCATGCCGAGCGCACCACCGATGCTTATGTAATTTATGTCGTGCCCGACGAGCCCAGCGTAGGGGCCCGTTTGTCCATAGCCGCTGAGCGAGCAGTAGATGAGGCGCTCGTTCCGGGCGCTGACGGTCTCGTAGTCGACGCCGAGGCGCTTGACCACGCCCGGGCGGAAGCCCTCGATTACGACGTCCGCGTGCTCGGCAATCTTGAGGAACGCTTCTTGGGCGCGCGGCTCCTTGAGGTTCAGGCCGACCGAGCGCTTGTTGCGGTTGAGCGCCCAGAAGGCTTGCGTCCGCTCGCTCATGCCCATCTCCATGCGGCGGCCGGCGCCTGGTGCTTCTTCGACAATGACGACGTCGGCGCCGAGGTCGCCGAGGAGCATCGTGCAATAAGGGCCAGGCGCCTGGCGAGTGAGGTCGAGAACGCGGATTCCTTCGAGAGGCATCATTGGCGGGCTCCTTGAGGTGCTCGGTGACAGATGCAGGTGCTAGCAATGATACGTAAGATGGAAGGAGCACTGCGAGTCTGATACCATGACCGTGCGGATCGGGGCTGTAGCTCAGTTGGGAGAGCGCGACACTGGCAGTGTCGAGGTCAGGGGTTCGAGCCCCCTCAGCTCCACCAAGATACAGAAACCGACAAACCAAACAACCTATTACGACCAGAGGCGGCGAAGGAGAGTAGTAGGGCCAACCATCAGAGAGCCGGCGGTAGTGCAAGTCGGCAAAGTTAGGCTGGAACTCGCTCCAGAGCCTCGCCGGTGAACATCTGAAGTAGCCGGCGACGGAAGGCGCCCGTTATAGTGCCCCCGGAGTTGCTCCGGAAGGGGTAACGTGGGTGCTCCGCTCAGTGCTTCGATATCAGCATGAGCGGGGGCGGCGTTGCCTTTGTCCGGGGAATCAGGGTGGTACCGCGGAGAACGATGGCCCCTCCGTCCCTGGACGGAGGGGCCGATGCTTTGGCGGAGATGCAAGATGGGAAATGACAAATGAGCGCGGTAGGGTCGTTGCTCGCCGCGCATTTCGTCTTGCCGATTTTTCTTGCGATCGACGTGTCGACCGGGGATGAGCTAGAGATCATAGGGCGGCTGGTCCTTGCTGGACTGCTCGGCGGGCTGATCGGGTTAGAGCGGGAGCTGCGTGGGTACCCGGCGGGTATCCGGACGCTGGCGCTGGTGGCATTGGGTTCGTGTTTATTCACAGACATCTCGCAGTTGCTGGGCGGAGAAGACCGCGTGGCGGCGCAGATAGTGACAGGAATCGGCTTCCTGGGGGCGGGCGTCATCTTTCGCGAGGGTTATACAGTCAAAGGAATCACAACCGCCGCGACGATCTGGGCGGCGGCAGCGGTCGGCATGGCAATCGGGGCTGACTTATTTATCGTGGGAATCGCCGGCGCTGTTGCCGTGTTCGCGATTCTTGAGTCGCGGCCGTTCACACGTCAAGTGGACGATTTCATCCGACAACGCGCACGCGAGTTGGGTCCGGAGGTCGAAGAGGCCGTCACGGCAAGCGACCTCGAAGCGCACGAAGAGAGGCGAAATGAGTGAGGCAAAGACGTCGCGGAGACCAGTAATCGAGCGTTACCGGCCGCAGGAGATAGAAAAGAAGTGGCAGGCCCGGTGGGATGCCGACGGCATCTATCACACAGACCTGAGCGCCAAGCGCAAGCGCTACTTCTTGACGATGTTGCCCTACACCTCCGGCGACCTGCACGTCGGGCACTGGTACGCGATGGCCCCGTCGGATGCGGCGGCGCGGTACCACCGCATGCGCGGGCACGAGGTGTTCTTTCCGATCGGCTTCGACGCCTTCGGCCTGCCGGCCGAGAACGCAGCGATAAAGCAGGGGATACACCCACACAAATGGACGTACGAGAACATCGAGCGCATGCGCGGGCAGCTGCGGACGATGGGGGCGATGTTCGACTGGAAAAGCGAGGTCCGGACGTGCGACCCGGAGTATTACCGCTGGAACCAGTGGTTCTTTCTGAAGTTCTTCGAGAAGGGCCTGGCCTACCGGGCGATGGCGCCGGTGAACTGGTGCCCGAAGGACCAGACGGTGTTGGCGAACGAGCAAGTGCTGCCGAACGGCACCTGCGAGCGCTGCGGGACGCCCGTCATTCATCGCGATTTGGAGCAGTGGTTCCTGAAGACCACGGCGTACGCCGAAGAGCTGCTGGACTTCTCGAAGATGGAGTGGCCCCAGCAGGTAACGACAATGCAGCGGAACTGGATCGGCCGCTCTGAGGGTATCGAGGTGGCATTCGGGCTCGAGGCGCCGGGGGTCAAGGAGAACGAGATTCGCGTATTCACGACGCGCCCGGACACGATCTTCGGCGTGACGTTCATGGTGCTGGCGCCTGAGCACCCATT
>VBEI01000007.1:0-19662 GCA_005882715.1 Chloroflexota bacterium | reverse complement strand
GGCGGAGGTGGAGGCCTACATCGAGCAGGCGCGTAAGCAGACGGAGATCGAACGGCTGAGCACGGACCGCCAGAAGACGGGCGTCTTTACGGGCGCTTACTGCCGGAACCTGCTTTCGGGGCAGGAAGTCCCTATCTGGATCGCCGACTACGCGTTGCTCTGGTACGGGACGGGTGCCGTGATGGGCGTGCCCGCACACGACGAGCGCGACTTCGAGTTCGCGAACAAATACGGGCTGCCGGTTCCGGTCGTCATCGCCCCTCCCGAGTGGTCAGGTCAAGAGTTGGAGCAGGCACATGTCGAGCCAGGGACGATGGTGAACTCCGGGCAGTTCGACGGCCTGCCGAGCGAAGAGGGAAAAAAGGCGATAGCCGAATTCGTCGAGGAGAAGGGATGGGGCAAACGGACAGTAAGCTATCGCTTGCGGGATTACCTGATCTCTCGCCAGCGCTACTGGGGCACGCCCATCCCAATGGTCCATTGCCCCACTGACGGGATCGTACCGGTGCCCGAGAACCAGTTGCCGGTGTTGCTGCCGGAGGACGCGGAGTTTAAGCCCACGGGCGATTCGCCGCTGGTGAGGCATGAGGCGTTCGTGAACACGGCGTGCCCGAAGTGCGGCAGGCCGGCGAAGCGAGAGACGGACACCATGGACACCTTCATGGACTCCAACTGGTACTTCATCCGGTATCTCAGTCCACACTACGATCGCGGGCCGGTCGACCCGGGGCTGGCAAGGCGCTGGCTGCCTGTCGATCAGTACACCGGCGGCGCCGAGCACGCCGTCATGCACCTGCTTTACGCGCGCTTCTTCTGGAAGGCGATTCGGGACATGGGGCTCGTGCAAGGAGATGAGCCATTCCTACGACTGTTCAATCAGGGCCAGATCCTTGGCCCAGACGGGCAGCGAATGTCGAAGTCGCGGGGCAACGTGGTCGCGCCGGACGAGCAGGTAGAGCGCTACGGAGCAGACGTTTTCCGGCTTTACCTGATGTTCATCGGCCCCTGGGACCAGGGCGGGCCCTTTGGGTTAGAGGGAATCTCCGGGATTGAGCGCTGGTTAAACCGCGTTTGGAACTTGGTTCAAAGCGAGCCGACCTTTGGGGACGATTCGTCGCGCGAGCTGCGGCACATCACGCACAAGACCATCAGGCGGGTGACTGAGGACATCGAGCATTTCCGCTTCAACACGCTGATCGCTGCGCTAATGGAAATGACGAACGAAATGACGCATGCGAGAGACGCTGGCTCCGCTGATCGCGTGGCGTGGGCCGAGTCTGTCCAAGCGCTACTGCTGATGTTAGCGCCCCTCGCGCCGCAGATCGCCGAGGAACTTTGGGAGCGAAGCGGCCGGCCGTACAGCGTGCATGCGCAGTCGTGGCCGGCATGGGACGAAGGCCTGGCGCGAGAAGAAGAGGTGACACTGGTCGTGCAGGTTAACGGCAAAGTGCGCGACCGCATCCGGGTGTCGGCGGGCATCGATGAGGCACGCGCCAAAGAGCTCGCGCAGGCCAGCCCTGCCGTGCAGAAGCATCTGAACAACAACGAGCTTCGGCGCGTGGTCTACGTTCCGGGCAAGCTCGTCAATTTTGTTACGAGCGGGTAGATCGCCACAGCAAATCGTAATTTTAGTCGGTCGTATTTCCGGCGAATCCGTAATGACTCCGTAAGGTGACTCCGCTCAAGTCGCGTAATCCGTCGGGTAAACTGTTACGCGATGACGGAGCAGCCCGTCTGGACCGAGACGGACTCCCGTGATTTCCTAGATCTGGCGGAAATCGCGGTCCCGGCGCGCGCAGAGCAAACGCGCGCGTTACTCGATCTCATCCCAGCCGCGCCCGAAGAAGCATTCACGGTGGCTGATCTGTGCGCCGGTGAGGGTCTCCTTTGCGAGGCGATCCTGAGCCGCTTTCCCCGCTCACATGTGGTCGCACTGGATGGGTCGGAGCTGATGCGCACAAACGCGGCCTCGAGGCTCGCGCACTTCGGCGATCGAGCACGGGTGCTGGCGTTCAATCTTGATGCGGATGATTGGATTGATGGGCTGCCTTCGCCGGTGCGCTGTGTGCTCTCCTCGATGGCCCTTCATCACCTTGAAGCCGAGCGCAAGCGGCGCCTGTTTCGGGAACTGGCCGAGAAGCTCGAGGGCGGCGGGGCGCTTCTGGTCGCCGACATCATCGCTACGTCGTCCCAATCCGTGCGGCGATCATTCGCCACGCAATGGGACGAACTAGCGCGCGATCAATCTTTGGCGGTCGTGGGTTCTCTCAACGGCTATGAAAGAGCCACTAAAGAGGGCTGGCGCCCGACTTGGCTCGTGGACAAGAAGGACGGGGAGATGCCTTACCCCGTCTTCGAGCAGCTTAAATGGCTCGAGGAGGCCGGGTTCGCGTTGGTGGACTGCTTCTGGCTGCGTGCCGGGCACTCAATTTACGGAGGATACCGCTAGCGATGCCCTCGACGTCCGCCTCACGGGTGATAAAGGCGCCGCGCGAGGACATTTGGGCGCTTCTTTCGGACATAGCCAATGCGCGGCGATGGAACTCCGCATGGTCAAGCATTGAATTTGTATCGAAGCAGACGCACGGCCCGGAAACCCAGTTTAGAGCCTGCACTGATGAGGGCGAGGCGTTCGAGTTCCTAATCACAGCCTGGGTAGTTCCTGAATATATCGAATTCACTCCGGTTCGTGATGAGAGTGAGCGATACGGGATTACGCTCGAATCCCAGGCCTTTCGCCTACAGCCGGAGGGTGAGGCGACGCGGGTAGACCTTATGGCAAGAGCCTCCACCCACGGGATTAAGGGCTGGCTGTTGGGATTACTGTTCTGGCGCGGATACCAGAAGCAAGGTCTCAATGCGGCCCTCGAGAAGCTAGATTCTGCGTTTCCGTCCGAGGAAACGGACGGACCGCACGAGGAGGCGACGCCTGCGGCCGATTGAGATGGGAACCTGGCGCTGGTTGGGACTCCCCGCAGCGGCCCTCGCGTTAGTGCTCGCTTCGAGGGCCCCGAGCCCAGCCGCAGCGGAGGACCCTGTACACATTAAATCGCACGTTTCATATGACGTGCGGCCCGGGCAAGGGCCGGTGCGCGTCGTGTGGGATGTCTTGTTCGAGAACAACGATCCGCAGACAACCGCCGACGGCGAAGGCACGGTGTTCTTCTACGAAAACCTCACCATACCGGTATTGCGCGGCGCCTCTGCGGTCTCGGCAACGTCCTCCTCGGGTGAACCGCTAGCTGTCAGTCTAGGCGAGCCGGGTCGGAGCCCGACCGTTTCGGCATATGTTTCGTTCAATCAGGCCGTATTTTACGGCGAGAGTTACAGCTTTACCCTAAGCTATGAACTCGCTAACGTTCGAGCGCCATCATTGCTTGTTACGCCGTCATACGTTTATTTGCCGGTGATCGCAGGCGGCGACGAATCCACGGTGACCGTATCGTCGCCCGCTCCCAATGGCTGGAACGTAATCCTTGAAGCTGGTCAATGCACTCAAAATGGGACGACCTTCACCTGCTCTGGCGCCGACGCGGCATTCCTCGCAGCGATACTCGAAGTAAGCCGGCCGGACGCAACCGCAAGCTTTGGCTTCGACGTGCCGATGGGGCCGAAAAACGTCTCTGTAACAATGAGTTACTTCCAGGGAGAAGGTGGGGTAGCGCAACACCTGAAGGACCTGGTAGCCACGGGGCTTCCCCTGATTCAGGATCTCTATGGGTTTCCATACCCAGGACCTTCGACCGTGAGAATTGCCCAGGGAGGACAGCGCGCGGTCCTCGGGTATGAAGGGATAACATCGTGTGGTCAACCACGCAACTGCAGCGTGATTGTTTCACCGGCCGCGGACGACATCACGGTCCTACACGAGCTGGCGCATCTTTGGTCTGGAATCTACGGAAAACGATGGCTTTCTGAAGGTTTCGCCCAGCTCATCGCTGAAGAAGCTGCAGGCGCATTACCTGCGGGCCTCGTGCAGAGCCAGCCTCCCGAGAAGGAGCCTGCCGCCACGGATCTGCGGTTGGACGAATGGGGCGACGTCTCGTCTCTCATCGGCGCGAATGAATCGGCACTGAACGTTGAAAACGCTGGCTATGATCGGTCTCTGCGCTTTCTCCATCTTCTTCAGGCCGAAGTTGGAGATGGAGTGCTCCGGCAGGTAAACGCGGCCCTAGCGGCCTCGGAAAAGCCCGCCGACAGCAAGCGCTATTTAGACCTTGTCGAGAAGATTGGTGGGAAGCGAGTGGACAATCTCTTCGCCGAATGGATATTCCCACCGTCCATCGGGCCGGTCTTGACCAAGCGAGTCGAAGCGCAACAGCGTTTGCGGGAACTACTCGGGCGAGCGGCAGACAAATCCTTGTCTCACGATCTGCCTGACCAGATACAGGCGAATATCGACGCTTGGCGCTTCGACAACGCAATGGCCGCAACTGACGAGGCAGAATCCGAGCTCGCCCGCTATGAAGGACTGAAGCAAGCGCTGACTGACTTAACGCGTGACGCTGAAGACCGGGGCCTTTCAGTCCCGTCCGTAATCAGTGATTCGATTCATAATTGGGAGTTTGACAAGGGACGCCGAATGCTCGCGGACGCTGACCGGGCGATAGATGCCTATGCGTCGTCGCGCGAGCAGGTAGAAGCCAGGCGCGATCTCTGGAAGCGACTCGGATTGATAGGGGCCGATCCCCACAATGACTTGACCCACGCCTCGGAAGCATTCACGAGGGGCGATTTCCAAGCAGCGCTAAATCACGCCAATCAGGCAGCGGAGAAAGCCCAGAGTGCATCCGGTATGGCTTTTCGGAAGCTGCTTGTCTTCGCCCTAGTCTTCGCCATCTGCGGTGGAGGTATCGGCATAGCAGCATGGATCTCCCGCAAGAGAGATGACCAGCTCTCGCCGCTCTAGCCGGGGCGCTCCGCAGCGCGTTGCTCGAGCGCATTTATACCCCTACGAACGGTTGTCATGAAGCCATCCAACTCTTGCTCGAGACGCTTCAAAGTCTGCAGCGCGTAAACATCCGCCTCCCGCATTTGAGAGCGGCTTGACTGCTGCGCGTCATCAAGGCGGCCGCGCGCCTGCTCTTCGGCGCTCCTCAGTAGGTCCTGGGCTCGCGTTTGCGCTTGGGCGAGGACCTCTCGGGCACGCTCTTCGGCCACCTTCACGACCTCGGTTTGCTCAAGCCGCTTCTCAATTTCCGTCTTCGACTCCTCAACTAAGTGAGCAACTTCCTGCTGCGCGGCTTCTAGCAGCTGCTCCCGGCGCTGGAGCACATCGCGTGCATCGTACACTTCGCGGGGGACCGCGACCCGCATTCGATCAATTACGTCGAGCAGGCGCTGTCGGGAGATAACAAGGCCCCCGCCGACGGGCAACCGTCGCGCCTCTGAGGCCATCTCTTCCAGCCGGTCAATTAAATGCAAAATATCCAACAGCAATAACCTAAGGGGCGGGCTCCGGCTCTTCGTTCATTGTTTCGCAAATTTCTTTTCGAGGGCCTTGCCAACATGTGGTGGTACCAGTTCCCCGACGTCATAGCCCAAGCTAGCTACCTCACGAATGCGATGGCCGCTGACGTATAAATGTTCTAGGCTGGCCATCATGTATACAGACTCAATCTCGGGCGCCATCTTCTTGTTCATGAGTGCCATGTCCAGCTCGGCTTCGAAGTCAGTGACAGCACGGATCCCGCGCACCAGTACCTTCGCTTGCTCCCGCCGAGCGAAATCAACAACAAGACCCGAGAAAGCCTTTACCTCGACGTTGCGAAGGTGCCTGACCGCATCCCGGAAGAGACTGACTCGGTCGTCGGTGCTAAATAAGCACTTGTCTTCGTTCATATCGTATACGGCGATGACAAGACGCTCGAAAAGCGTGGAGGTTCTCTGCGCGATATCGACGTGGCCATTAGTCACGGGGTCGAATCTGCCGGGATAGATGGCTATTAGCAAGCATTGCCTCCTAGCGGTAGATCGATATTGCGCTGTCGCCGTGCCGTCGCGAGTTTATTAGAGCCAACCCGCTGATCTCGCTCGGCGTCTCGTTTCGAGAGCTGTATTCAAGAACCAGTACGGTTTGGCCCGGCTGAGCGAGGCCCTTTCCGGACAGCGATTCTAGTACCCTAATCGCGGTCTTGTCCTCATACGGTGGATCGGCCAGCACGAGACCGTATGGGCCGATGAGCTCGTTGAGTGCGCGCGCGGCGGAAATTGGGTAGACCTGAGCCTGGTTTTCGAAGCGCGTGAGACGCAGGTTCTGCCGGATCGTCTCGCAAGTGGCGCGGTCTTGTTCGACGAAGTCGCACCATTCGGCGCCACGACTGATCGCCTCGATTCCCAGGGCCCCGCTGCCGGCGTAGAGGTCCAGCACGCGCGACATCTCAGCCTGAAGTGAGGCCAACGAGGAGAAGATAGCGCCACGCACTAAATCGGAAGTGGGGCGGACGAGCGAATCGCCGCGGCGCCTCGACCGGCGCGGCGCAACCAAGCGCCGCCCCCGAGCGCGGCCGGCGATCACGCGCATGAGTTCCGCGGCGCCACGTCAAGATGTCGTCGTGACTTTCGTGTTATCGTCAACGTCCACGCCGGTTTGCCCGTCGGGGCTCTGCACAGTCACTGTCACTACATTTTTTACTTCGATGCCAGGCGTCGCGGGCGCTGGGCGCTCGTAAGTACACAGCACCGCGTCCGGTCCATTGGGATCGACGTTCCTCACGTCGCCGCCATCACCATCATCCTCGTCGAGCACGATGCCGACCACTGAGGCCGCGCCGCCTGCGGTCTTACAGTCGAGAATGTTGCCGTATACGCTGTCGACCAGCGACGTGACTGTCACTTTAAGATTGCTGTCGTTATCGATGATCACGTAGTAGGTAATAGTCGACCCAGGTGATGTTTTTTCATCGTTAGTAGCATCTTTCCCCGAGTCATCCCCGTCCGCGCGGACTCCCATTTGCGTCGGTAAGGTGGGCTTCGGCGTAGGAGTGACCGTTGCTGCGGCCGAGGGAGTGGGGCTTGGGGCGGGAGTCACCGGCGCGAAGGTAATAAGCGGAGTCGGCGAGGCCGGGTTGCCCTTCTTAACGTCAATCAGCGTCTTGCGGCCGAAACGCTTTTCGCCGTCGCTCACCACGAGAACCAGATTGTGCGGGCCTTCCTTCGGCGCAGTCCAGGTAGCAGTCGTGCCGGCACCAGCGCCGAAATCCCCCCCATCGGGTGCCTGCCAGACGGGAAGGAGAGAGGTCTCGTTTGGGCGCCTGATGGTGAGCGTAGCAGAGCGCATGAATTCTTTTATGCTGGGCCAGAGGTTCGCCACATCCGACTGGCCGGAAGCATCGGACAGGGCAAGACCTGCGAGGCGGTAGGCCTGAACGAGCTCCAGCTTGAAGCCAACGCTGAATGAGTTTTCGATTATGATTCTTTTGCGCTCCGTGCCACCAAGGTCAAAGCGCACCGCCGCGGCGTCATTGTCCCAGCGAAGCGGCGATGCGCCTTCGGCCTGATCAAGATTCTTGGCCACAAGCTTGACTGTAGCCCCGGGCTTTATGTCATTTGGATTCGCCGGCTCGCGTACTGCAGCTTCGGCGGCGAGAACCATAGCCTGTAGGTAGCCGATCGGCCGCGTTACGTCTCCAACACCCTCGATGCTGTACGGACTGAGTACCAGCATCACCTTGCTGGGGTCGACGTCTTCGACTACCTGGCTTATCGCCCGCGGCATTGTCTCCCAATACGAGACCGGATCGGCAATCGGCAGGATCTTGATCATGTCCGCCACCTTGCCAATAGCCTTCCAGTCGTACGCCTGGCGCTGATTCGTGGGTGGAGGCAAAGTCAGGCTGAGGCGTTTATCACCCAATCTGTCCGCGAGCGACGTAACAAATTCGGTGAACTCCCCTTGCAGTTCGACGTCAACAGACGAGTACTCTAGATCAATGCCATCCAGCTTGGTGTCCGTTACAAGCTTGACTATCGCGTCCACGTGCGCTTTGCGTCGATTTTCGTCCGCCAGGATGCCGTTCACAGTTTTTGCTGTATCTTCTCCGCTGCCAACTATCGTTGGAATCAACAGGTACGTTCTTTCGGGTGGTACCGTTGTGGGCG
The DNA here is from genome assembly GCA_005882715.1 of Chloroflexota bacterium. Taxonomy (GTDB): domain Bacteria; phylum Chloroflexota; class Dehalococcoidia; order SM23-28-2; family RBG-16-64-32; genus CF-163. The sequence continues at coordinate 11,562 of VBEI01000007.1, read as the reverse complement.
TCCCCTGAACCGATCCGTCCTGAGTCGGAGAATAATCGCGCGGGCTGATGATCGTTACCTGGGCCTCACTGTGCAGACTGCCACCCGGCGGGAGTGAGCCTACGACCTGATAGGGTTGAGCCGCGACCCTTAGAACGACCAGGTTAGCGGGGATGCTGTTGAACTCGCCTTCGGCCCTGCCGCTCCGGACCACCTTAACGTCGGTCAGGCGTTGCCAACGGCTCTCCACAAACGTGTAGAAACCCAAGCCTGCAGGGTCCTCGATCTTCTCCCGAAGGGGAAGAGCGAATCCTGAAATGGGAGGCACATCCTTGTCCAAATTGAATTCCACGTAATCACTCACTTGCTGAAGACCTGGAGGGAGGTTCGGTATCTGCGAAGTGAGCCGCCCACTGACACCGCCGAAATCGATTTCTCGGCCGTCTTGGCCGCTGCTCGACCCATTACTGCTGCCACCCCCGAGCAAGGTCGATACACCTACGACGAGAAGAATGACGATCGCCAGGAAGGCGATGGTCCCACCGATTATGATCGGAGCTGGATCTCGTTCAGGCCTGCGTCGGAGCAGTCTGTCGAATGGCCCCTCCGGTCGAGGCAGATCGCGTCGGAACCGCCTAGCGGGCGGTTGCTCGCGGGGCGGGGGGCGTCGCATAGGTTAAGGGTGAACCACCTTCATCGTGTGCGGCGATGCGCCGAATGCCGGCGTGCGCCCGACCGAGGTCAGCGGTCAGTTTAACACACGTCATGTGTCGGGAAACAGCGGCCTTGCCAGCGCTATTTACAAGCAACGGAAGGTCTAATATAATTCATCGGAGGAAAGTCGCCACGTATGACTGAGGGCGTAGCCTTCAGTCCTTTTTTTCACCAAGACGAAGGAAACTGATGACACCATGGCAAGCAAACCGGTCCCGCTCACCAAACAGGGCCTGGACAAGCTTCAGAAGGAGCTTGATCAGCTGCTGACCGTGCGCCGCGCCGAAGTCGCCCAACGCATTCACGATGCCAAGGAGTTGGTTGGCGCACAGAACACGCCGGAGTATGAGGACGCTCGCAACGAGCAGGCTTTCGTTGAAGGGCGAATCCTTACCCTCGAGAATATCATTCAGAATGCGGTCATAATCGAAGAAGCCCACGACAACCAGCGCGTAAGCCTTGGCTCCACGGTGACGATCCTCAACCATAAGGGCGAGCGCGATCACTACACTATCGTCGGCTCGGCGGAGGCTGACCCCAAGGCAGGGCGCGTCAGCAACGAATCGCCCGTAGGTAATGCCCTCCTTGGCAAAGGCGTGGGCGATGAGGCTCAAGTGAACGCGCCCGCGGGCGTCCTTCGCTGGACGGTCGTCGAGATTAACTAGCGACGCGAAAGGGACGGGGACTACAATCAGGCGGGGCGTAGACCGCCCCGCCTTTTTCTTGTTATGGGCGAAGATGAAATCATAGCCTTGCGCCGCCAGAAGCTGGAGAGGATCCGCTCGAAGGGAATCGACCCTTATCCGGCTCGTGCCGCGCGTACCCACACCACGAAAGAGGCCGTCGAACTCCTCGATCGCTCCCCTGACGGCCACGACGTCGTCTCTGTGGCGGGGCGCGTGACGGCTATTAGGCAAATGGGGCGAGCTTCGTTTATGGACCTTAGAGATGGGTCCGGGCGTATTCAGGGTTATTTCAAGCAAGAGAGCGTCGGCGTTGAGTCCTACGAGCGCCTGCTGCACACAGTTGACCTGGGTGACTTCGTAGGGGTACAGGGCGCGCTCTTTCGGACGAAGACAGGAGAGCCGACGATCGAAGCGGAAAGCTTCACGATGCTGGCCAAGGCACTCCGCCCGCCGCCGGAGAAGTGGCACGGGCTGCAGGACGTCGAAGTGCGCTATCGTCAGCGCTACCTTGATCTGATGGCGAACCCCGAGGTTAGGGAGACATTCGTAACGCGGTCAAGAATCATCCAGCAAATCAGGCGGTTCATGGACTCACGAGGCTACCTCGAAGTGGAGACACCGATTCTTCAAAGTAACGCGGGGGGCGCTGCTGCCCGACCTTTCGTCACCTATCACAACGCCCTTGAGCGCCAGCAGTTCCTCAGGATAGCGCTTGAACTCCATCTCAAACGGCTGGTGATCGGCGGCTTCGACAAGGTCTACGAGATAGGGCGCATCTTCCGCAACGAGGGTGTATCCACCAAGTACAACCCAGAGTTCACCATGCTGGAATCATACGAGGCTTACGCGGACTACACGGTCTTGATGGAGATGGTCGAGGAGATGATTTCCACCCTCGCGGGCGAGGTACTGGGAAGCACTTTAACGACGGCCGGCGACAGCGAGATAAACTTCTCTCCACCGTGGAGCCGGATACCTCTACGGGATGCCATCCGGGAACGGAGCGGGGTTGACTTCGATGCTTATTCTGACCTTGAGGAGCTACGTCGAGCCGCCGCCGAAACGGGCGTACCCGTCGAGCCGTCATGGGGCCGCGCCAAGATTATCGATGAGCTGCTAACCCGACATGTCGAGCCGCACCTCCTGCAGCCGACCTTCTTGATCGACTATCCAGTAGAACTTTCTCCTTTGGCCAAGCGTAAGACCGAGAGCCCGCATCTCGTGGAGCGGTTCGAACTCTTCATTGGGGGACGGGAAGTCGCCAATGCATACAGCGAACTGAACGACCCGATCGACCAGCGCGAACGCTTGCTCGAGCAATCGCGCCTCAGGGCGGCGGGAGACGACGAGGCAGAGACGGCAGATGAGGACTTCCTTATTGCTCTGGAGCACGGGATGCCGCCCGCGGCCGGCCTTGGCATCGGCATCGACCGCCTGGTCATGGCCCTCACTGGAAGCTCCTCGATTCGAGAGGTGATACTGTTTCCAGCGCTGCGCGAGAGGGGAGAAGCGTGAGCCGCGACGAAGCTGCGCAGGCGTGGGAGGCGATTGCGGAGGGCTGGGCAGAGCGCGTCCGGACCGGCAGCGACCACAACCGAGTCTACCTGTTGGACACAGCGACACTCGGCGCCCTGGGCGAGGTTGGGGGTCTCCGCGTCCTAGACGCCGGCTGCGGTGAGGGCAGGTTCGCGCGCATGATGGCTGAGCGCGGCGCGCGCGTAACCGCCATCGATTTATCCTCACGGATGATTGAGCTTGCTCGTGGGGCAGAGGAGAATGACCCGCTCGGCATCGATTATCACGTGGCGGACATGGCCGACCTGTCGCTTCTGCCGTCGGGCGAATTTGACATCGCGGTCGCCTACCTCTCCCTGTTTGACGTGCAGGACTACCAGTCGGCCCTACGAGAGTTAGCGCGTGTGCTCAGGCGGGGTGGGAGGTTCATTTTCTCTATCAGCCACCCATGCTTCTTCACACCGAGTTCGGGTTGGGAAACTAGCGTCCCGAACAGCTTCCGCGACGCCGACAGGCTCCACTTCAAGGTAGACAACTATTTCCCCGCCTCTGAGATCCGCTTCCGAATGTGGCCGACTGCGCCCACAGAGCTTATCAACTACCATCGCCCCCTCAGCGATTACGCGCACGCCCTCCGCGCCGCCCGTTTTCTGATCCGCGACATCCACGAGCCTACGCCCGAGCCGGAGCTGGTCGAGAAACTCGACTTCTGGCGGGGGTATCTTCGCATTGCGAACTTCATCTTGTTCGACTGCGTTAAGGCGAGCTCATGACCGGCCGTTACCGCGCTGTCATCTTCGACCTCGATGGGGTGATCTGGGACGGCGAGCCGCTATACCACGAAGCGTTCAACGTCGTCCTGGCTCCCTACGGTCATACCGTGACCGAATCGGACTACTCTCGGATCATCGGTCTGTCGGTGGAGGCCGCCTGGGACTGGGTGAGGCAACACTTCTCGCTGTCCGAATCGCCGGCTGTCTTCTACCGAGTGTACAACGACGCGGTTCTGGAGCTGATGAAGCAGCCGCGAGAGCCGCTGCCGGGCGTTTCAGAGCTGCTGGCGCGATTGAAGGCGCGAGGTATCCCGGTCGGGCTTGCCTCGGCGTCGCTGCGGCAGTGGGTCGACACGACCCTGGGTGGCCTAGGCCTGAACGGCGCTTTCGCTACCACGGTTACCGCAAGCGAGGTCGAGCAATCGAAACCCGCGCCCGACCTCTACGTCACGGCCGCAGAGCGGCTGGGAGTGCCTCCCGGTGAGTGCCTTGCGTTCGAAGACACCCCTTCAGGCATCGCGTCGGCGAAAGCAGCGGGCATGTTTGCAGTGCAGGTACGCGCGGGTTCGACGGCGCTGCCTCCTTTACCGCAGGCCGACATGGTAATCGACAAGTACGCAGATTTCGATTTGTCCGTACTTGAGGGGGCGGTCCGCTGAGCACGGGGACCGGCAAAGTTCGAAACGGTGCGGATATGGTGGTGGGAGATCAAGGATCTCAACGACACCCACTGCCCGATGAAGTACGGGAGGTTGCCGATCACCTGATTGCCGCGCTCGGAGATAATCTGGCCGCGCTTCTCTGGCATGGTTCCTGGGCGCGCGGCGAGCAGACAGCGGAAAGCGACCACGACCTGATCATCGTGCTCCGGCAGGTAAACGACGATCTGATTCTCGCTATACAGGGCCTATTCGCTGATCGATCGGGCTGGTCCACATATATCAAGTCAGAACGGGAGCTGCGACAATATCCGGTCACGGGCCGGGTGCAGTTCCAGTTCGGGCTGGTGCCGCTGTATGGCGAATTCGAGGCGCCCCAGCTTTCGCCCAAGGGACTCGCCGAGGACATCCGGCTCCTCGCCACCAATATCCACCACGAATGCCGGTACCTTCTTGTACACGGCACACGAAAGGTCCATCTGGGGCTTGCGGCGGAGTTCCTTCGCGTTCGAAATCCGCGCTGGATGTACTACCAGGCCAAACTGGCCGTCCTCGCCCTGAAGGCGCGAGAGCTGTTGCTCGGCCGTTCGTATCCGGAGACGCGCGCCGACCTACGCGGCCGGCTAACGGACGAGGACGAACTTGCGGTCTTGGATGCGATCGATCGCTGGCCCGAGCTGCGGGCCGGCTTCGAAAGAGACGTGACTCCGCTCGTGCTGAGACTCGACTCCGTGATGCGCAATCTCGTTGCTGAGCTAGACTCAGGCGAGCCCGGATGATGCGGCACTTCACGGCCACTGCGTTCGTGGTCGATGGGCCCCGCACCCTCCTTCACTGGCACAAGCGGCTGCAACAGTGGATGCCGCCGGGCGGACATATCGAGGCGGACGAGGACCCCGCGCAGGCAGTCCTCCGCGAGGTAGCGGAGGAGACGGGTCTTCTCGCCGAGGTGATTCCGGTCCAGCCCACCGCCGCGTTCGCGTACCCCGAGCAAGTTCCGGCTCCCTACACGATTCTCATCGAAGACATTCCGGGTCCGGCGGAGCCACACAAGCACATCGACATGATCTATTTCTGCCGCCCGGTCGGCAGGAGCGAGGGCACAGTCGCCGCAGATCAGACTCTCCGCTGGGTAAGCGAGGACGAGTTGAAAGGCGCCGAGGCGCTCGACGTCGCGGGCTGCGGCGTCTCTGCCCGCGTGCCGGATGACGTCCGCGAGCTGGCGTTGATTGCCATCGAAGTGGCGCGGCAGATCGAAGAAATAAGTCCGAAGCCTCGGGGCGCATGAGACAAACGCGTATCGCATGCTAAGTATCCAGCTGCTTCGGGAGCACCCGGATGACGTGCGCCGCGCGCTCGCCCGCCGCCATACAGAGGCCCCGCTGGAAGAGGCGCTTGCGGTCGATGCTGAATGGCGCCGAGTGCTGGCGGAAGTCGAGTCGCTGCGGGCCGAGCGAAACACGATCTCCAAAGAGATCGGCGAGCTATCGCGGCTGGCAAAGACGGCCGGGACGAAGGACGCAAAGCACGCGGAACACCGCCGCACAGACCTCGTTGCCCGGTCCTCGTTTCTGGGCGAGCGTCTGCAAGCCCTGGAGGCCAGCGTCCGCGAGCTGGAAACGCGGCTCCGGGAACTGCTGCTCGAGATCCCGAACATACCAGCGGAAGATGTTCCTGACGGCCCAGACGAAAGCGGGAACGTGGTCGTCCGGCAGTCCGGCGAGCCCGTCTCATTCGATTTCCAGCCCAAGCCGCACTGGGAGATCGGCGAAGCGCTCGACATCATCGACTTCGAGCGGGGAACCAAGCTCTCGGGCGGGCGCTTCATCGTTCTGAAAGGGGCAGGCGCCCGTTTAGCACGCGCGCTGATCGCCTGGATGCTCGACCACCACATCGCGAACGGGTACCTCGAGATCTACCCTCCGGCGATGCTGCGCGAGGAGAACTTCTGGGCCGGAGGATGGCTGCCAAAGTTCCGCGAGAACATCTTTCACGATGCCGAAGAGGACTACTGGCTACTACCCACTGCAGAGGTGGCACTCACCAATCTGCACCGCGATGAGGTGCTGGACGCTTCGGTCCTTCCCCTGAATTATGTGGCGTATAGCCCCTGCTTCCGGCGAGAGAAAGCATCGGCGGGGCGGGACGTCCGCGGCATGAAGCGGGTCCGGCAGTTCGACAAGGTGGAGATCTACAAGTTCGTCGAAGCGGAGCAGTCGGATGAAGCGCTTGTAACCATCGTGGCGGATGCTGAGGCGTTGTGCCAAGCGCTCGGCATCGCCACGCGGGTAGTTCAGATTTGCGCGGGAGACCTCGGCTTCACCGCAGCGAAAGCGTTCGACCTCGAACTGTGGGCACCGGGAAGCAGCGAGTGGCTCGAGGTCTCTTCATGCTCAAATTGCACGGACTTTCAGGCCCGGCGCGCCAACATACGCTTCCGCCGTGAAAAGGGCGGGCGTCTGGAACACCCCCACACGCTAAACGGTTCCGGGCTCGCCATTCCGCGCGTCCTGATCGCCGTCCTCGAGAACTACCAGCAGCGAGACGGCTCAGTGCTGGTGCCGGAGGTCCTCCGGCCATATATGGGCGGGCATACGGTGATGGCGCGAGAGAAAGCCGAGGCCAAATAGACGAGCGGCGGTGGGAATCCCACCGCCGCTCAAGCTTCCTCCCGCTTCCTCAGCTCAGCGATCATCCTTCTTGCCATTGTTTCCCTCATTGCCGCCGCCCGTACTGCCGTTACCATCATCATTCTCGCAATTATCGCCGGCGCGGTCGTTGGCGTGGCCGTTTTCCTGTGTCGGATCACAACCGCCCTCGGCTGGGCCCGAACTGTCCCCTTCACCCGGCTGGCAGCGATCGTCAACGCCGTCTCCGTCCTTGTCGTGTCCCGGCTCGACGGAGTGCTTGTCGTGCCCATTGCCCGGAACGTCACACTCACCATCTACCAGGTCCTCGTTGTCGCCTTCATCCGGCTGGCAGCGGTCGTCTATGCCATCGTTGTTCTTGTCGTGGCCGGGCTCGACATCGTGCTTGTCGTGCCCGTTGCCCGGAACGTCACATGTCCCTTCGCCGGGATCGCCGGTCGTATCGCCTTCGCCTGCCCCGTCGGAAGGCTGCTCGCCGCTGTCTCCATCGGGGGGCTCTTCACCGGCTCCGCCGTTGTCGTCCGGTGGGCTGCTGGGCGGATCATTATCGACCGGCTGATCCACGTCATTGCCCGTGTTCCCGTCACCACCCCCACCGTTGTCCGCTGGGTCGTCGGCAGGCTGCTCTGGCGTGTTGGCACCGGCGGGAGGCTGCCCAATATCAGTCGGCGCGACGACCGGTTCGGCAGTTGCTACGGTCTGCCCGTGGTCGTCGCTCGCAATCGGTGCTTCGTTTGTGCCCGATACTTCGTGCGAGGGGGCGATTACCTCATCAGTTTCTGCGGGCGGCGGCGCTTCAGCGTCGACGACCGGACCGACCGAGGCAGGCGTCTGCTCGTGAACGGCCCGCACCAACAGCGCGGGTGAGGGTTCGTTCGCGAGAACCAGTGGGTTTTCCGGGGCCACTGCGACGATAGCGCCCGAAGGCATGTTGCGGCCGAATTCGGCGATGCCACCGGGCCCTGCGACCGATACGAACGTAGCCAGTGCAATGGGCAGGAGCGATGGATGGGCAAGCGCGTTTGCGGCCCAGGGCACCCATTTCATCAGAAAGAAACCCGCACGTCATACCTGCCTTTACCATTTATGACGCTTGTAGTCTGGCCAGGGTAACCTAAGGTTAGTGAAATCTCCTTCACCAAGCATCAACCTAGCATTCACCTCGCGGGCCGGAAGGGATAGGCAAAAGATAGCGGCGGGCGCTATGCCCGCCGCTTGGCACAGAACTCAGGCAGATGGAAATCGAGCGCTAGTCCTCGCCCTCCTGTTCCTTGTCGCCCTGGCCGTGTTTGTCCCGGTCACGTTCGTCTTCGCCACTCTGGTCGTTTTCGCCCTGGCTCTTCGTGCACAGGACATCGATTTCTTCGGCGAGAATGGATTCGTTTCCTTGGAGACGGCCCTGAATATGGATTTCCTGAGCGGATGCCAGATCGCCTTCGATGTCTGTTTTGTCGTCTACGTGGACCGAGAGCGGACCGGACGGGGACTGCACGGTCAGGTCTCCGCCATCGCGGGAAAGGACGGCCACTCGCTTGGCCTCCGCCTCTCCATCCCGGACTTTCAGGCGTGCCGCGGCGCGTCCGTTCGAGCCGCGCTTGCAGTCCTCGTTCACCTGCGCTTGGTTCGCCTGTTGGGTCTGTGGGGCGGCGGGTGCGGGTGACGGCGTTAGCGCTTCTTCGCAGCGCAAGGCGACCGCCAATGCGTGCAGCTGCTGAGCGTCGCGAACGGTACCTTCGACTCGTACCGGGTCGCCGGACCTCAGACCACCTTCGACCTGCGTGCCCGCGTCCCGCGATATCTCCACCAATAGCCCCGGGCCTTGAACGCGGATCAGTTCGTTGCTAATGCTGTCGAGCCGCCCGGTCACTTCGAACGTATCGCCCTCGATCCGCAGCTGGAATCGCGGGTCTTCCCCGCTGGCACAGTCGATAACGCCCGCGCCGGCGCAGACCGCGCGGATCTCGCTGGCAGTCATGCTGCCGTCGCCGGCGACCGTTCCGGCCATCTCCACAGCTGACCCCGGAGAGAGATCGCCGGCCAGGTTGAAATTGGACGCCAGTTTCGCGGAAACGTCGCCGCTCGGGCCGGCGACAACGGCGGTCGCGCCGTCGAAGCTCGAGAGGGTACCCGTAACCCAGAATTTGTCCCCCTGGCGCTGGAACAGCTGCTCCGAGTCCTCCGGGCCGGCGCCGGCGGGCGGGCAATCGAGGGGGCCTCCGGCTACCCCGAGCTCCGCCTCGCTCGCATCGGTACCAACAGTCGGGTGCGCGGGCCGCACGTCGCTGGCCAGCAACGCCGCCGAGGCCGAATTGCTGGAGAACCAGTCGCTATTAGTGATGGCGAGCGCCACGGCGACCGGCGTTAGTACAGCGGCGGCCGCTATTACAAGTGCTCGACTCATACACAAACCTCCTTACAGCCCGGTTGAGTTGAGCCATATTACTTAACGCCGTTATGGGCTCCCTGATTCGCACATATGGGTAACGATTTCGTTTAGACCGAGGCCCAGGATGCGGTGCTATCATGGGCCTACCATGCGCATCCTCGCGATCGACGTGGGCACGGGCACGCAGGATATTCTCCTCTTCGACTCCGGTCAACCGATCGAGAATGCCCTTCAACTGATCATGCCGTCCCCCACGCAGATTGCGGCCGGGCGCATCCGCCGGGCAACAGAAGGCGGGCGGCCGGTCTTCCTCACCGGCGTAACCGCCGGCGGCGGGCCGTGTCACTGGGCCCTCGAAGACCACCTGCGCGCAGGCGGCCGGGCATTCGCTACAGCGGAGGCCGCGACCACATTCGACGATGACCTTGAGAACGTCGAGCGAATGGGCGTGAAACTAGTCTATGCGGACGAGGCCCAGTCTCTTGACGCGGAGAAGGTCGAGCTGCGTGACCTTGACCTGAATGCCATCCGGTCAGCGCTCTCGGCATTCGACGTGAGCGCCCTATTCGACGGGATTGCCCTCGGTTGCCTGGACCACGGCGCCGCGCCGCCCGGCTACTCTGACCGGCTCTTCCGCTTCGACCATCTACGAAGAGTCGTCGAAGCTCAGAACGACCTGCGCGCGTTTGCTTTCCTGCCCGGTGAACTGCCGGCCTACCTGACACGCGCCCGGACGCTGCTCGACTCGGTCGACATGGACGCGCCGTTGGTATTCCTCGACACAGGGCCAGCCGCGGCGCTTGGAGCGCTCCAGGATCCTCTCGTCGCCCAGGGCGAGGAACAGCTCGTACTCAATCTTGGAAACATGCACGCCCTGGCCTTCCACCTTCAGGGGACGCGAGTTCTGTCTCTGTACGAACACCACACAGGGGAAGTGACCAGCGAGCAGATCGAGGACTTTGCCGAGCGGCTGCTCGCAGGAACACTAGCGCACGAAGAAATCTTTGGCTCGAAGGGTCATGGCGCCTACTACGCCGACGGGACGGCACGCGAAAATCGCAATCGGAAATCTGAGCGGCCGATAATCGCCGTTACGGGCCCGCAGCGCCGAAAGCTGCGAGGCAGCCGGCTGGCCCCGTACTTCGCGGTTCCCCACGGCGACATGATGGTCTCCGGCTGCTTCGGCCTTCTCTGGGCCTTCGCTGAGAAGCATCCCCAAGACCGAGAGCAGATAACAGAGGCGCTCGGGGTAGCCGAAATGGATGTGGCTGCATCGGCCTAAGCGCCGTTCGTTGATCCCGATCGCGTATAGTAGGCGGCACGAAAGGAGAGAGCCCATGGCAAGCCCGGAACTCAAGACGATCACTGAGTTGCTGCGAGCCCGTCAAGAGCAAGCGCCGGCTGACATCAGCTTCCCCAAATCCCGCGCGCTGTTCGAACAGATGACGGCTGCTTTCCCATTACCGGAGAACGTCAAGTCGACCCCCGTTGACGCCGGTGGGATACCCTCGGAATGGATCGCCGCGCAGCGAGTGGGCGACGAGCAAACGATCTACTGGCTGCACGGAGGCGGCTACTGCATCGGCTCAGTAAATACGCATCGTGGTCTTCTCGGGCGGATATCCGCCGCCTCGCGTGCTCGGGTGCTTGCCATCGATTACCGGCTCGCTCCAGAGGACCCATTTCCGGCAGCCGTAGAAGACGCCGTCGCGGGTTATCTCTGGCTGCTTTCGACCGGCGTCGATCCCGCGCAGATTGTCATCGGCGGCGATTCTGCCGGGGGCGGACTGACAGCAGCGACTCTCGTGGCTTTAAAGGAGGACGGTAAGCCGCTGCCCGGGGCTGCCGTATGCATCTCGCCGTGGACGGACCTCGCTCTTACGGGCGAGTCGCTCGTCTCGAAAGCAGAGGCCGACCCGATGATCACCATTGAAGGCATCACGCGCGTGCGGGACGCCTACCTGGGCGACGCCGACCCGACTGCCCCGCTCGTCTCTCCCATCTACGCTGACCTCTCGGGCCTTCCGCCTCTCCTTATCCAGGTGGGAGAGAACGAGGTCCTATTGGACGACTCGCAGCGCCTGGCGGAGCGGGCAGAGGCCGCCGGCGTGGACGTAACTCTTGAGGTCTGGCCGGAGATGATCCACGTCTGGCACTTCTTCGCGGCCATGCTCCCCGAAGGCCAGCAAGCGATCGACCGCA
>VBEI01000113.1 GCA_005882715.1 Chloroflexota bacterium | reverse complement strand
GCGCTGGCGATCTGCGATCGCACCGGCGAAACGCTGGTCAAGGCGCGCACCCTGAACACGGTTGGGTGGGTATTCGGGGAGCTTCAGGACCACGAGGCTGCGATCGAATGGAATAAGCAGTCGGAGGAGGCGGCGCTCAAGGTGAACGCGCCCGACCCCGAGATCGAGAGCAACGCCCGGCTGAACCTCGGCGACAATCTCCGCGCGCTCGGGCGGTTGGACGAAGCCGAGAAGTACTACGAGACGGTCGAGCGAGTGGCGCGACATTCGACACCGAGAGAACGCTTCGCGTTATGGCTCTACTCTCAGCACCTCTTCCATTCGTATGGCGAACTTTGGCTCGAGCGCGGCGACTACGAAAAAGCGCTGTCGTATGCGGATGAATGCGTTCAGCTGGCCGAGTCGACGAACCGGCCGAAGAACGTGGTCAAGGGGAGACGTCTCCGCGGCCAGATCATGACGGTGCAGGGCAAACTTCCTGAGGCCGAAGAGGAGATCGAGATGGCACTCGGCATCGCGAAGGAAATAGGCAACCCGCCGCAGATTTGGAAGACATATGTGGCGCTGGGTAACCTGCGTAAGAGCCAAGAGCGTCCCGACGACGCGAAGGCGGCCTACGGCGAAGCGCTCGCCGTTGTCGACGCCGTCGCTTCCCTATTGGAGGACGAGAATTTGCGCAAGAAGTTCCTGTCGTCGCCGCACGTTGAGGCGATCAGGGCGGCTGCAAAGGAAACATCCTAGAGTCCCGAAAGGTCATCGCGCCCTAGAGATGGTATCCTAGGACAGATCCTTCCTGCGTCAGGATGACACTGAAGGGGGCTCCGCGATTCTGAACGAGGCCTCTACTCGCAGCGATGGCGGAGACCGGCGGGGTCGCGGAGGATGAAGCGGCGGCCTTCTTTGGCGATGAGGCCGATGCGGCGGAAAAGACTGAGGTTGCGGTTCACGCTCTCGCGGGTGACGCCGATCATGTTTGCGAGCTCTTCCTGCGTGAGCGTCATATCGAGCAGGACGCCGTCTCGCCGCCGGACGCCGTTGGTGGCCGCGAGGTCGAGCAGCTTCTTTGCCAGCCGGCCGCCGACATCGAGGAAGGCGAGGTCCGAAGCCATTTCGTCGGTCTCGCGCAGGCGGCTGGCGACGGTCGCGAGGACGGACATCGCGGCCTCCGGGCTGGAGCGGACGAGCGCCACGAAATCGCTCCGTTCGAGCGCCACGACGCTCGTGTCGGTGAGGGCCGACGCGCTTGCTGAGCGGGGGCGGCCGTCGAGCAGCGAGAGGTCACCGAAGAAATTCCCGGGCCCGAAGACGGCGAGCGTGAGGTCGGCGCCCTGCGAGCTGGGGACATAGATACGGACCGAGCCGCTGGCGACGATGAAGAGAGACTGACCGGGATCGTCCTTCTGGAAAATAAGATCCCCACGCTGATAGCGCCGGCGCGTGGCGCTGCGCGCGAGCGCCTGGCGGTCAGGGTCGGTCAGCGCGGCGATGAGCGGTACCCTGAGCAGTAGGTTGGCTTCGGTCGCTGCTGGCATTGCGGATATCGTAAAGTGGTATCACCGGCTTTCGCAAACGAGAGGGAAGGGCTGACTCGCATGATCAAGCTTGTCTACTGCCTGCGCCGGTTGCCGGAGCTTTCCCGAGAGGAATTCCAGCGCTACTGGCGGGAGATCCACGGACCGCTGGTACGGGAACGCGCCGCTGCACTTGGCATCCGGCGCTATATACAAGTGCATACGCTCGACAGCCCGCTGAACGAGGCGATGCGCGCGAGCCGCGGCAGCGACCCCGACACTTTCGACGGCGTCGCGGAGCTATGGTGGGAGAGCCCCGAGGCGTTCTCGGCCGGGGCCGGTACGGCAGAAGGGCGGCAGGCGGCCCGCGAGCTTTATGAAGACGAGAAGCGCTTCATCGACTTCTCGCGCTCGCTGGCCTTTGTCGCGGAGGAGCATCTGTTTGTCGGCGACTGATTTGCGGCCGGTCCTTACCGGCCTACCGCCGCTGATCGACGACCGCTCGAGTGTCCTTGTGCTCGGGTCGTTTCCGAGCAAGCAATCACTCGCGAAGCACGAGTACTATGGGAATCCGCAGAACCATTTCTGGCAGATCATGGGCATCCTCTTCTCGTTCGACCCACAGGCTCCTTACGGTGAGCGAACGACGGCGTTGATTTCGAACAGCGTGGCCGTCTGGGATGTCATTGCGGAGTGCAGCCGGGAGGGGAGCGGGGACGACGCAATTCTGGACGCGACCGCTAATCCACTCTTGAGCCTCCTGCGCGACCACCCGAACGTTCGGCACATCGCTTTCAACGGCGGGACCGCGTTGAGAGCGGCGCGCGTCTTCGTTCCCGACCTCTTCGAGGATGGAAACGTGGAGTCGCAGCGGTTCCCGTCGACAAGCCCGCGCCATGCAAGGCTGAAGCTGGAGGCGAAGCTCACCGCGTGGCGGCAACTTAAGGATTGGCTGTCGCCAGAATGAGGCTTGCCCAGCGCGTCGAGGAGCTGCCGGCTTACCTTTTCGCCGAGATCAGCCGGAATATCGCGGAGAAGCGGGCGCAGGGCGTGGACGTCATCTCTTTCGCCATCGGCGATCCCGACCTGCCGACACCGGACCACATCATCGATGCGCTGACGAAATCCGCTCGCGATCCAGCCAACCACCGCTACCCGGAAAGCGAAGGGCTGCTCGAATTACGCGAAGCGATGGCCGGCTGGTATAAGCGCCGTTTCGGGGTGGAACTCGATCCGCAGCACGAAATATTGCCACTAATCGGTTCGAAGGAAGGAATCGGGCATATCGCGCTCTGCTTCATCGAGCGCGGCGACGTGGCCCTCGTCCCCGACCCCGGCTACCCCGTGTACGCTGTAGGGACGGCGCTGGCGGGCGGCGAGCCCTATTACGTGCCCCTGACCGAGGAGAACGAGTTCCTGCCAGACCTCGATGCTGTCCCGGAGCAGATAGCCCGCCGTGCGAAGGTGCTGTGGTTGAACTACCCGAATAACCCGACGGGGGCGGTCGCCGATCGGGACTTTTTCGAGCGCGCGGTGGCCTTCGCCCGACAATACGATATCGCGATCCTACACGACGGGCCGTATTCGGAAGTCGCGTTCGATGGCTACCGTCCGACGAGCTTTCTTCAGGCAGATGGCGCGCGTGACGCCGGCATCGAGTTTCACTCACTCTCGAAGACCTACAACATGACGGGTTGGCGGATCGGCATGGCGGCGGGCAACGCGACTGTGATCGACGCACTTATGCGGGTGAAGTCGAACCTCGATTCGGGCATACCGCAGGCCATCCAGCGTATGGCGATAGCCGCGTTCGAAGGCTCTCAGGACTGTATTGACGAGCACAACCGCATCTACCAGGGGCGTCGCGACCGGTTGGTTGGCGCACTCACGAAGCTAGGGCTCCGCATACGGCCACCGCTGGCCAGCCTCTACCTCTGGGTGCGGGTGCCTGAGGACACGACGAGCGTACAGTTCGCGACGCGGCTGCTCGACGAAGTGGGCGTCGTCGTTACCCCCGGCATCGGCTATGGACCGAGCGGCGAAGGATACGTCCGGCTCTCGCTCACGATACCTGACGAGCGCCTGGAAGAAGGCGTCAGGCGGATGGAGTCGCTGGCGGGCGGCTGGGCGCAGTAGCGGCTATGGCGCCACCGGCGCCGCAGACAGATCGACGATTCGCGTCGGTACCGGCTCGCGCTTACCCTTTAAAGTTAGCTCAGCGAAAGGCGCATCGGGATAACGTGAACCAACGACCTCGTAGACGCGTTCCGTCATCACAATCTGACCGGGCTGAGCATGCCCCTGGATGCGCGCGGCTGTATTCACTACGTCGCCTAGCGCCGTGAAGTCCTTCACGCCGGCAGTTCCTACATTGCCGACAAACGCGCGCCCGAAATCGAGACCGATACCCACGGGGAGCCAGGGATCGTGCTTGCCGAATCCTATGTCTCGAAGCAGGTCCTCCGCAGAGGCAGCCATCTTCTCGATGTAGGTTTTTCCTGCGAAACCCTGGATGAACAGCGCCATCACTTCGTCGCCGACGAGCTTGTCGATAACCGCATCGTGGTGCGAAAGGACGTGGATGGCGGCGGCATAGAAGCGATTCATCAGACGCGCCATATCTTCCGGACTGGTGGTTTCTGTGCGCGCGGTATACCCGCGCACGTCGGCAAAGAGCACCCCGATGTCAGCCTCGGCGCCGCCGAGGGGTGCTTTCTCGAATCAGCCGTTGCAGAAAAGCGGGTTCTTACGGGATGGGGCGAACCCCACCAGACCAAGCACCCGCCCGCCGATGCTGGCGAACGGTGCGAGACAGATCTTGCAGCGCGGGCTGCTGGGGATCCTCCGGAATGCGCTCCGTATGAAACGGAGAGGCTTCTCGCCCTCTACCAGGGCCTTCCGCCAGAATTCAGCGCTCTCTTCGCGCTCCTTCTCCATTTCGTGTTCCCCTCGCCCAACAGGTTACACGCGGGCAAGGAGCGCGGCAAGGCTGAGGCCGGATATCGCCGCCCCTATTAGCATGAGCGCGCGTTCGTCCACAGCGAGCGCCCAGGTGCCGTCGATGTCCTCGACGACCCCATCGGCGTACAGGATGCGACCCTCGAAGCTGCGGGCGCGGCGGCGAAGGGCGCGCACGCGGCGGCTCAGCGTGCGTTGGGCTAAGCTCAGCGCGAAGACGGCTGTCGCGCCGACGAGCGCCGAGAGCCCGAAGCGTTCCGCGCTCGCGTAGTACGCGGCCAGAAACGGGAAGACGCCCCAGGCGAACGCAAACCAGAAGTCCGAGTGGAAGCGGCCACGGAACCACTCGAGACTATAGGCCGGGGCGATGAATGCCCCGAAGGCGACAAACGCGAGCAACCAGGGGGACGCGAAGACGACGCCGATAACACCGATGACTATCGCTCCGGCGAGGCCGCTGATTCCAAGACCAACAAGTGCCGATCGCGGGATGCGGGTCTGGAGCGGCCTTCCGTTCAGTTCGTCGAGAGCGTGCGCGGAGACGCCGACGGCGAGGAAGAAAGCGAGTAGGGTCGCCGCCAGCCGGTCGTAGCGCACGGTCGGAGCGAGCGCCGCGCCGAGCACGACATAACTCAGGTGCCAAAGCGTGTAAGGCGGGTGTAATAGCGTGATGTAGTCACGCCAGCCGCCGCGCTTGAGGGCGTAAAACGCCGGCCGTGCATCGTCCGCGACCGTGCGAAGACGTTCCGCCCGCCCTCGTGAGCCTACTGCCTGCTCGCGTACGGACAGGAGTTCGACACCGGCCCTCGCGTCGTGTGCCTCTGGAACGTCTCTACTTCGTTTGTCGACTCTCATCCGCTTTTCGTCCCCCAGATCACGATTGCGCCACCGAGAGAGAGGCGGCGCCGGCGCACGTCCGCGAAGCCGGCGTCCCGCCATGCTCCGAGCAGCCGCGCCTCCGGCCAGCGGCGGTAGAAGTCACGGATGCTCGGCCCGAGGAAGGCGCCGACGTCCCGCCAGTCTCGCGAGAATAGACGCCCGCCGACGGGCAGGACAGCCCCGGTGTAGATACGCCAGAGTGGGTACGAAATCCCGTTAGGGACGGCGAAATCGAGCGAGGCCATGGTCCCACCGGGCTTGACGAGGCGCGCAAGTCCGCCGAGGGTCGCACGAACGTCCGATACGTAGCGGAGCAGGTAGGCGAAGGTGATCGCGTCGAACGACTCGTTCGCGAAAGGCGGCGTCTCGGCCGAGCATTCAACGAGTCTCAGGCGGCCATCGAAACGTCCGGCAGACCGCGCCTTCGTCTGGAGCAGCATCGGCCGCGTGATATCCGCGCCGGTGATAACCGCATCTGTCCGCGACAGGAGATCGAATGC
>VBEI01000112.1 GCA_005882715.1 Chloroflexota bacterium | reverse complement strand
CAGACACGATTTCTTCCGGCGAGTGCTCAACCTGGAACCAGGCATATGGGTTATTAGCAGCGACGGCAGCGAAACGAGAGCAGAGCTCGCCCAGCCGGTTCTGATGTGCCTCGATTGAGAGACCTAGACGCGCGCGGATGGCGTTTTCGAACAGCGGATACACGCGGGTCGGCATCGTAGCTCCATGGCGCGCCTCAACTTCGTTGAACCCTGGCCGGTTTTCGCCGTCCATACGCTGTGGTGTCCCGCGCTGCGACCAGGGAAGTTGTGCCTCCAGTTTGCGCGCCAACCGGCGCGACTCCAACGCCTCGGCACCCGCGAGCAGTGCGATGTCGATTCGCCCACCCACGATCGCCTGCGCCGTCTCGTTGAGCAGCCGTTGTGGCGTCTCGCCGCCGATGCTGGAGTACACGGTGTGATTCGGCTCCGCGCCAATACGCTGCGCGAGCATTCGGGGCGCATCAGCGTAGGACCATGACATGAAGTTCACGATCTGTACTGAGTCGACCTTCTCGAGCAATCCGCCGATGCCGGCATCCTCTTCGGCCTCCCGAGCGGTCCGCTCCATCATGTCGAGCGGCTCGAGTGTCTCGTCGATGCTCTTCGGGTGATTTGTGAGCTGACCTACGCCGACAATTACGGGATCGTTTTTGGTAGCCATCGCCTCGCCTTACGTGCGCGAGAGAATAGCGCGACCGTCGTTGGTGGTCAAGGCGGCGCGATGGTTGCTGCTGCTTGAGCCGTCGCTTCGACCGCATCTCGATGCGTGACGTAGTACAAGAAGCCAATCGCCACGCCAATCATGCAGCCAACAGCTAGCAATCCAATGGTCACCTGGACGCCGAGGAGTTCCGCCATGAAACCAGTCAGCGACGCTCCCAGTGGCGTGGAGCCGGCAATGAGCAGCATATAGAGAGCCATTACACGACCGCGGAGGTGGTCCGGCGTCGCTAGCTGCAGCGACGTGTTGGAGGTTGCTGCGAAGACGATGTTCGCCATTCCGGTCAACAGAAGAAACAGCATCGACAGGTAAAACGACTCACTTAAAGCGACCGCCCCGAGGAAGAGCGCAAACAACGCGCCACCCACAAATAACGACGTACGCGACGCCCGGCGCTGGCTTGCGATTACCAGCGCCGACAGGAACGCGCCAAGTCCGAGCGCGGCCGTCAGGAACCCGAGGTCCACCGAGTCGCCGTGCAATACGTAACGGGCAACCAGAGGCAGCACGGTAATGAAGTTGTAACCGAACGTACCCAGGAACGCGACTAAGATCATAATCATTAACGCTGCCGGCGTCCGCAAGACAAACGAAAGCCCCTCGCGTAGCTCCCCGAGCGGGTTCGCCGGCGCTTCCGGCCTCCTTCCGGTTACTTTAAGCTCGCTCAAGTCCATCATCGTTAGAGCGAGGATGCTCGGTATAAACGTAACGGTATTGATCGCGAACGCCGCCTCCGTCCCCGCGATGGCGATGACCACGCCCGCGACCGAAGGGCCGACAAGCCTCGCGCCGTTGAACAGCCCCGAATTGAGTGCCACGGCGTTGATCAGATCGTCCTTTCCCACCATCTCGATCACCATCGCCTGCCGCGTCGGCTGCTCGAACGCGTTCGACACGCCAAGCACCAACGCCAGGATGTACACGTGCCATAGCTCCGCCTCGCCCGTCGCAACGAGCACCGCCAACAGCAACGCCTGGACCATCGCAAGCGCTCGCGTGGCAAGGATGAGGTCCCGTTTGTTCACGCGATCGGCGATTACGCCGGCGGGAAGCACGAAGAGGGTGATCGGCAAGAACTGGAGTGTCGTCACGATTCCCAATGCCGCCTTCGAGTCCGTTAGTTCAATAACCAGCCAGGACTGAGCGACGGTCTGCATCCAGGTGCCGGTCAGCGAGACCGCTTGACCAGTGTAAAAGAGCCGATAGTTGCGATGACGCAGCGCGCGGAAGGTCTCGCTGAAGCGCGTCGCCCGCGCCACCTCGACGGACGGCGCGGCGACGGCGCCGAGTTCTGGCGTGGCCAGCTCCGCGGAAGGATCAAGTTCGGCGCGCTGCCAAGGAAATCGAACACGGCCTAACCTTTCCGGCCGCGTCAAGGGGTTATCTCCACGCGTTCGATGTTGCGATGTGAACGCGGCTGTTGCAAGCCGCCCTATGGCGGCGCGAGTAGCATGAACGCCGCGTATACACGCTCGATTGGATCGACGAAGAGGTCGACCTCTCGCGCAAGACCCCACTCGCCGTCGCGTTCGAAGATGAGCAGACGCTTCTCATCAATCAAAGCCGCGCGCTTGCAGTTCGCCTCCTGAGCGCCCCAAAGCAGAACCGCAAGCTCTTTGTTCGGTCCCTCGCGACGAGTATCCTCCCAGTCGCCACGGTTGATCCGCTCAAGGAATGTATCAAGGTCCACCGCGAATCGTCGCCATTCATGTTGAGCTTCGATATGGACGACCTGAGCGCCCCTGGCCGACAGTACGTAATCCCGCTTCGTCTGGCGGGACGGGAAAGCCCAGAGGCTGGCCATCTGCTCAGACAATGGGACCCAGACATGTGTATTGGTAGAATCCAGTCGCCAGCCGAGGGCGGCCAGACAAAACTCTACTAGCCGGTTTTGCACGTCCTCTTTGTTTATCAAGGTGGTCAGTGACAGCTTGTCGAGAATTCCTTCGATTTCTCGCGCCGCGTCCTCGCCGCTACGGGTGTGTGGGCTACGTTCCAACCGGCCGGCCACTTTCCACAGTGCAGCCACCACGTCACATAGATCCTCTTCGGTCACCGTGGGGTGCACGAGAAGGGTGAAGAGCTCGCCGGCGAGCCTTTCCGCCACGGGGCACGGTTGCTTTCCAAAGCCTGAACCGCGGAATACAGGTTGTTGCGGCAGCGGTGTCGGGTAGCGGCGAGAGACGGGAATACCCTCAGCCGTGACAGCCCGCACAAACCAATCGATGCCAATCCCCGCCTCGGGCCTGAGCCGGCAGACATACTTGTAGAAGCTGTGCACCGAATTGGGCGCGAGGTACGGAGGTTCAATAGCCGGGCTGTCCGTCAGATGCTCTGTCAGAAAGGCGGCGTTCCGTCTACGCGCCTCCAGATACTCCTCGAGCTTCCCCAACTGGACGAGGCCCGTCGCTGCGTGCAGGGAAGACATCCGATAGTTATAACCGAGCTCGGCGTGGTAGTACGTCCGCTCGTCCGCTTGGCCACCTGTCGGAGCGGGCTGGACCAGCGCCTCACCGTGATGGCGGATGCGTCGCATCCGCTCCGCTAAATCATGATCGTGTGTGATCACGCATCCACCCTCACCACCGGTTGTCATGATTTTGTCTTCCCAAAAGCTAAAGCACCCCGCGCGGCCGATCGTGCCGACTTTCCGGCCGTTGTACAGCGCACCGTGGGCCTGCGCGGCGTCCTCCACAACAGCGATGCCTTGTGGTTCGGCTAACGCAAGGAGCGCGTCCAAGTCTGCCGGATGGCCGTTGAGATGCACAGCGATGATCGCCTTCGTTCGCCCCGTTATTCGCTCGGCGACACTCTCCGGCGAAATGCAGAATGTCCGCGGGTTAACGTCTGCGAACACCGGCGTCGCCCGCTGGTGCAGCACCGGCGTTGCCGAAGCAATAAACGTATGCGCCGGAACGATGACCTCATCGCCCGGGCCGACGCCGAGTGCGGCGAGCAGTGTATGTATCGCCGTGGTCCCTGAGCTTGTCGCCACGCACTGGTCGAAGCCGTGCCAGGCCGCGAACGCCTCCTCAATCGCCGCCACGTCGCCACCGGTTAGTTGCGTCAGCTTCCCCGAACGCAGGGTCTCCGTGACGGCCGCCGCGTCTTCTTCTCCCAGCACCGGCCACGGAGGATATGGGCCTTGTCGCACCTTTGGCCCGCCGTTAATGGCGAGGTCTTCGCTCCCCACAGGGCGAATTATCGCACGGTAGCCGCCTTTGTTCTCCCTTCCTCCTCAAGATATGATGCGACCGCAATGAGCGATGGGCCAACGCGCAAGGAGAACGACTCAATGGGTGAGATGGAGGTCCCGGCCGACGCTTACTACGGCGCCTCAACTCAGCGTGCTGTGCTCAACTTTCCCATCAGCACATTGCGTCTAGGCCGTCCGTTCATTCAAGCCCTCGGCTTAATCAAACGCGCTGCCGCCCGGGTCAACGCCGATCTGGGGCTACTCGAACCACGCGTCGCCGAGGCCATCCAGAGTGCCGCGAGAGAGGTGGCGGAGGGCAAGCTCGACAAGCACTTCGTTGTCGATGTCTTTCAGACCGGTTCCGGAACTTCGACGAACATGAACGCCAACGAGGTCATCGCGAACCGGGCGAGCGAAATCCTTGGAGGTGAGCGCGGCTCGAAGGCCGTCCATGCGAACGATCACGTTAATCTCGGTCAGTCCTCGAATGATGTCATCCCCACTGCAATCCATATCTCAGCTCTTATGCAGCTGGAGGAGCGGCTTATCCCGGCGCTGGAACGGCTCCAGGCCGCTCTTGAATCAAAGGCGAAGCAATTCTGGGATGTGATCAAGACCGGCCGCACGCACCTCCAGGACGCGACCCCGATCCGCCTCGGCCAGGAATTCCTCGGCTACGCCGGCCAAGTCGAACGCGGAATCAGGCGACTGCGACACGCGCAGGAGGAACTCGGCGAGGTCGCGCTCGGGGGCACGGCGGTTGGCACCGGCATCAACACCCATCCGGAGTTCGCCACGCGCGTTTGTGCACTGCTTTCGCAAGAGTTGGGCATCGCCATCCAGAAGACTGATAACCACTTCCAGGCTCAGAGCTCTCTCGATACTGTCCTCGAAGCGAGCGGCTCCCTCCGCACCCTTGCGGTCAGCCTTCAAAAGATAGCGAATGACATTCGCTGGTTGGGCTCCGGCCCACGCGCGGGTCTCGGCGAGCTCGCCCTGCCGGAGGTGCAGCCTGGAAGCTCGATTATGCCCGGCAAGGTCAATCCGGTCATCGCGGAATCGTTGATACAGGTGAGCGCGCAGGTCATAGGTTGTGATGCCGCTGTCGCTCAGGCGGCGCAGGGCAGCTACTTCGAGCTGAACATGATGATGCCAGTGGCTGCACACAACCTGCTCGGGGCGATCGAACTGTTGGCTTCGGCGAGCCAGAACTTCACGGAGCGGTGCGTCGCGGGCCTCAGCGCCACTCAGCGAGGCCCGGAAATGGTCGAACGCGGTCTAATGCTCGCGACTGGCCTTGTGCCGGCCATCGGCTACGATGCTGCGGCTGAAATCGCCAAGGAAGCGGCAAAGACGGGCCGCACGATCCGTGAGGTGGCGCGCGAGAAGACAAGCCTCTCAGAGGATGAGCTCAAGCACCTGCTCGACGCTACGAAAATGACGGCGCCCGGCCTCGACGCCGGGACCGCCTCGGGCTAGCGAGCCCTCGGGTCGAGTGCGTCGCGCAAGCCGTCGCCCAGAAACGTAAAGCAGAGCATCAGGATGGCGAGTGTGCCCGCCGGGAACATCACCAGGTATAGGTTCGTCCGGATGTAGGCGTAGCCGTCGGAGATCAGGCGGCCGAGGCTGGCTGTCGGTGGAGGGAGCCCAAAGCCTATGAACCCCAGGACAGCCTCCGCGAAGATCGCCAGCGGGATGCCGAAGACGATCGCCACAATCACGGGCCCCAGCGTGTTGGGAAGCATGTGCTTGAAGACGATCTGAAGCGACGTAGCGCCCATCGACCTGGCGGCGATGACGAAATCGCGCTCCTTCAGCGAGAGCATCTGGCCCCGTATCAACCGGGCGATCGTCACCCATGCCACGAAGGAGATGGCGAAGATCACGAGCAAGCGCTGAGAGGCGTCGTGACCCACGAGAGGCAGGTCGCGGTCGGCGAACACCGCGCGCAAAAGGATAATCGCGAGAAGGTCGGGGAAAGCGTAGGCCAGGTCCGTTATCCGCATCATAATATTATCGAGCGTTCGCCCGCCCAGAGCGGCCAGCCCGCCGACGAGGAGTCCGATTGCCAGCACTATGACCTGAACGCCAAGTCCGACCTGGAGCGAGATGAGCGTGCCTTCCAAGACGCGCGCCCAGGTATCGCGCCCCAGATTGTCTGTGCCGAGGTAGTGCAGACCGCTGGGTCCCTCCTGGATATGATCGTAGTCCTGGTCAAGCCCCGGGCTGTAGCGCTGCACGGTTTCGCTGGTGTTGCCAAGAATCGCCAGCGCGAAGACCGCCACAAGAACGAAAAGCGCCACCATCGCCATACGGTTTCGCCTGAGGCGCCGAAACGCATCAGACCAGAGCCCGCGCTCCGGACGGGTAGCCAGCTGCTCCAGCCCAAGTTCGGAAGCTAGTTCAGCCTGCGCCACTTCGCGTCACCTCACGAGTACCTGATACGGGGATCCACTGTGGCGTAAAGCAGGTCTACTGCGAGATTGGCGAAGGCTACGATCGCAGCGTAGAAGAGGGTCGTGCCCATTATCAGCCCGTAATCTCGCGCGAACACGGAGTCCACAAAGCGTTTGCCGATGCCGTTTATCACGAAGATGCTCTCCGTGATGAAAGAGCCTGTGACGAGGAAGGCAAAGATGGGGCCGACGACGGTCAGGATGGGAATCATGGCGTTCTTTATTGTGTGACGCAGGACGACCACGTACTCAGCCAGCCCCTTGGAGCGGGCCGTGCGGATGTAGTCCTGGTTCAATACCTCCAGGAGGCTCGCGCGCGTCACACGCGCTATGTAGGCCGCCGGGAGCGTGCCCAGGGTAATCACGGGCAGCACCATCTTGCGGTAGTTGCCGAACTCCCAGCCCAGCACGTCGAACCAGCCGAGTTTCACGGAGAAGATGATGACAAGAAAGGTGCCGATCACGAAGCTGGGCATGGCTGTACCGGCGGTGGCGAAGAAGACGCCTAGGTAGTCCGGCAGCTTGTTATGGTTCAACGCGGAGATGACGCCCATCGTCATGCCGATAGCCAGCGCAAACACGAACGCAGTCACGCCTAATTCGGCAGTAATTGGCCAGCCTTCTTTGATAATGTCCAGGACGGGCCTCTGGTTTGAGAACGAGGTGCCGAGATCACCCTGGCCCAGGTGCCAGAAGAAGAGACCGTATTGCTCTAAAATCGGCTTGTCGAGGTCGTACTTGGCGTTCAGGTTCGCAAGGGCCGTCGGTGGGACTTGCTTTTCCTGGGAAAATGGGCCGCCGGGAACCGCGTGCATAAGGAAGAAGGTAATG
This sequence comes from Chloroflexota bacterium, assembly GCA_005882715.1. Taxonomy (GTDB): domain Bacteria; phylum Chloroflexota; class Dehalococcoidia; order SM23-28-2; family RBG-16-64-32; genus CF-163. Next base: position 2,385 of record VBEI01000112.1, on the reverse strand, counting down.
GTCGCCACAGCCCAGAGTACGGGGATCATCCAGAGGATGCGCCGAATAACATACCCGGTCATGGCACTTCCATTATTAGCTTACCTGGGCAAACAGCAATACGGTAGCTTTGATGGCTCCCGTATTGCTTATGGTTGAGCTACGGACTCCGTCTATTTGCTGCGGCCCCAGGCTTCCGCATTCCAGTCGCCCGGTATTTCGGAGTCCTGGACCGTGGCGTTGTCCTGCATACCGACAACATAAGGCTTTATCAACCAGTGGAATGCGCCATGGTAGTAAGGCGCAATACCGCAGAGTCGCGTGACGACCAGCTTGTTAATGTCCTTGTATTGCTGACGCCTCTCCTGATCATTCGTGTTGAAGTGCGCCTTCATAATTAGCGCGTCGATGTCCTTGTCGCTGCACGTATAGACGTTGTTGCTGCCGCCGGTGTCAAACAGGCTGATGATCCAGTTCTCAGGGTCCGGGTAGTCCTGGGACCAGCCGCTCCTGGGCGCCAGTTCGTACTGATGGTCGTTCAGGCGCTGGGAGCGGGTTGCTGAATCGACAGGATCGAGCTCGGTATCGATGTTGAGGATCTCCTTGAAGCCCTTCTTCAGGAACTCGGCCTGGGCGCGAGCCTCCGGCGTATCACGGACGAGCATCTTGAGGAGAGGGAAACCCTGCCCGTTCGGGAAGCCAGCGTCTGCCAGATGCTTCTGTGCTGACGCTTTGTCGAAGCCGATATCAGTCTCGAAGGCGTCGGGGGCCGCGCCGCCGGCAGTCTCCGGTATCCAGCTGGTCGTCGGCGCGAACCCACCGTTGGACGCCACGTCGTTAAGCGTCTTGCGGTCGATCGCCTGGGAGAGGGCCAGCCGGACGTCCAGATTATCCAGGGGCTTGTGTGTCAGCTCCATCTCCAGCCCGCGCGTTTCCGCGTTGACGTTCTTGAAGTACTCAGCGCCGAATTTTGATTTGATGGCCGCGAGATTGGACAGGTCCGCGAAGGCCTGGTCGAGCTCTCCCGCCTCGTAGGCGTTGTCAGCCACATCGTTCTTCTCGATAAACTTGATCACGAGCTTGTCCAGGGTAGGAGAGACGCCAGCCGGCGCCGCCCAGTTCGGGTTGGGCACCAGCGTTATGTGATCCTGCTGGACGTATTCGGTCAGCATGTAGGGCCCGTTGTAGACTAGCCTCTTCGGGTCCGTCCCCCAGTCAGCTTGCGTATCGGCTGTCTCGCTCGCGAAGCGATCCAGGTGAGTCGGCACCGGGAAGGCCAGCCAGAGCGATATGATTAGCGGGAAGGTGACCTGCTTCTGCATTAGCTTGATCTCTACGGTCGTGTCATCTATCGCCTTCACGGCAACTTTATCTTGCAGCGCTTTTAGCTCATCAGGCGTAGGAGTCTTGGGAGCGTCTTTGGTGCCGAGGGCCCCGAAGAAGTCGCCGCACCCAACGACACTCTTATCGATGAGACTCTCGTAGTTGCCGGCGTTGGCGGGGTTGCATGTGCGCTTGAAGCCCGCGACGAAGTCCTTTGCGGTAAGCGGCTGGCCGTCAGACCATTTGAGGTCTTTCTTCATCTTGATCGTATAGGTGAGGCCGTCTGCCGAGACTTGCGGTTGGCCGTCGGCCATCGCTGGCTGGGGCACGTTTTCCTTGTCAAGCGTGTAGAGGCCGCGCCAGAGCATTCGCTCGTAGCCGATGTCCTGCGCGAAGTTGGAGAAATGCGGGTCCAACGACTGGAACCCGAGGCTCTGGACGGTAAGCGTGCCGCCCTGGATACGTTCGCCGGCTCCGCCACCGGGCGAAGCAGTCCCGCTTGTCTTCTCGTTACCACCGCCGCAAGCGGCGAAGGCGAGGACGGCGCCAAGCGCAACCAGAGATAAGAGATAACCGCGACTCTTAAGGAAACTCATTTCGCCACCGCCTATAGCACTCTCAAATATATGCCTTCAGATTCTTCGATTCAACGTGCCGGTTGAGGTTCGGGCCGAATTCTGCCGTGTTTCCCCGCCGGGACGCCACAATTGAGACGTATGGCCGTGCCAAAACGTTTCCCGCGATATAGAACGCGTATCGCGCCCGAAAGGTAATACGCGTACGGCGCTCTACAGGTTTGCGCGCGAGGGCTTCGCCGACGCTCGACGCGAGCGCTGGACGCGCGGCAGGAACAGGTCACCGAGAGTGACCAGAAGGCCGGCGCCAATTACGAGATCGCCGATGCTTAGAATTGGAACGTATACGGGGTTGTCGAACACGAGGCGGTCAGACAGCACGTAGAAATGCGTGTCCTGTTTCGTCTTCAGTACGTTTTTGGTCCGCGGGATTGCATCGCCTTCAGCGCGCCCTTCTATGCGGTCCTGCTGATCTATCCTGGCGAGGCTTTCTGCGGTCACAGGCATT
>VBEI01000087.1 GCA_005882715.1 Chloroflexota bacterium | reverse complement strand
GGCAGCGGCGCGTCGGTTCTCGATTTTGTATGTTCTTGGGCTCATTGGGAGGTTGACATCATTTTAATTAGATGATATATACAAATAAGTCACATGTCAATGCTCCGGGACGCGTGGCGGAAGGAGGGCTATGATGCGTTATCCGAAGACCGAAGGTGCGAATCGCCAGCGTGAGTATAGCCGTATTCCTTCTGTGACTTCGGTCACATCTGCCGCGGAGCGCGACAACTACTCTAGCTCTTGAGGCCGTTATTCGGAGGGAGCCACTATGACTATCGTCCGCCCAACTGCTACTGCTATCGTGGACAACGTGCGTCCCGCCGGCTCTGACGTAATCATCGAAGCCCGCGATGTCGTCAAAACTTACGACACCGGACGGCTGCAGGTCGAGGCTCTGCGCGGGGTCGACCTCACGATTAACCGCGGCGAAATGGTCGCCATCATGGGGCCGTCCGGCTGCGGCAAGACCACGCTTCTCAATTGTCTGTCTGGACTCGACGTGATCGACAGCGGCCGCATCTCAGTCGAGGGTGTTGACCTGAGCACTATGTCCGACGACAAGAAAACCGAGCATCGGGCCCGCAGGATGGGCTTCGTTTTCCAGTTCTACAACCTGCTTCCAGTCCTCTCGGCGGTGGAGAACGTGGAGCTTCCTTTGGTCGTCTCCGGTGTTTCCGCGAAAGAGGCCCGGCATAGGGCGATGGATGCGCTCGATATCGTGCATCTCGTCCCGTGGGCAACACACAAGCCCGCCGAACTCTCGGGCGGCCAGCGCCAGCGCGTCACAATAGCTCGGGCGCTCGTCAACGAGCCGACCATCGTGTGGGGCGACGAACCGACGGGGGACCTCGACAGCACGAACGCCGCTGAGATCATGCAGCTCCTACTGGAGCTGAACGAGGCGCACAAGCAAACATTCGTGCTCGTCACACACGACCAGGGCATCGCCCAGCGAACGCGGCGCATCATTCGCATGCAGGACGGCCAAATCACCAGCGATCAGCAGATCGTGGACGCCAAGGCCGGCATTTGGGCGCCGGTGGCGCAGCCCGAGACCGAAGCGGTCTAGGAGAGGCAGTCATGGACGAATTCTTCGGGCTATCTATGACCACTATCATGATCGTACTCTTGGCGGTTCTCGCTGTCTGCCTGTCGACCGTAGCCTACGTCGTTTTGCGCAATCGGATCCTGTTCCTGATGGGACTACGAAACATGCCGCGCCGAATGGCGCAGACGTTGCTGATTGTGATCGGCCTTATGCTGAGCACGCTGATAATTTCTGCGGCGCTATCGACCGGCGACACCGTGGACTACAGCATTAGCAAGCTGGCGTACGAGACGCTGGGCCATGTTGATGAGACGATCCAGCCCGGCAATCTCCAGAAAGACGCCTCTTCCCTCGGCGATAGCGGGCTCGACGTCGAAGCCGACCAGTACCGCGACTTTCAACAAGCGATCAAGACCGCGAACGACCCGAATATCGACGGCTCGATGGGCGTTCTCTTCGAACCGGCGCCAGTGCTCAATCCTACGAGCCGTCTCAGCGAGCCATACGTCGAGCTAACGGGGCTCGATACCAGCGCTCTCGACGGCTTCCCCGATGTAATCTCGGCCAAGGACGGCCACGTTCTGGACATCGCTTCGCTCGGCCCAAACGAGGCCTACATGAACGAAAAAGCGGCCGATAAGCTGGGGACCAGGCCCGGCGACACCGTGCAGTTCTGGGTGAACAACGAGCAGCACGAATTCAAGATCCTCGATATCGTCAAGGACCGCGTTTTGACTGGGGTGGCGAACGACCAACACAAGGAGGGCATCGTCACCCGCCTCGACACCCTGCAGAAGCTGTTTGGGCACGAGCGCGTCAGCTTCATCGCGATCTCCAACCGCGGCGGTGTTCGTGACAGTGTTGCGCTCACGGACTCTGTCGAGAACGACCTTCGCGGCGTGATTCAGAACAATAACCTGCGCCTTGGCCTCGGTGACTCCAAAGATGACGGAATCCGCACGGCAGAGCAGATAGGGAACTTCATGGCCACGTTCTTCATGATCCTCGGCCTCTTCTCGATCGGCGCCGGCGTGCTCCTGATCATCATGATCTTCGTGATGCTTGCCGCCGAGCGGAAGTCGGAGATGGGCATGGCGCGCGCCGTCGGGATGAAACGGGGGCATCTGGTTCAGATGTTCCTCTCGGAAGGGACTGCCTACAACATCCTCTCGGCGATGGTCGGCGCGGGCCTCGGCATCCTTGTCTCTTTCGGAATGGCTTACATAATGAGCTCGATCTTTGCCTCAAGCGACTTCGGCGTCACGATCGAGCCACACTTCACGCCGAGGTCTCTTCTCATCGCATACAGCCTCGGCGTCATCCTGACATTTGTCACCGTCACCTTCGCCTCGTTCCGTATCTCGAATTTGAATATCGTGGCGGCCATTCGCGGGACGGCCGAGGACAAGCGATCACAACAGCGCCCTAAAACCAACTGGGGCGTGGTTGGTTTAGGACTCGCGGTTTCATTAGTACCCTTCTTGGGTTTGCTCCTGATCATACTGAAGCGCGGTGGGATCCCTCGGTCTTGGCCCTGGGTTCTGCTTTCGATCTTTGGGTACGGGTACCTTGGCTCATGGCTGTTCTTTAACCGTGGCTTTGGGGCAACGTGGGGCTGGCTGCTGCATGCGGTGCTCCCCTTCCTACTAATCCCGCCGCTTACACCTATCGGGCTCTGGATAATTCTGCGGGGAGGCCTCGGTCTGCCTTCCGCCTGGATACTGTCCGGCTTTGGCTTGCTGTTCGGGACAATGTTCTTCCTGTTGGGCCTTTCGTCCGATAAGGCATTTCCCTTCGCTCTCGGATTCTCGCTTATGGGGGCGGGTTTCGCGCGGCTGCTCACGGTGTTTAAGCTTCCCGACCGACCCGTCTACACCGCCGTAGGCATCTTTCTTATCGCTCTCTGGGGACTGACCGCGGGCGGACGCCTCGAATTCCTTTTCGGCACGCTAAGCGGTGACATCGAGATGTTCTTCTTGAGCGGCGTCGCGATGGTCACGGCCGCCACGTACGTCTTGATCTACAACTCGGACATCATCCTCGCCTTGGTCACGCGCATCGGCGGCGCTTTCGGGACGATTCTCCCAGCAGTCAAGACGGCTGTCGCTTACCCTCTCGAGAACCGCTTCCGCACCGGAATGACCCTGGCGATGATCTCGCTGGTCGTCTTCTCGCTGACGATGATGTCCACGATGAACTTCAACTTCGACCGCCTGTTCCTTTCCGACGAATCGCGCGGCGGCTGGGACGTACGAGTCGAGGAGAACGCCAACAACCATATCGCCGACCTTGACGGCGCTCTGCGCAGCGGCGGCTCCTCGACCCCCGAGCAGTTCCGCACCGAGGGCCGCGTAAGTTTGGGTGGGGGTGCGTCGTCAACCGAGGTCCGCCAGGATCTCAACGGCAAATTCGAAGATTACCCTGTGGTCGGCGCCGATAAGGGCTTTCTCGAGAACAGCTCGATCCCGCTCGATCACCGTGCCCGCGGTTACGAGACCGACCACGCAGTCTGGCAGGAGCTTCTTGCCGGCAAGGATGTCGCTGTCATCGACTCGTTCGCGGTCCGCCGGGGCGGCTTCAACGACTCGTCCTACGATTTCAAGGTTTCCGGGATCAACGAGAATGACAAGACGTTCGATCCGATTACCCTCCAAATCCACGCTCCGCTGTCAAGAAAGAGCAAGCAGGTGCAAGTTATCGGTGTTACAAGCCTGGGCGCCAGTACAACATTTGCTGGACTCTACATTCCGGATTCAAGCTTTAGGGAGGTCTTTGGCGAACCAGCGCTTTCCAACCACTTCATCGGCCTGAAGGACCCGAGCAAATCGAAAGACGTTGCTAAAGACATCGAGTCGACCCTGCTGACGGCCGGTGTCCAGTCCGATTCAATCAAGGCCAAGGTGGACGAGGACCAGGCTCTGTCGCGCAACTTCTTCTACTTAATGCAAGGGTTCATGAGCCTCGGACTTCTCGTCGGAATCGCTGCCGTCGGTGTGATCGCCTTCCGAATGGTAGTGGAGCGCCGTCAGCAGATCGGCATGTTGCGCGCGATCGGCTATAAGCGCAGCACCGTGGCCCTTAGCTTTCTCTTTGAGTCGTCGTTCGTAACCTTGCTCGCTATCGTCTCTGGCATGTTGCTCGCGATCTGGCTTTCGTACTTCTTGCTTTCGGCGCCCGACTTTCCGACGAACAAGAACGGCTACGCCGTCCCCTGGCTCCAGCTCGTCTTTTTCGGCGTCTTCACGTACTTGGCTTCGCTGCTGATGACCTTCATCCCTGCCCGTCAGGCCGCCAGCATTCCGACCGCCGAGGCGCTACGCTACGAATGACTCCCGGATGTCGGTAGGGGCGGGGCCTTCAGTGCCTGCCCCGCCGGCCGCGCTAGAATAGAGACGACATGCCCGCTGTCCCCGTCACGCGCCTGAACCACGCCGTGCTCTATGTCAGCGATATCGAGCGCTCGGCTGACTTCTATACGCGCGCGTTTGGCTTCGACGAGATTGGGCGTGAGGGGCCGATGGCGTTCTTCCGGGCGGCCGGCTCAAGCAACCACCACGATCTGGCGCTATTTGGCGTCGGCGCCGCCGCTCCGAAGCCCACGCGGGGCGCTGTCGGCCTCTACCACCTCGCCTGGGAGGTGCCTTCCATCGAAGACCTGGCGGCAGCCGCTTCGATGCTCGCGGAACTCGATGCCCTCACCGGAATGAGCGACCACGGAGCGACGAAATCGCTCTACGGCAAAGACCCCGACGGCATCGAATTCGAGGTGATGTGGCTGGTCCCGCGCGACCAGTGGGGTGAGTATGAACGCCGCGGCGTCGTGATGCCACTGGATTTGGATCGCGAGCTTGCCCGCTTCGGGCAGAAGTGACGTCCGGCTACTAGGGAATCGCGCCTCGCTCCTTTAGGGCGATAATCCCGTCCCAGTCGTAGCCGAGCTCCAGCAGCACTTCCTCGGTGTGCTGGCCGAGCTCCGGCGGCACGCCCCGCGGCTGCCAGGGAGTGCCCGAGAAGTCGGCCGGCGTGGCCACCGCCTTTTGCGCGCCTCCATCAGGGCCGGGCACGTCTACAAAAGCTCCCGCGGCGTGGACCACTGGGTCCTGCACGACCTCATTCACGGAGTTTACGGGCGCCCACCAGACATCGTTCGCGGCGAACTTCTCGGCCCACTCGGCCATTGACCTCGTTGCGAACACATTGTCCAGCTCCTGGACCAGCGCCGGTGCGTTGATTCGCCTTACTTCGATATTCTTGAAGCGCTCGTCCTCCATCATGTCCTGGCGGCCGATTGCACGGCAGAGATCGCCCCAGTGGCGGTCCGCCTGGAGGAGCAGTAGCCAGAACCAGCGGCCATCGCCGGACTTGTAGCAGTCGATAATCGGATTGACTGCATGGTAGCGGTCGTACGGGAGTACGGGAACGCCCAAACGCAGCGCCAGCATCGCATCCCAGCCGACCATATACACGCCGACGCGCACGAGCGGCACAGATACGCGCTGACCCTTTCCGGTCCTCTCGCGGGAATACAACGCCGCGCAGATCGCGCCCGCCGTCATCTGGCCGGTCATGTGATCGCCCATGCCACCACGCTGCTGCGGGATGTCCGCGCCCGGCGCGGTCAAGGACATGCCCACGCCGGCCTGCGACCAGAAAGCGCCGATATCGTACGCCGCCGTGTCGCGCGACTCTGTATCCGGCCCGTAGCCGGTCACCTGCCCATAAACGAGACGCGGGAAGCGCGCGTGAAGGGTGGGGTAGTCGAGGCCGAAGTCCTGGAGGACGCGCGGCCTCATATTAGTGACAAAAACGTCGGCGTCGCCGATTAGCCGCAACGCAATCTCACGCGCCTCTTCCTTCTCGAGGTCGAGAGCAACGCTTCGCTTACCGCGGTTGTCGAGTTCGAACGGCGGGTTGAGCGAAGCGGGAGAGCCCATGAGCGAGGCGAAAAGGCCGCGAAACGGGTCTCCGCCTGGGGGCTCGAGCTTGATGACGCTAGCCCCCCAGTCACCGAGCATTGCCGCGGCGGACGGCCCGGCCACCCAAAGGCCCAGCTCGACGACCCTGACGCCTTCCAGCGGACCCGGCATGGCTCGTCTAACCGCTCGACTTCTTCACGAGAAGGAAATTCCAGACGTACAGCGGCGTCGTAATCCCGAGAAATACGGCGGTCCCGAAGCAACGGAACAAGTCGCGTGTCTCGATCGCTGCATCCGCTCCGACAATGCCAACCGTTATCCCTATACCTGCGGCCATTTGAGTGAAATATCGGAAAGGATCGTCATAGAACCTGAACAAGGCCCACCCCGAAGAATTTCGCGCAAAGTATAGCACGCCGCTTCCGGTTTTCATCAGGCGGCGGAGCGCTGCGACTAAGGGCGAAAATTCGCAAAACGCTCGCCCGCTAGCCTAGCGGAAAGCGCCCTCAACCCGCCCGGACGCCGTCCATTCCTATGGAATGGGCGGCGGGCCGTGGCATGTGCCGCTGCCGGAGTCGCTGAACTTTCCGTGCCGCCCCTCGGGCATGAACTCCCAGTCATACCCGGCCGGGTGGAGCGTCAGCTTCAATACTCCAAAGGTGTCGTCGTTGGCCGCTTCACTATTGGGCAAGCGCGAGTCTGATTCGCGATAGTGGCTTTCGCCCCCCGTTCCGACGACGAACTCGCGGATGCCAGTCTCGTTGTCCATCGCTCCGTCCGGCGTCTGAGGCGCGAAGCGCTCGTAGTTGTGTTCATGGCCGTTCACAACCATATCCGCGCCCGCCGCGTACAACAGGCTCCACAGCGGCTTCACAAATTGAGAACTGCCGTGCACGCGGCCTGAGCTAAAAAGCGGGTCGTGCCAGATCGCCAGCGTGCAGAAGGCGGGATGAGTGTTCAGGTCCGAACGAAGCCAGGCGGCCTGCGGTGATCCATCCACACACGGAAGCTCCTGGCAGTGATCGTTTGTGTTAATCTTGATGATGCGCCAGCCACCGAGNNGTAGCCCTGCGCCGGATCGCCGGCGATGGCGCCATAGTACTGGAAGTACCCGTTCGCGTTTCCGCTGGCATACTCGTGGTTTCCCAGGACGGGGCGGGTTCTTGCCTTCTGACGTCCCCAGGTCGGGTCATAGCACTGTTGGTACTCTTCAATCGACCCGTTTTCGTACGCGTTGTCCCCTGCCGTGAATACGACCACTTCGCCAGTCGCGCTTGCGACTACTTGGTCCAGAAGATCAGCTGTCAGAGTATCGTTGTCCTGAGCGCATGACGAAATATCGCCGGCGCCGACGAGAACGGGGTCGTTGGGTCCGGGTGTCCCTGCCGGAGTGGCGGACGGCTGCTGTTTGTCACCGTCACTTGCTTTACCACTGCGAAAAACGGGCGAGACAGCCCAGTACACCGCCGCGCCGAACGCGATAACGGCAACGAGCGCAAGCAACTTCCAAAACATGATTCGGACCGGGCTCCTGAATCCTTACCGAGTCTAACCCAAGTCCGATGAGGGTTTGCGCTGCGGGAAAAATACGGCTCGCTGCGGAAGCTGGACTTGATACGGAAATGAAGCCTCGGTCGGGTGCCCGCGAGTCGAAACGCGAGTGTCGTGGTTCGCAGGCGCGGGACCGCTGGCGGGGACTGACATAGACAAGCGCGGGGAGGTTGCGCGCCCAACCAGCGGCTGGACCGGTGAGCGCACAAGTCGGGCGGCACCCGACTAACCCCTCCGCGATAGTTCAACACGATCAGTCGATTAGCCGTTACACCTCTATTTAGTCGTCATGACCGCGCTCGCTGTCACCCTCAGTGTCACCTTCGTGTTCGCTATTGCTTTGGCCCTGCCCATCATCATGGTTCTCGCCCTGATCGTCCTGATCGGCGTTTTCGCAGTCCTCGTCGTCTTGATCCCCGTCCTTGTCGTCGTCACCTTCGTCCTCATCGGCGTCCTCATTCGCACAGGCAGACGGTATGGACGCTGCAGTGGGGGTAGGAGTAGGCACGCTCGTTGGCGTGGCGGTAGGCGTAGGCGACGCAGTTGCCGTCGGGGTGCCGACTGGACTGGAAGTGGGAGTTGGCGTCGGACTCGCGCAGTCTTCATCATCCTGGTCTTGGTCGTTGTCCTCGTCTTCCTCTTCTCCGCCTGCGGGCGTCGCCGTTGGCGTCAGCTCGGGCGTCGCGCTAGGCGTCGCCGTTCCGCATTCGTCATTCTCGGCAGGTGTGCCGGGACCCGAATCTCCGGCGCCTGCCAGCGCGGTCAGTCCGCCAATAAGCAGAGCCATTCCGGCTACCGCAAGCGGAAGAAAGCCGAACTTCTTAAGCATAAGTTCACCCTCCGATCATCGGTTCTGCAAAGTACAGTCGCGTTTGGGAGGCATTTGTTACACCCGAAACCGAAATTCGCGAGTGTCAACGGCAAGCGTTTAGGGGAGGGCTTGCTCCTGTGAAAGTGTGGGTGTCGTGGGTGAATTCTTGGTGCCGGGGGGCAGAATCGAACTGCCGACACCGCGGTTTTCAGCCGCGTGCTCTACCTCTGAGCTACCCCGGCACGTCAGCCCATTCTAGCAGGCGAGACGAAAGAACTTGGGGCTGCGGGAGAGAGGCTCCCTGCTAGAATTTTAGCAGGCCGGCTGGTTCGCGCGGATCGGAGGCGGGATGAAGGTCGGGACGATAAAGGAAACGAAGATCGAGGAGTACCGAGTGGGCCTGACGCCCTCAGGCGTCCGGGCGCTGGCGCACGCGAGCCACAACGTGTTCGTCGAGCAGGGCGCGGGCGAAGGGTCCGGCTTCGGCGACAGCCAGTACGAGGACGCGGGGGCAACTGTCTGCCCGTCGGCGGGCGCAGTCGCTGCTGCCGTTGACCTGCTCGTCAAAGTCAAGGAACCGCTGGAGCCGGAGTTCTCACTGCTGCGGCCGGGACTGATCCTCTTCACTTATCTTCACCTTGCGCCTCTGCCCGAGCTTACGCGCGCGCTCCTTGAGTCCAGGACGAACTCCATCGCCTATGAGACGGTTCGGCGGCCGGACGGTTCTCTTCCACTCCTGGTGCCAATGAGCCAGGTGGCTGGCCGCATGGCGGCGGAAATCGCGGCGCAGTTCCTCAAGAAACCAGGCCCCGGCCGCGGCAAACTACTGGGCGGCATCGCCGGCTCCTCCCCAGCGCGGGCGCTAGTGGTCGGGAGCGGCAACGTCGGAACAGCCGCTACTCGTGTGCTCCTCGCCCTCGGGGCGCGCGTGACCGTAAGCTCGACAGACCTTCAGCGCCTGGCCGGTCTCGAAGCGCAGTTTCGTGAGCGCATCGCCACCCGCGTCACCAGCCCGGCGGTACTCGAGGAAGAGCTGCGCGGTGCGGACATCCTGATTGGCGCGGTCCTGGTCCCCGGCGGCATCGCTCCCAAGCTTGTCACGCGCGAGATGGTTCGCTCGATGGGTCCCGGGGCAGTGATCGTGGATGTCTGCATCGACCAAGGGGGAATCTGCGAAACGTCCCGTCCGACGACCCACAGCGACCCGATATACGTCGAAGAAGGGGTGCTCCACTATTGCGTTGCGAACATGCCGGGCGCAGTCCCGCGGACTTCCACCGAAGCGCTGACCTCAGCGACGCTGCCATACGTGCTGAAGCTGGCGGACCGCGGCCTTGCGGCACTCCGTGAGGATGCCGCCCTTGCCTCCGGTGCGAGCACTATCGAGGGCAAGCTTGTATCAGAAGCCGTCGCCCAGGCGCAGGGACTCGAATACACGCCGCTTGATCAGGCCTTGAGGCAATAATCAGGCTTAGGCGGCCACGCCGTCTGCATGCTCCTCCGCAGCCGGCTGCCTCTCCGCAGTTTGCCCAACGGCGCGTGCTACAATTCACGAGTCAATGTCCGCCCTTACCCTCCTCGCGCCGGAGCCTCTTGCCGGCAAGACGGCGGTGGCCTGCGGCCTCGCGCGCAGGATTGCCTCCGAGGGCAAGCGCGTATCCCTACAGAGGATCCCGGGCGATGACCATGCCGAGAACGATGAGGTGTTGTTCAGCGGGCTGAAGGGCGTCACGCAAGATTCGACGATGGCGGAAATTACGCTCATCGAAGCACCCGCCGGCGATAGGGCGCGATCGCTCGCAGATTTTCCTGATGGCCGGGCGGTGGTTATTACCGACGCATCTACTCCGATGGGCGCCCTCGCCGATTACTGCCGGGAGGCCGGCGATCGCCTCGCGGGCGCAGTCATCAACAAGACGCCGGCAAGACGAGCTGACTCGTTGCTCGCCGATGCAAAGGCAGCCGGGATCAACGTCCTTCGCGCATTGCCCGAAGACCGATTGCTCGCCGCTCCCGTCATACGCGACGTCGTGCAAGCTCTATCGGCGCAGACGGAACACCTGGATGGCGGCGGAATGCGGCCGCTCGATCGCCCGGTCATTGCGACCATCAGCGCGGATCCGGGGCAAGGATATTTCGCGCGCTACGACGCCTCGGCAGTTATTGTCAGAAGCGACAAACCAGACCTTCAGCTCGCGGCTTTGAACGCAGGCGCCGGCTGTCTCATTGTCACCGGCGGGCTGCCTATCCTTTCGTATGTTCTGGAGCGCGCGGAAGAGGACCAGATTCCGCTCCTGCGTACCGGCCTCGACACGATCACGGCGGTGCAGCGAATCGAGGCGATCTTCGGCTCGTCGCCCTTCGCTGGTGACGCCAAGATTGAGCGGATTAGCACGCTGCTATCGGACCTAAATTTAGCAGCTCTCTTTGACTAGCAGATCAGATTTACGATCCGGGAACAACGTCACGAGACCGGGGCCTGGCCGGGGCTTCCTCTTCCTTAGAGGAATCTTCCCCCGCGGCCGCCGCGCGGGCCGCCTTCTGCCTCGAAGCCGTGGCCACGGCCGGCGGCGGCATGGGATCCATCCGCCGCGCGGCGCCCTTCCGCTCTGCGGTGCAGTAAGGACAGACCACCCAGTTAAAGCTTAGCAACTGCTCGCATTCGCCGCAGATGTCTTTCAGCTGTGTCTGGCAGAATGGACATATGCGCCAAGCCCGCTCGACGAAGCGCCGGCAGGAGGGGCATAGGCCTTCGTCACCTATCTCCCTAAGCAGTGCCTCTTCCTCGAGCGAGCGCGAGTAGGCTTCCTCAAGCGTCTCTCGTGGCCTCATCATCATATAAAGCGCAAGTCCTGGGATGTTGAATCCAGGAAAGAACAGCATTACCACAAAGACAGCCAACACCTGAAGCCCAACATCCCGAGTCCTGTCTCGTATGTCTCGGTAGGCCCAGACGATAATGCTGAGCCAGAGGAGAAGCAGCCAGGTGCCGGCAATCAGCCCGGCAGCGACTAGCCAGTCTTCCATACCCTGCCTCTCCCTTCTGCTCTATCGAGTAAGTTTCTTAGCATTATAGCATTCCCGGCCGATTGTCGACGCTATCAATTATATATAACGCCGCCCACCCGGCATTGGCATCGTTGGCCTTCAGGCAGATAGACTGATAGTCGAGTCATCATGTCCCGAAAGAAGGCTGAAAACCGGCTCGACCCGCCCGAACGTGTCACTGTCCAGCTTGACGATATCGCCTTCGAGGGAGGCGCGCTTGCCCACGATGGTCCGCGCATTGTTTTTGCCGAATACGGAATACCCGGCGAGACCGTATCCGTCGAGCTGCTGCGCAGTCGTGCAGGCGTGGCGATGGGGCGCGTTGTGGAAGTTCTCAAGTCGTCGCCGGATCGCGTTGACGCACCGTGTCCATACTTCGGCGCCTGTGGCGGTTGCCAATGGCAACACATCACTTATCCCCGTCAGCTCACTTTTAAGGAGCACATCGTGCGGGAGCAGCTGAGGCGGATAGGGAGGTTCATCAACCCGCCCGTCTCGCCCGCTGTTGCGGCGGAAAATCCCTGGGGGTATCGCAACCATCTGCGGTTCACGGCAAAACGTCGGGGCGAGGTGGGCTTCGTGCAGAGAGGAAGCCACCGGTTTCTGCGCGTCGACCATTGCCTCATAGCTGACGACCACGTAAATGATGCTCTCCCCGGCCTTCAGGGTAAATGCGGAGGCATGCACCAACTGACGTTTCGCGTCGGCGTTAACACCGATGAGGTGCTGGTGCACCCGGACCTAAAAGCAATCGAACCTTCGATTGAGTCCGGTCAGCGCTTCTACCACGAGGAGATTCTGGGTCGCCGCTTTCGAATCTCCGGCGCGTCCTTCTTCCAAACGAACACCGCCCAGACTGAGCGCCTCGTGGGGCTGGTCCGCGACTGCCTTGATCTTGGCGAGAATGAAACGCTCGTCGATGCGTATGCAGGCGTAGGCACCTTCGCGGTAATCCTCGCGCCGCTCGTGCACCGAGTCGTTGCAATCGAAGAGTCCGCGGCTGCGGTCGACGACGCCATGGTGAACATCGCCGGGATGCCCAACATCCAGTATTACAAGGGGAAAGTAGAAGAGCTGCTGCCCCAGATCTCGGAACCGGCCGATGTCCTTATCCTCGATCCGCCACGCCAGGGTTGCGATGCGAAGGCGCTCGAGGCCGTTATCCAGATGGCGCCAAACCGCATCGCTTACGTCTCCTGCGACCCCTCAACGCTCGCGCGCGACTTGAGGATTCTCGTTGACGGAGGTTTCGAGCTGCGGGAAGTGACGCCCGTTGATATGTTCCCGCAGACCTACCACATAGAGTGCGTGGCAACCCTGAGGCGGTCATCTTAGCAAAATAAGTGGACCCGCCGCTGTTTGTCTGAGCTGGTTCTCGCTTCCGCCTCGCCACGCCGCCGGGAGCTGTTCGCCCGACTGAAGCTAACGTTCAAAGTCCGCCCCGTTGAGGTAGACGAACGAGCGCCCTCGCGGGGAGATCCGGAGATCGTCGCGCGGCGCCTCGCTCGCACTAAGGCCGA
>VBEI01000086.1 GCA_005882715.1 Chloroflexota bacterium | reverse complement strand
GCGCGCCGTGGCGGAAGCGGTCTCCCTGCATGTGGTCGTAGGCAACCTCGACGACGCGCTCCGGCCGCAGCGGCTCCCAGCTCAGGTCCTTGCCGCGGTTCCAGCGGCTGGTCGCGCCCGGGAGGCGCTGCATCTTCTCGTTGGCCTCTTGCTGCGCCGCCGCCCAATCGCGCCACGGATGGCCTTCGAGTGCGTTCTCGCGCAGCGGCGCCAGCTCGGTGACGAGCTGCCTGCGAACGGATTCCTTGAACGCCGCCGATACGCCGACGTGGTGGAGCGTCCCCGCGTCGTCGTATAGGCCGAGAAGAAGCGAGCCGACCATCGTATTCTTGCCGTTTTTGTGCCAGCGGAAGCCGGCGACCACGCAGTCGGCGGTGCGCGCATGCTTGACCTTGATCATGGTCCGCTCGCCCGGACGGTACGGCGCGTCGAGCTGCTTGGCCATGACGCCGTCGAGCCCGGCGCCCTCGAAGCGGCGGAACCAGTCTTCAGCGAGCGCGCGATCCTGCGTGGCCGGCGAAAGGTGCACCGGAGGCACGGCTCCATCGAGGGCCCGCTCGAGACGTTCCCGTCGAGCCGCCAACGGCGCCTCGCGCAGGTCCTCGTCGCCGAGTGCGAGCAGGTCCCAGGCGACGTACGAGGCCGGGGACTGCTCGGCCAGAAGCTTCACTCGCGACTCGGCCGGGTGGATGCGCAGCAGCAACGCCTCGAAGTCGAGCCCGTTCGGACCGACGATCACAACCTCGCCGTCGACGACGCAGCGCTCCGGCAGGGCGGCGAGGAGCGGCTCGACGAGCTCAGGGAAATAGCGGTTCATTGGCCTGCTGTCCCGGCTCTGGAGCATGACTTCGTCGCCGTCCCGGAAGACCAGCGTGCGGAAGCCGTCCCACTTGGGCTCGAACTGCCAGCCCTCGCTGGCGGGCAGTTCGTCTGCGGCCCCGGACAGCATTGGGGCGAGCGGCGGATTGAAGGGTAGGCGCATGGTCACCAGCGCGCTTCGTGCTCTTCGATCCACCCGAAGAGTTCGCGGACGTCGATTGGCCTGTCGCCGTCCGGAGTAATCCGGCCGGAGTAACAGCCGAAAATCTGGTGCGCGCTCGAAAAGAAGCCATCGCGACGGCCGCTCTCCGAAACCCGCTCGAACTCCGGCTCGAACAGCAGGTCGACGCGATCGGTCGCGGCAGTGCTTACATGCCAGGGCTCCATCATGGCCGCGCGGTCGTACTCGAAGGCGAGGTCCTCGCTGATCTTCGTGAGGCGGCCGTCGACGCACAGTCCGTTCTCGGTCATGCCCGTGCCGTCGGTCCACTGCCCTCCCAGATTCAGCCCGACCGTGTGTCCATCTTGCGCGCCCGACGCTGAGCCCCAGTTCCAGACGGTGTACTCGGGCCACACCCCTCGGCCGTAATCGAGACAACCAAACGCGGGCGCGGCGAAATCAAGCCGCTCATCATCGAGCTGCACGTAGCCGGACGCCGGGAGGGTGTTCTGCTTGGAAGTGTACTGGAACTGCGCATCGGTCCAGGGGATGACCACATTCAGCGTCTCGTGGCCTTCCGGCCGCTCGACGGCGATGTCTGCCTGAAGCCGCATGCCTCCGAAGTCCGCGGCCGCGACGCGGATCCGCGTTCCCGAGCCGTCGTCGGTGAGCGCGACCCGCATATCTGGGTGCTCGATCACCATATCGCCCGCTATGGTCTCGGGGATCGTGATGGTGTTCGGTGACTGGAGTACGGTTTTCTCGATGTGTCGCTGTGTTTGCCGGTCGAAGATATATGCGCCCGCCAGCTGCAGTCGCTCGATGTCTGCGATCGTTGCCGAAAAGAGGAGGTCATTGCTCGTGACGGCCCAGTAGTTCCACTTCTTCTTGCGCTGGAGCGAATCCGGAAGGTTACACGTATGCAGCGGATGACGCGACCAGCCAATCGCTTGCCGGTTGAGAAGCCCATCAGGCCCGCAGAGCATGACCGGGGCGGTTAACTCGGGTTCCGCGTGAGTCACCGGCGTAGCGGTCATGGCCCAAGATTACAGCAACGTTGCGATTTGCGCCCTTCTGTCTTAAGCCGCTTGACAGCCGGCTGGATGGGGTGTATTTTACCAATTGGTTAAATAAGCCCAATGGTTACCGCAACCGCATCCGACCCAATCAGCAACACTTTCGCGGCACTCGCCGACCCCACCCGCCGCGCGATCCTCGCTCGCCTCGCCTCGGGTGAGGCCTCGGTCACCGAGCTCGCCGAGCCGTTCGAGATGACACTCCCGGCCGTCTCCAAGCACCTTAAGGTGCTTGAGCGCGCCGGACTCATCGCGCGCGGCCGAGAAGCGCAGTGGCGCCCTTGCCGGCTCCAGGCAGGGCCGCTCAAGGACGCCGACGAGTGGATCGAGCGCTATCGCCGCCACTGGGAAGAGAGCTTCGACCGTCTGGACAGCTACCTACAAGAGCTGCAACAGAAGGAGAAGAAATACAGCCGCAAGATCACCAAGAAGGAGGACAAAAATGGCCGAGAGAACTGATGCTCCCATGACCGCTGAAGAGCGTGTGCTCATTGTCGAGCGCGTCTTCGACGCCCCTCGCGAACTGGTCTGGCAAGGCTGGACGGACCCCGAGCAGGTCATGCGCTGGTGGGGGCCGAAAGGCTTCACGTCACCGGCATGCGAAATCGATCTGCGGGTCGGCGGGAAGTACCTCTGGTGCATGCGGACGCCGCAAGGCCAGGACTTCTGGAACACGGGCGTTTACCGAGAGATAGTTCTGTACGAGCGCATCGTTTGCACGCAGAGCCTCGCGGACGAGAAAGGAAATGTCGTCCCCGGGGCCCATTATGGAATGAGCGGAGACCTCCCGCTGGAGACGGTCGTTACTGTCACGTTTGAGGAGATCGACGGCAGGACGAGGCTCGTTCTGCGGCAAGAGGGCATTGGCGACATGCTCGAGGGTGCTGAGGCGGGCTGGAATGGGGCGTTCGACAAGCTGGCCGACTCCCTGCCAGCAGCCTAAGATCAAAGGAGGATAACATGGCCGAAAGAGCTGACGCCCCAACCAAAACGGACGAGCGGGAGCTTGTCATCAAGCGCATCTTCAATGCGCCGCGCGATCTTCTGTGGAAGGCCTGGACGGAGCGTGATCATGTCCTGAAGTGGCTTGGGCCCAAGCAGTTCACGGCCCTCGACTTCGAGCTCGACCCACGGCCGGGTGGCGCCTGGCACTCTCGCATGCGCGGTCCCGATGGCGCCGAGTACTCAAACGGCGGTACGGTCCGCGAAGTGGATGAGCCGGAGAGGCTCGTGTTCACGTTCGCCTGGGACGAAGAGGACGGCACGCCCGGGCGGGAGATGGAGATCACGATCACCTTCGACGAACGTGACGGCAAGACAGAGATGACGTTCAGTCAGGGCGTCTTCGAGTCGGCCGAGGACCGCGACGGGCACCGCGAAGGCTGGAGCGAATCGTTCGACAAGCTCGCGGAATACCTGGCCAGCATCTAATTCGGAGCAAAAGAGAGAGGAGTACGAGAATGGCCGAGAGGACTGACGCCCCTACGAACGCCAAGGAGGGAACGCTCGTCATTGAGCGAATATTCGACGCACCACGCGAGCTGGTATGGAAGGCGTGGTCGGACCCTGAGCAGGCGAAGCGCTGGTGGGGACCGCGCACGTTTACCGCCCCTGCTGCCGAAATCGACTTCCGGGTGGGCGGCAAATACCTGTTCGCGATGCAATCACCCGAATTCAACAACGGCGAGCCGATCTGGAGCACGGGAGTCTACCGGGAAATCGTCCCGTACGAGCGCATCGTCTGCACCGACTGCTTCGCCGACGAAACGGGCAAGGTCGTCCCCGCGACGCACTACGGAATGACCGAAGACTTTCCACTGGAGATGCTCGTCACGGTTGAGTTCGAGGATATCGATGGCAAGACAAAGATGACCTTGCGACATGAGGGCCTGCCGGCCAGCGACAAGCAAGGTGCGGGTGTCGGCTGGAACGAATCGTTCGACAAGCTGGCGGAAAGCCTGGTTTAGCGACGACGAATGGATAGGGGGAATTCGATGACATGCGTGTACGATGAGCCGCGCGCTTCCGCCGAGGTCCATCAAGCCCCTGGCGAGACGGCCGGATGGCGCGGGCCGAATGGCTACGCGCTCCTTTCCTGGGAAGTGGACTTCCGCCGCGGTGGCGCTTCTCGTCTCCACGTGCGCTCACCCGAGGGACGGGATTATTGGGTGGAGGACATGTCCCTGGAGATCGTCGAGCCGGAGCGGGTCGTGTTCATGGGGAACTTGGGTTTGGCGGAAAAGGGCGCCGAGAGTACGGCCGGGACTGTTACGTTCCGCCGAGCAGAGGGGAGCGAGTGACGGTGACGGGCAAGGACACCACAACGGAGCTCAAGCCTGTTTCCGAGAAGAACATAGCCGCCTACGGGTTGCCTCCCATCGCTTGGGAACGCGCAGTCGAGCGTCTGCGGGAGGAATGGAGGCAGCAGGCGCCGCCGGAGATGGACGGCGTGCCGGAGCCGCATACCCATTGGCTGGCCACCACGCGCCCGGACGGCAGGCCGCATGTCGTACCAATCGGGGCCGTCTGGCACGACAATCGCTTCTACTTCAGTTCAGGCGACGGCACGCGCAAGTCCAGGAACCTCGCGCAAAATCCGAACTGCGCGATCACGCTGGCCGCGAAGGGCCTCGACCTTGTCCTCGAAGGTAAGGCGACGAAAGTGAACGATGAAGCTAAGCTCCGTCGTCTCGCTGAGGTGTTCGCTTCGGGCGGCTGGGCGCCGACCGTGCGCGATGGCGCCTTCCACCACGAGTTCAGCGCGCCGAGCGCAGGGCCCCCGCCCTGGTACGTCTACGAG
Organism: Chloroflexota bacterium; assembly: GCA_005882715.1. Classification (GTDB taxonomy): domain Bacteria; phylum Chloroflexota; class Dehalococcoidia; order SM23-28-2; family RBG-16-64-32; genus CF-163. The sequence continues at coordinate 521 of VBEI01000086.1, read as the reverse complement.
TTCACGCCCCATACCGTCTTTGGCCAGGCCACGGCCGAGCCGTACGGCGCGACGCGCTGGCGCCTGTAGCCCGTTCCTCGGTATCAGCACCTAAACCATAAGAAGGAGGCCAAAATTGCCCGAGCCAACAAGTGACATCCGCAACGACACGATGACAACCAGCCAATCGTCACCTAAAAGCGGCCGCGTCGAGGCCAACGGCATCCAGTACTACTACGAGATCCACGGCTCATGCGAGCCTCTGCTAATGCTCCATGGTGGGTTGGGTTCAATCGAGATGTTCGAGCCAGGGTTGCCCATCCTGGCGGAGAGCCGCCAGGTCATCGGCGTGGATCTCCACGGCCACGGACGCACGCCCCTGCGAGATCGGAAGATCGACCTGCCGGATATGGGTGATGACATGGCGGTGCTGCTCGAGAAGCTCGGCTTCGGTCAGGTCGACGTGCTCGGCTATTCGCTGGGTGGCGGTGTCGCCTTCAGGTTAGCCGTCCAGCACCCGTCACGGGTGCGCCGGCTGGTTA
>VBEI01000006.1 GCA_005882715.1 Chloroflexota bacterium | reverse complement strand
TGGAGCACTCCCTCACTGCCTGCGATGCCCGCGCGCAGGGCGTCCGGGTCGAAGAGATCAACCTCGACAGGCTCGGCGCCAAGCGAGCGCAGGAGATCTGCTTTCTCCGGCCCACGCGCAGTACCACGGACTGCGTGGCCGGCCTCGACCAGCGCCCGAACGGTCGGCCGGCCGAGGACGCCGGTGGCGCCGGCGACAAAGACCTTCATGAGGCCCTCCTTACCCAGTCAGTGATCTCGCTTCGGAGCTCCTGCTTGAGACTCTCAGGTGCGAAAGAACTCTCGACGGAATTCAAGGCAAGTCGCCCGTAGCCGTCGCGGTCGAGGTCGAGGAGGCGACCCGCTATCGTGTACTCGCCCGGTGAGATTGCAGTCGAAGAAGCCGGGGTCGTCAGTGTTTATGGACACGATGATGCCGGCTTCCCAAAGGCGACGGAGCGGGTGCTCCTCTAGCGAGGGCGCTACGCCGAGTAGTACGTTCGAGGTCGGGCATACCGCCAAGGGGACCCCCTGCGCCGCCAGCTCGGAGAGCAAGGTGGGATCATCGACTGCCCGCACGCCGTGCATGATCCGCTCTGCCTTGAGGGCATTGATCGCTCCGCGAATGGACTCCGGTCCGGCATCCTCACCGGCGTGAGGCATCGAGTGCAGCCCTCGATAACGAGCCTCAGCGAACAACGGCTCGAACGGCTCGGGCGGGTAGCCCTGCTCCGACCCACCGAGTCCGATTCCAACAACATCCGGGACACCTTTCGATCCCTCCAGAAAGGCAAACCCGACTTCGATTGGGAAGGTGCGTGGTATGTCGACGATGAACCGAAGGACGATATCGCGTTGTTTCGATGCCGTTTCGACGGCCTCTAGCAAGCAAGGGAACGGACGGGCAGCCGTAGTGATATGTACCTCCGCATAACGAATTCCTACGCGAACGGCGTCCTCGCAGTACTCACGCACGATGCGCGCGTAGTCGCCCGGCCGCGTGATCGTGGCCCAGACGCGACCATAAAGATCGACGAAGCTGTTCAGGTCGGAAAACGCGCGGGAGACCGGTAGCGCTGAACGTGTGAGGAACTCCTCCATCGTTGCCGGTCGGATTGCGCCCTCAAGGTGAACGTGCAGCTCGGCCTTAGGCAGGTCGGCGAGGTCGGACGGGGGAACTGTAGATCTCACGGCGTTCGGGCAGCGGTGCGTTGAGACAGCCCGGTGAGGGGTCTCAAACACGCGGCTTCAGACCTTGCCCACCAGCCCCTTCAGTAGCGTGCGCGTCCGGTCGAGCGACGCCTGCGCGTCGTCGCCTACGGGGAACATCCCGGCGAGGAAGTCGTTCGCGCCGGCGGAGGCGAGCTGCCGCAGCTGCCTTTCGACTTCGGCTTCGTTGCCGACGATGGCGACATCGGCAGGGCCGGCGGCGCCCTCGATGTTCAGCATCCGCTGATAGTTCGGCAACGTGCCGTAGATCTGGAACGAGCGAGCAGCGCGCTCCCTAGCGCCAGCGGGGTCGTCGGTGACCGCTACCGGCAAGCCGACAACAACGCGTGGGTCGGGCCGGCCGGCTTGCTTCGCCGCTTTCGTTATCCGCGGCACTATATGCGTCTCGAGCGTCTTTGGCCCGGCCATCCACGTAATCGTGCCGTCCGCCATTTCGCCCGCGAGGCGCAGCATCACCGGGGCGAGCGCCGCTATTAAGACCGGCGGTGGCTTGGGCACGGGCACCTGGACGGTGGCGTTCACGCGAAAGAATTCGCCGCTGAAGCTCGCTCGCCCCTCGCGAATAAGCGGAAGCAGTACCGAGAGGTACTCCCGCATATGGACTGCCGGCCGGTCGTACTTGAGGCCCCACATACCCTCGACGACGGGCGAGTGCGATAGACCGATGCCGAGGTTGAAGCGGCCGTTCGTCGCGGCCTGCACGGTGAGCGCCTGCTGGGCGAGGGCATGTGGGTGCCTTGGGTACGTCGGGACGACAGAGGTTCCGAGTTCGATACGGCTTGTTTTCTGGCCGGCCAGGGCGATGATGGTGAGTACATCGCTTCCGAAGATCTGGCCGAACCAGATGCCATCAAAGCCGTCGTTTTCGGCGTCAATGATGGCTTGGATCTGACCTTCAACACTGGCGGATCCGCCGAAGAAGATCGCGAGTTTCATGCATCCTCCAGCTTAAAATCAGTAGGTGGTTGGGGCGGAGCAGGGCCAAGGATATAGTTGCGACAGACACGGTGTCAAAATGTGGATAAGACTTCTTTATCATTCCGTAACATCATTTCTATTGACAGCTTTCCGGATGAATGGTTCAATGAAGCACGCTAAGGTCTAATCCGCTTTTGGCGGAACGGGGGAACCAGGCCGCCCCGGGGTGTACTCCGTAGGCTCGGAGTGGGCAGCTCCTTTCAGCCCTAACCCGTCAGCTAACCTCGTAGACCACTGGAGGAGGCGGAATCCGCATGCGGCGGAGGGTCCGCGTAAATAAAGGAGGAGTTGCGTGCGTGACTTCCCGCAGCGGGCTCGCAAGAAGCTGGACCTAGCTTCGTTACTCAAGGTCTGTCCACAGTGTCTTGGCGATCTCGTCTTCCGCGCGGACTTTTCGGGCGACTACTATTGCTGCTTGCAGTGCAACGTGCGCACTGAGCCGCGCAACCGGATCGGACGGTTACCCTCCTTGCCGACCGGGCCGGACTTGGCGCAGGTTATCGCGGCGGGCAGCGAGCCGCTACCTGCCGCCGACGCGGCGATAACGCAAGCGCTACCCTCTTAGCACCCTTCGCCCGCCCGCAGACGGACAAGTTCGTTCGCGAAGAATTCTCGGAACCGACTCCCTATCCCGCGAGGGACTCGAGCTGTCTGCCCAGGAGATGTCAGGGCTGACCGATGGCCCGCTTCCGGGTGGGACTTCGGCCTGGCTTGCTGTTTTGCGATCACTACCGGGGGGGCGTCCGGGCTGACTAAAGGCGCCCGTCCACGCGAGTAACTGCCCGAGTCCGACGAGTCGTTACTTAACGATAAATTCGCCGTTCATGGCGTTCGGATGGATATCGCATTGGAAGTGATAGGTGCCGGGTGTTTCGGGCGCGGTGAACTGGTACGTCAGAAAAGCGGGCCCCGAGAAGGTCTGGCCCCCCGCTAGCCTATTGGTGGCTGCTTTTGTCTCATATAAAGCGAAAGTATGCTCGATCGAATCCTTGTTTTCCATGGTGAGTGTCACGTCCTTCCCGGCCGGGGCCTCGAGCGAAGTCTTGTCGAACTTGGTGTTTTCGGCTACTAGCGTCAGCTTGACCTCGTCATCTGCACCGTCGCTTGGCGAACCAGATTGCGTCGCGGTTGCTGACTTGTCCTTGTCTCCGTCACCTCCGCACGCAGCGAACATCACCGTGACTAAAACGGCGAGCGGGGCCAGGGCAGCGACGCGGGCCAGCTTCATGAGACCTCCTTGGTTTCGGCCGTCGACTGAAAGCAATTCCGACCGATCAGCAATGTCGAGATTATCCCCTTTGACCGATAGCGTCACGTTCTCGGAGCATCGGGCATCCGAGCCAGAGAGCCCGCATCGCTTAGAATTGACTGACAGATACCGGGCGACGGAGGGAGAATGCCGCGCGATCCGCAGAAACCGCAGTTCTTCCGCACCCTGCGGGTAAAGAATGTACAGCAGGTCGGCGTCCTCGCCGGGGTTCTGGGGGTAGTGGCGCGGCATGGTGCCAGCGTCGGCGACATCCGGACCGTCCATCAGAGCCGGACCTCGATGGTGCGCGATGTTGACCTCCTCGTTGAGTCGCTGGCCGAGCTCGACGCTATCGTCTCCGAACTTGATGAGATGCCGGAGACGACCGTCCTTGAGCTGCGCGACGAGGTCCTTTCGGCCCACCTCGGCGGCAAGATCCGGGTTGTCCCACAAATGCCAATCGACACGTTCGCTGATCTCGGCCGGGTATACACGCCCGGCGTAGGAGAGGTCTGCCGGCGTATCTACGAGGACCCTTCACTCGCGGACCACTACACGATTATCGCTAATACCGTCGCGATTATTAGCGACGGTTCGGCCGTCCTGGGGCTCGGGAACCTCGGTCCGCTGGCCGCAATGCCTATCCTGGAGGGCAAGGCGGCGCTCCTAGCGCACCTCGTCGGGGTGAACGCCTTCCCGATAGCGCTACGCAGCCAGGACGCCGACGACATCGTCCAGGCGGCGGCGGCCATCTCCCCGTCATTCGGCGTCATCCAGCTCGAGGATATCGCCTCTCCGAAATGCTTCGAAGTTGAGAGACGTGTGCAGGAAGCCGTCGGCGTTGCCGCGTTCCATGATGACCAGCACGGCACGGCGGCCGTGGTACTGGCGGCGCTGATCAACGCCTCCCGCCTGGCCGAGACGACGCCCCAACAGCTACTCATCGGCCAGATCGGACTGGGGGCTGCCGGTCTCGCGATAGCGCGCTCGCTAATGCACTACACGGGCAACTCCGTTCTCGGCGCCGATCGCTTGCCGGAAGCCATCGAACTACTGGTGGCAAGCGGGGGAACTGCGTCCGATATCGAAGAGATCTGCGGAAAGTGTGATGTAGTCATTGCGACAACCGGCCAGCCCGCCCTTATCGAGCCATCGATGGTGCGGCCGGGGCAATTTATCTTTGCGCTTTCCAACCCGCGACCAGAGATTGATGCGACGGCAGCAATGGAGGCGGGTGCGCGCATTGCCGAGGGAGGCGCCGCGATCAACAACCTGCTGTGTTATCCCGGCGCCTGCCGCGGGTTGCTGGATGCCGGCGCCAAATCAGCCCCGCAGGCCGCCTTTGAGGCGGCCAGCGAGGCGATAGTTGCTGCCACCCCGGAGGGGCAATTGCTGCCGAACCCGCTGGAGAAGCCGGTGCACACGGCGGTTGCACACGCCGTCGCCCGCGCTTGCATAGACGCCGGGGTCGCCGGGCGGGACCTGGATCCCGACTACTTCGTGGAGGAATAGCTCCAAAATGCGAACGGCGGAAGGAACTGTCCTTCCGCCGCCAGTTCGGGCCAGACCCTGTCTGGCGATTAGTCGTCGCTACGGACCTCGACTTTAGCCTGCCCCCGGGCTCGAACACGGGCGAGGGTTGTGATACCGAAGCCGACAACGAACGCGCCTGCGATCGCGAGAATCGCCCAGCGCAGGTTGAGATCGCGGTCGCCCACTGAGCCATCGCCAGTCTGAGGGAAGGCGGCAACCGCTAATACCGCCGGTGTCGGCGGCGCTGCGGTCCGGCCTACGGCCAACGAAGTCGGAGTACGCGAAGCCGATCGAGTTGCCGTTGGCGTCGCAGTCGGAGTCGCTGTTCGAGTTGCCGTTGCTGTTGGCGTGGGCGTCGCGGTGGCTGTCGGCGTCGGCGTCTCCGTGGGCGTCGGCGTTGGAGTCTCGGTCTCCGTGGGCGTCGGGGTTGGAGTGTCCGTGGGCGTCGGCGTCGGCGTATCTGTAGGCGTCAGAGTCTCGGTCTCCGTCGGTGTCGGCGTTGGAGTGTCCGTCGGCGTCAGGGTCTCGGTGTCAGTTGGTGTTGGCGTCGGGGCCTCGGTCTCCGTTGGTGTCGGCGTCGGAGTCTCGGTCTCCGTTGGTGTCGGCGTCGGAGTCTCGGTCTCCGTTGGTGTCGGCGTCGGAGTCTCGGTCTCCGTTGGTGTCGGCGTCGGAGTCTCTGTTTCAGTCGCCGTCGGCGTTGGAGTGTCCGAAGGCGTCGTGGATGGTGGAGATGTCGGCGTGTTGTTGACGAACGGACCTTCGGCGAAGAAGGCGCCTGCGCCGGTAACGACGACTGTCCTACAACCGGGGTCTGCGATATAGCCGGAGGGTGCCGCCGTTTCGCAAATACGGTACGTGCCCGGCACGGTGATTGTTAGGTCGAACTTGCCGCCGGTCGGGTCGCCGTCCGGCGGCTGGTTGTCGGTTACAGACTGGCATTCGTCGGTGATATCAACACCGTTGCCGTCGTGAGTGCGGCAGACCTCGAAAGTAGCGCCGGACAGGAGGTTGTCCTGGCCGTCCACTTTCTGCCAGTGAATGCCGCAGAGCGGTAGCGGCTCCGGTGCGGCGAAGTCCTTAAGTTCCGCTGTGCTCAGGTCCTCGGGATTACCCTGGGATGTCCTTGTGTGGGCCTGGAAGGAGCCGATACAAGGGGTGGCACCAAGCAACCCAGTAAGGTCGATTCCGAACTCCGTGAAGGCATTCTTCTCGAGGGTCGCTATGACATTGCCGTGGTTGTCGTAGTTGGGCCAAGGCCCGCCGTCATCACTGGGCCCGGCATTGTTCAAACCACAGATAGTGTCGGCCGCGTTACAACCGGCGCCGGTCATTGAGCCGCCGGCGACTATTACATACTGGCTGCCGTCCCACTGAAAGACCCGAAGTGTTCCGAAGTCGCCGCCTTTGGTGAAATCCATGGCAACGAGGACGTCTCCTGCGGTCTTAGATCCGAGGAAGCCGCATGGCTCGTTGGCGCAGGGTGGCTCTTCATCGAGCGAAATGATCTGCCGGTTGAATTCGATGTCGATGTGGCTATCGCCGTTAGGCGCCAGTCTTTCCAGGCCGGCGTAAATGATCAAGTGGCCGTTCGAATCCACTGTGCCAAAGGCGTAGACGTTCGACAGGTCGTCCTTGGCTGGGACGCTCTGTGTGCCCCAGTTCCAGGCAGAAGGCTGCTGGTTGTTCTTCGTCCCGCCGGACGTGAACACGGTGTGGTCAACCGCGCCGGCCGGCGAGATATCATCCATCAGGAATCCGGCGGCGAGGCCTCCATGGAGATCGGCGACGTTGCCGGCGGAATCAAAGACAGATCCCCAATCCGGCCCGGCCGCTGCTCCATCCGGGATGTTGCCGTCAAGCTCGAATTCGCCATCGTCGTGGACCGCCGAAGCGGGAATGGGCCAGCCGATTCCCAAGCACACCAGCAGCGCCAAAGCGGCCAGAATTGCCGCGACGATGCCGGCGACCAGTGGCCTTACCGGCCACGCTAATGTCGTTGTCTGTGCTTGGGGAAAGTCCCCCCGCGTCCGATGCATGTAAACCTCCCTAGGACTCGCCGTTTCCTGCAAGTCCGGCTGCTCGCAGGGCTGTTAACTAATACTTTACAGACGTTGATAATCAGTAAAACCAACGCGCAGTGAATAATGAGTGAAAGCGTCCCGCCGAGCTGCGCGATCGGTACTAAAGAAAGGGCGTGGACGGCTCGTCGGAGCCGCCCACGCTAGCCCAAGGGAGAGTATTTTCTCGCTACGAGGCTTCGGCGCCTTCTCTATGCCGTGCCGCCCAGCGAGGTTCCTCAACTGCTGCTTCCTTCCCTTCTCGCTCGCGAAGGTCCGGAAGCCACCGCAGGAACGGCGGCAGGTACCAGTTCCGGTCGCCCAGCAGTTCCATGGCTGCCGGGACGAGGACTGAGCGTACGACAGTGGCGTCCAGAAGCACGGCGACGGCAAGGCCGAAACCCATCTGCTGGAACATCACGAGATCGCCCTGGGCAATACCCCCGAATACTGCGGCCATGATCAGCGCAGCTCCGGTGATTATGCCCGCAGTCGAGCGCACGCCGAAGGCAACCGACTCGCGGTTGTCCTTCGTGCGGTCGAAGCGCTCGCGGATACGGCTGAGGAGGAAGACGTGGTAGTCCATTGAGAGACCGAAGAGGATCGAGAAGGTCCAGAGCGGCACCCACGCCTCGATGATGTCCACCTGCTGGAAGCCGAGCAGTTCATTGCCGACGCCCTTCTGAAAGACCAGCACCAACAGCCCGTAGGCGGCACCCACTGAGAGCAGGTTCATGATGATCGCCTTGATCGGCACAACGATCGAACGGAAGACAATAGTCAGCAAGATGAAGCTGAGCCCGAGCACGAAGCCAATCACAATCGGTGTGTAATCTTCAGTCGTGTTGATGTAGTCAAGCGATCCTGAGCTCTGGCCACCGACCATCACTTTCGCGTCCACGGCGCTAAAGGCTTCAGGAATATACTTCGACCGCAGCGCACGCACAGAATCCAACGTCCCGTTCGCTGTCGGATCACCGTTCACCGGCACTGAGTAGAGTGCAACGTCGCCGCTGCTGTTTGCCGTAAAGGCGCCGTGACTGAACTCGGGATGCTGTCCAAGGACCGCATCGAGGCGGCGCAGCGCACCCTGAACCGCCGCGCCGTTTACGTCACCCTGGATGGCGATTTCCGCTGGAGTCACGAGTCCGTATGAGAACTCGCTCTGCAATATCTGGAATCCCTCTTTGGAGCGAAGACCGTCTGGCAGAGTGCTGACGCCGGCGCTACCTGTCTTGATATCGATGTAGGGCACGGCAAGCGCGATTAGCAGGGCCGCGGCTGCGACGAGCGCGACCACGGGGTAGCGCATAACGAAACGCGTGACGCGGTCCCAGAACCCGCCGTGCTTCTCATGGTCCGCCGCGATGGCCCCCTTACCAATAAACGGGACGCGCACGGCGTTCACCCTGTCCCCGAGAAGGCCGAGCATGGCCGGCAGCAATGTCAACGAGATCATGACCGAAACCAGGACGACGATGATGGCGCCTGCGCCGAGGCTACGGAAGATCGTACTTGGGACAAGGAGCATGCCGAAGAGGGCGAGGACGACTGTCATACCGCTAAAGAAGACGGCGCGCGAAGCCGTCGCGCCGGTGACCGCGATCGCATCTTCCTTCGCCAGTCCCTTGGCGCGCTCCTCCCGGTAGCGGGAGACGATGAATAAAGAGTAGTCGATGCCGACCGCCAGGCCCATCATTGTGATCACGTTGGTGATGAAGAACGAGAGCTGAGAGACATGCCCGAGCAGGGCCGAGAGGCCGACGGCGACAACGATCGCCAGGATGCCGAGAACGAGAGGTACGCCCGCTGCCAGGAGCGCCCCAAACACGATAATCAGCACTACCAGCGCGATCGGTATCCCGATGGACTCGCCGGTCTCGAGGTCATGCTGCGCCTGCGTTTGCAGCTCGTCGCTCATGCTCGCGCGGCCGGTGATCAGGATGTGGAAGCCCTGCGAGCCATCGACCTGCTTGACGATGTTTAAGACCGGATCGATCCTGTCCTGCGCTTCCTCGTGGTCGCCGGCCATGACGAACGGCAATATCGTTGTGTGGCGGTCGGCGGAAACGAGGGACGGGTCGTTCGACTGATAGAAGTTGGTGCCCTTTGAGATGATCCCCGTACCAAGCGCTGAGATCTTACCGTAAACTCCATCAACTACCTCACGGAACTGCGGGTCGTCTACCGTCGCGGAGTCGGAGCGTACGATGACAACTTCGTTCGTTGGCTCTGGACCGCGAAGATGGTCCTTGAGCAGATCTTCGGCCCGCTGCGACTCGGGGCCGTTCGTGAGGGACACGTCTGTCGTCAAGGCCCCTGACAGGAGCACGCCGATCGCAGCCATTGAGGCGACGATGACGACGACCCAGATCCCGACGATAGTCCAGGGGCGGCGCGCCGAGACCCGCGCGAGACCTTCAGTTGATAGCAGTGATAACGCCACGTTGGGTGCCTCCCTTACTCCAGCGGAGCGGAGCCTCTTCCCCGCTCAGTATTGCGACGAATGAGCCATGTTCAAATCGACCTGTTTGGCGGCAGGCCGCACCCCGAGTTCGATTGCTAGCCCTAACGGTATTCCGTCGCCTGAGTCGGTGGCTTGCGCAGGATCGAGAGCCAGCCGCCCAGCGGCTTCGGCGCGGCCATAGATCGTTCGGTCTGAGGCCAGCCTGCCGTGTGGGGGTGTGTGTTACGGGCCTCGTCCTCGCGTTCGCGGATTGCCGCCCAAACGAGTTCGTCGGTGAGGAAGCTTAGCATACCAATCAACTCCTTCCAGCTTCCGTTTTCTGCCAAAATGTACCGCCAATCATTGCCTTCATGACGGCGACGTATTTCCATATGTCTACTTCTGGATCTAGGGTCTTCTGAAGGACGAGGCCGTCCCAGAAGGCCATCATCACTCTCGCGACCGCGTCCGGATCCAAAGCGGCGTTGATTTCGCCGCGATGTTGAGCAGCGCTGACGATCCGTTGAATGAAGGCGTTGCGAATGCTTTCATCAATCCGGACGACGGTCTGCTTGATCTTCGGATTGCTCAGGGCCTCGGCCCAGAGCTCGATGTGTACAGCGCAGTCGCGGACGTCTTCAAGTTTGCTAAAGAAGACATCTACAAGACCTTCGAGTACGTCCAGCGTCTCGGTGCGTTCGCTGGTCACGGCATCGATGACTGCGGCGCTATGCTGGCGCCCCTGCTCCTCCATCGCCTCGATAATTTCGTCCTTGCTTTGAAAATAGCGATAGACGGCACCGGGACTTAGCTCGGCCATCTGACATATGTCATGCATCGTTGAGCGATGAAAGCCCTTACGGGCGAAACATTCGGTTGCAGCATCCAGAATTTGCTGGCGGCGTGCTTCCAGGTGTGCGTCTGTAACTTTTGGCATTGCCCGTCCTCCGAAAACGAGTATTCGGTTTTTAAAACGAACGCTCATTCTTTTTCTACTCCAAGTCAATGCCATCTGTCAAGAGCCTAACCCAACAGAGGGCCGAACACTGTGACGAAAGTCACACCTTACTGTCTCGTTACCGGTGAACTCAGATCTCTCCACGTTTTCTATTCTGGCGCAGGCCCGGTGTAGCGAAATAAACGGCGCTTTAACAGGCGGTTAATTGTGCGTCACAGACCTGCGCCGCGGCGTGTGGGCCAGTAGAGCCAGCTGTGGTAGTCGACGCCGCAGGCTTGTGCACAGACAGGACCAGAGGGACCGCCAGCAGCGAGCCCGCGGACAAGATGACAAAGGCGAGGCGGTAGCTGTCGGTCATGTCGTAAGGCCAGCCGGCAAAGACCGGGCCAGCCAGCTCGCCGAGCGTTGCGATGGTGAAGGCGAGTCCCTGGATCGCGCCAAAGGCTCTTAAGCCGAAGAACTCGGCCTGGAAGGCGGGCCGGCCGGGGATGCTACCGCCCAAGCCAAGGGCGAAAACGTGAAGAATGGTACAGGGCCTGCCATCCCAGGTAAACCGTGGCATAGAGAAACGACGCCAGCGCGGTCGTAGCGTAAGCCGCAGCGCCATCACATAGCGCTTGTCGACACTATCGGCAAGATGGCGCAGGCCCAGCCCGCCTCCAGGCTCCGCAGGGTCATTGTGGTAACCGACGCCGCGGGGAGCCCTTCTGACAGGCGAACGCTCGTTAAAGAACGGGATCGGATGAACGACGATGGCGAGCACTCCGAGATTGGTGAGTCCCGCTGCGATCGACATCTTCACCGAAGATTATCGAGCGGCACACGTAACGTAACGGACCACGCTCCATCTATTTATGGTGAACAGATATTAACCGGCCAGCGCTCGTCTGGTTGCTGCTACTTATCGGAAAGGAGTTAGGCATGGCGTCACCGCGCCGTCGCCTCGTACTGAATCCTGATGCACGGGAGCTTGAAGCGCAGCGCATTGCCTGCAGCTACCTCGTGAAGGGCTGCGAACGGGCTCTATTTGATTTCGGCCTGATTGCTGGTGATATGGGTGGGATAGAGACTGCGCGCATTGATGAGCGCGCCGCCCACATTATGCGCGCCGTCCTCGGCTCCTGGCGTGACACGCTTTCCCTGCTGACCGACCACCTAACTGACCGCGACTTCGCTGATTCATCGGATGTGTGGACGGTGATGCGGACAGCCGCGTCCGGCAATCCGGCTATCAAATCGCAATTGGATTAGGAGCCCGATCCTTAAAGGCCCACGAAGATGCGGAATCACCGAAGCGCGCGGGTGCGAGTAGCCGGCGGTAAGAGCGGAAGGGTTGCAATCGAAGAAGCCCGATTGCCAGCCGACACGACCGGCCGCGCTATCGCTCAGATGCGCCGCGAGCTGGATGTAATGCGCGAACGAGAGAGCCTGCTCAAACACGAGCTCGACGAGTTCATCCGCTTGACGGCGCATGACCTCCACGAACCACTACGCATGGTGTCCTGCTACGTACAGTTGTTGGAACGCCGCTACTGCGGACGCCTGGACTCGGACGCAGACGAATTCATTCAATTCGCGATGGACGGCGCGCGGCGCATGCAGGCTATGGTCGACGGCTTGTCCGCCTTATCGCGCGTGACAAGCGCTGGCAGGCCGTTCAGGACTGCGGACTTGAACGCCTCAGTGCAGAGCGCCGTTTCAGCGCTCCGGCCAGCGATTGATGGGGCTGGTGCTGTGGTCAGATGCGATACGCTCCCGTCCGTCTTGGCTGATGGAGCGCAACTAGAACAGCTCTATCACAACTTGATCGGCAATGCCCTGAGATTCTCGAATGGCCGCCGGCCGCGCGTCCACGTGGGCGTCGAGAACAAAAGCGGCGAGCACGTATTCTTCGTTCGCGACAACGGCATCGGTATTGATCCGCGATACGCCGAAAAAGTCTTCGTTATGTTCCAGCGCCTCCACGCTCGGGATGAGTATGAGGGGAACGGTATCGGCCTGGCGGTCTGCAAGCGGATAGTGGAGCGCCACGGCGGGCGAATCTGGGTCGAGTCTGAACCGGGCAAGGGTGCGGCCTTCCGCTTCACCATCCCGGACAGGAAAGAGGGCCTACCGAAAGAGACGAAGCCTTGAGCCGAGCCGCTAAGACCGAGGTCACTGAAGTCTTACTCGTCGAAGATAGCCCCGGCGATACAAGGCTCACGCTCGAGGCGATTCGCGACTGTGATCTGCCCCTGAACCTGAATGTCGTCCGAGATGGATTTGAGGCGATGGCGTTTCTGCACCGAGAAGGCAGATATGGCGCAGTCGAGCGGCCCGCGCTGATCTTATTGGACCTGAACCTGCCCGGAAAAGGCGGACGCGAGGTGTTGTCTGAGATAAAGGGTGACCCAGAGTTGAGGCGCATTCCCGTTGTTGTTCTCACCACCTCGCAATCGGAGGACGACATTGGTCTGGCATATGGGCTGCACGCCAATTGCTACATCCGAAAGCCCGCCGACACAAACCAACTTTCTGGGATCGTCAAGGGCATCGAGGACTTTTGGCTAACGAAGGTGAGGCTGCCTTGTTGAACACGCAAGTCGCGCGAAAGGAGTTGTGGGGAAGATGATTGACCGCCCCGTCGAAGTCCTTCTAGTAGAAGATAATCCCGGTGACGCCCGCCTGGTCCGGGAGGCGCTCGCGCAAGTGCAGTCCCGGCGCTTCAACCTGACGCACGTCGATCGCCTGGAGGACGCTCTGAGGCGTCTGGAACGAGACGAATACGACGTTGTCCTCTTGGACCTTCTACTGCAGGATAGCCAGCGGCTTGGCACGCTTATGATGATCCACGAGCAGGCGCCGAAGGTCCCCATCGTCGTATTCACCGGTCTGGCGGATGAAGTCGTGGGCCTCTGGGCATTGAGCGAAGGAGCCGAAGACTACGTTGTGAAAGGGAAGGTTAGCGGGGAAAAGCTCGCCGGTACTTTGTTTCATGCTATCCAACGGCATGAACCCACCTCGCGTCCGGGGCTGAAGGTCCGGAAGAGACAACCTCGAAAGGAGTATGGGCAATGAGCGAGAAACCGATAAGGGTTCTACTCGTCGAAGACAATCCGGGCGACGCCCGCCTTGTTCGAGAGACGTTAGCGGAGATCGATTCGCCTCAGTTTGAACTCACCCACGTTGAGAGGCTCAGCCAGGCACGGCAGCGTCTCGCTGAGGAGCAGTTCGACGTGGTCCTACTGGATCTCGTCTTACCGGACAAGCCACGTATGGGCAGCTTGATTGAGATACACGACCAAGCTTCGCGCGTGCCTATCGTTGTCCTGACCGGAATGGACGACGAGACAATGGCATCCTGGACTTTGGAAGAAGGCGCGCAAGACTATCTGATCAAAGGCCAGACTGATCGCGAGTCGTTGGTTCGCTGTATCCGACACGCCATCCAGCGCCACCGAACGCAGTCAGGTAAGTTGCGCACCGCGCCCGCCCGGTTCGCATAGCGCTCACCGAAAACCGGCGGCACCCGACTCTTTGATTGTATGCCGGCCGCCAACGAAGTAACGGAGCGAGCCGAGAGAGCGTCTATGTATCGTCGGCTCATGGCGATTCCGACGAGATTCCGACGATGCTCATCGACCCGGAAACAAGCCCGAAGGACGGCGGTCTGACGATGCGCTGTCGGCAGGCGTGCGGCGAGAGTCTGGCGAGAGCAACGGAAGAAGATATGGGCAGGGAGGAAGCGGTACAGCTCTAGAAGCGTGGAACCGGACCGCGCCGCGACGGCCCTCTTTATCCACCGCTTGAAGCCGGTGGCCGGATCGGATTTCACGCTAGTGAAAGGGGATGCCCATGCCTATAGATGGTCGTTCATCCGCCCTAACGGACCAGGAAGTTGCCGAATTGAAGGCCCATCATTTGGCTTGCAGCCACCTTGTAAAGGGCTGCCAGGACGCGATTATCAGATTCCGAGAGAAGACGGCCGAGGTCCAGCAAGGTCAGCAGGCAAGCACCGCGCACCGGGCCATCGAGATTCTGGAAGAGGTGCTTGGCTCTTGGTGTGACACGCTGTCAATTTTGCGCTCTGCTCTTAACCGGACCTCCTCCCGGACCGCCGTCTTTGACGAAAGGTTCGAGTTAATTCCGGGCGTCTTCAAGAACGAGTCTTCCCGGCAGGGCGCGGCTGCTTTTGATGCGAGGCGGAGCTAACGTCGCTGGATAACCGAGTATGAGTGCACTTCGGGGAGGGAGACGGCGCAAAGGACATCCCGGAAACGGAAACGGTACCCGGTTCGATTTGCGCGACGGCGAGAACTTAGCCGACGCCTACCCATCCTTATCTTTGCCCTCTGATTCGACCACTGTCGATGGTTCCCCGACGGCCAGGGCGAGCGGGCCTGCTGATGCGCCGCCCGGCCTCTTGCTTAGTGCTTTAGTTCTGCTGCGCTGCCTCTCCGTTATCGCCTTCGGGGCAGCAGCGCTGATGTCCTTCACGAATCTCGGCTCGCGCGTTTTTAACGTAGACGGCGCGCAACAGGCCCTCGCGATTGCACTGGCCGCGACCGGCATCATGGCTGCCTTTGCGGCATGGCTGCGATACCGATCCGATAGATCGAGCCAGAGCCTGCTACTGTTCGTTGCGTTTGCCGGTCTCGCCGCCTTGTACGGCCCTCTCGCCGTCGTCCACACAGCGGGCCCGAACCCGGCTCACCTACTGTTCGCCCCGTTGTCGCGCCTTGTCTTCGCCAGCGGTTTGCTTGCCGCCGTTCTGGGCGTACAGGTCAGATCCCTCACCCGACTTCCTCCTTGGGCCGTGGCGACACTGGTGGTCCTCTTGGGCTGCGCTATCGACGCTGTCATCTACTCGGAAATTGGAACCGTTCTCTACGATGGCATTCCGCAACTCCTTCTGGAACGCGCGGAGGCAGCCGGTCTGTTGGTCAATCTCGTTGCGGTCATCTGCGTGGTCCGAATATGGTGGGGAACACGGCGGCCGTTCCTGATCTACGTCATCGGCGCCGTATGTGCCTTAACCCTGGGCGGAAGCCTATTTCTGATCTCCGACCCGTGGGAAGGGCGCTGGTGGGCGGCGCACCTAGGCATGTTTGTCTCGGCCATCGCTGTTACTGAAGGTGTTGTCGCGGAGCGCTCGCGACGAGGAAGGCTGTCCGAAGTGATGGACTTGGGCGGGCTTTCGCGTCTCGCAGAGAGTACCGTCGACGCTATGCGCGATGGCCTCGCCCTCCACGACGCGACAGGCCACCTGGTCGGCTGGAACCCGGCCGCTGAGCGGATTACTGGCTGGCGACGCGAGATGGCGGCGCTGCGTTTGTCGCCGACGCTGCCCGAAGGGATGGTCGAGTTACCGGACGCAAAGTGGGTGGATGTCCGTCACTTTAGCGTGCGCCAGAACGGCTATCGCTATCTGGCCACGCTGTTTACGGACGTAACAGAGCGCATGCAAGTCGAGAAGGAGCTCAGAGAGAGCGAGGAGCGGTACCGCAGCCTCGTTGAGGTCTCACCGGACGCTGTCATACTGATGGATCTGGAGGGCACGATTCGGCTCTGTAACCGCCGAGCGGCCGCGCTCCAGGGGCGCGAGAGCGGTGAAGAGCTACTTAACAAGAACTTCTTCGACCTAATCGCCGTCGCCGACCGCGAGCGGGCTTTGGCCAACGCGATGCGGATCGTACAAGAGGGCGGTGTTCGCGACGTCGAGTATCAGATGCTTCGCAGGGACGGCTCGCATTTCTCCGCGGAGCTAAGCGCATCGATCATCCGCGACCTATATGGCAAGCCGCGGGCCGTCACCGCCGTGTTCCGAGACGTTTCGGATCGCAAGCGGACAGAACAAGCTCTGCGGGAGAGCGAGGAACGATACCGGGGTCTCGTCGAGGCCAGTCCGGACGCGGTGGCGTTTTCGGACCTGGGCGGGAGAATACTGCTGTGCAATCAGCAAGCGGCGGTCTTACACGGATTCAGTGATGTAGATGACGTGTTGGGTCACAACCGCTTTGAGCTGATTGCACCCGAAGACCGCGGTTCGGCAATCAATCTATTAGCTCGAACCTTGGATACGGGTGTTGTAACGCGCCGCGAATATGAATTGTTGCGCGTTGATGGGTCTCGATTCCCAGGAGAGATGAGCGCGTCTCGCATCCTCGATCGGGACGGCCAGCCAATGGGACTGACCATGGTCTGGCGGGACATCACTGAGAGGCGACACGCGGACGAGGAGCTTCACCGTACGAACGCCTTCATCGACTTATTGCGGTCGGTCGCGGTCGCCGCTAACGAAGCGACTAACCTAGAGGGGGCGCTCAATTCCGCCCTGAGGCACATTTGCGAACGTGTTGGCTGGCCAGCCGGTCACGCCTATGTCCTGTCAGCTGAAGCCGAGCGCCGGCTTGTATCGGCTGGCGTCTGGTACCCTGAGGCGTCGCGGAGGTTGGCGGCACTACGCACCGCGACAGCGGAAACCGGCGGCATAGCTGCTGGCGATAGCCTGGCGGTCCAAGTCTTGGAGACCGGCAAGCCAGCGTGGACCCGCGACCTGAGAGACTGCAGCTTTGCGCGTGGAGAGGCCGCTCTTGCTGCCCGCTTGGCGGCCGCCTTCGCGTTTCCTGTGCGAGTGGGAGACGACGTCGCGGCTGTCCTGGAGTTCTTCTCGAACGAGTTCGAAGAGCCGGACGAACCGCTGCTTGAAGTAATGGCAAGTATTGGCGCTACGCTCGGGCGCGTCGTAGAGCGCAAACGCGCCAGGGATGAAATTGACCGGACGTTCACGCTCTCGCAGGACATGCTCGCCATCATCGGCTTCGATGGTGAATTCAGGCGCGCCAACCCCACATTTTGCGGCACTCTCGGCTTCAGTGAAGTTGAGCTGATGGCGATCCCATACGTTGAGCTGGTGCACCCCGAAGACCTGAACGCATTCGCGACAGAGTTGCACCGCCTCGCGTCCGGAAACCCCGTCAAGGGCTTCGAGATGCGCATGCGTTGCAGAGACGGCTCGTATCGCTGGACCCAATGGAACGGAACGCCGTTCCCATCAGAGCGGGTGATTTACGGCCACGGGCGAGATATTACCGAGCGCAAGCGAACGGAGGAGGCGTTATTGAACGCCACGGACGAGATCCGCGACCTCTATAACGCAGCTCCCTGCGGCTATCACTCGCTCGATCGCGATGGCGTGTTTGTTCGGATCAACGATACAGAGCTCGAATGGTTGGGGTACAAGCGGAGCGAGGTGATTGGCAAGAAGAAGATGGCCGACGTTTTAACACCGCCCGGCAAGAAGGCCTTCGCCCGTAGCCTCCGCGAATTTCAGAAGCGTGGCTGGACGCGGGCGGTCGAGATAGAAATGTTACGGAAGAACGGCACAACTTTCCCCGCCCTGCTGAGCGCGTCAGCCGTCTCGGACGTTGACGGTAAATTCCTGATGACTCGCTCCACAGTCTTCGACATTACCGAGCGCAAGCGAGCTGAGGAAGAGCTGCGCGAGAGCGAGTCGCGAGCGCGCGCCATCGTAAACACCGCGCAGGACGCCTTCGTTGCTATCGATCAATCCGGGCGCATCACCGACTGGAACCCGCAGGCCGAAGCAACCTTCGGCTGGTCGCGGAAAGAAGCGCACGGGCGCAAGCTCGCCGATACCATTATCCCGGCCAGATTTCGTAAGGGGCACAAGTTAGGGCTTCAGCGCTTTGTGCGGACGGGCACAGGCCCGCTCCTCAACAAGAGGATTGAGCTGGCCGCGATCGACAGAGATGGACACGAATTCCCCGTGGAGGTCACGATTTCGCCCGTGCAGATGGGGGCGGAATACACCTTCAACTCATTCATTCACGACATAACCGAACGCAAACAGGCCGAGGCTATGCGCGCTCGCTTGGCCGCCATCGTCGAGTCCTCGGACGATGCAATCATTGGCACAAATCTGAGCGGGGAAATAACCAGTTGGAATAGAGCAGCTACACGCCTGTTCCGGTATTCCACGCGAGAGGCTGTCGGCAAGCCTATCACGATGCTGACGCCACCGGACGTCCCTCAGGAGTTGTCCGCGGCTTCTCCGGGCGAGAAATCGAGCAGAGGTGTTGAGCACTTCGAGACGGTTCGCATGCGCAAGAATGGCAGCCGTTTGGAGGTCTCCCTGACCGTCTCGCCCATTCTGGATGCCGACGGTGTCATAATCGGCGCCTCCACAATTGCGCGGGACGTCACAGCCCGCAAGCGCGCTGAAGAGCTTGCGCGGCGCGCTGAAGACCTGGCGCGGTCGAATGCAGACCTCGAACAGTTCGCTTATGTGGCCTCTCACGACCTCCAGGAGCCGCTGCGCATGGTCACGGGCTACTGCGACCTGCTCCAGCGCCGGTACAAGGGCAAATTAGACACGGATGCTGACGACTTTATTACTTTCGCCGCGGAGGGTGCGCAAAGGATGCAGGAGCTTGTCCGGGGCCTGCTCGAGTACTCGAGGGTAGGGCCGCACGCAAAGATAGAGGTGCCAATCGATTCCGGCGAAGCCTTCGAGCGTGCGCTGGCCAACCTTCGTGTGGCGGTCGATGAGAGCGGTGCGACTGTCAAGCGCGGGCGGTTGCCGACTGTTCTGGCCGACGCTACGCAACTTGAGCACGTATTTCAGAACCTAATTGGCAATGCTATCAAGTTCCACGGTCATCTCACGCCACTCATTTATGTCAAGGCGGCCCGGCAGGACGGCATGTGGCGGTTCTCGGTAAAAGACAACGGCATCGGCATTGATGTGCGCTATGCCGATAAGGTGTTCGCGATCTTCCAGCGGCTTCATGGGCGCGGAGAGTATGCCGGCACCGGGCTGGGGCTGGCTATCTGTAAGAAGATCATCGAACGCCATGGTGGCAGCATCTGGTTCGAATCGGAGCCGGGTCATGGAACGACTTTCTATTTCACGCTGCCGGCGAGAGGAGGGACAGGACCATGAGCAAGCGAAGGAAGGCCGGAAATGTGGAGGCGACGAACGCGCTCGAAGCCCCGACCAGACCGATTGAGATCTTGCTTGTCGAAGACAACCCAGCGGACGTCCGTATGACAGTGGAGGCGCTCAAGGACTGCCGCGTGAGCAACAAGCTAAGCGTGGTAGAGGACGGCGAGCAGGCACTCATGTTCCTGCGCCGGCACGATGGTTATGCAGGACGCACGCGCCCGGACTTGATCTTGCTCGACCTGAATCTGCCGAGGAAGGACGGTCACGAGGTTCTAGCCGAGATCAAGGCGGACCCCGATCTCAGAAAAATACCAGTCGTCGTGCTAACGACCTCCGAAAACGAGCGCGATGTTCGAAAAGCTTATGACCTGAACGCCAACTGCTATATCACCAAGCCGGGCGGGCTCGAGCAGTTCGTGAGCGTCATGAAGTCCATTCAGTACTTCTGGTCAAGCGTAGTGCAGTTGCCCTCAGTGGCTACCTAGGCAGCCCTGCATGACCGCGACACGGCGAAGGCCCGTCAGGGTGTTGTTCGTGGAAGACAACCCCGGTGACGCGCGTCTGGTTAAGGAGGCGCTGGCCGACGTCCGATCGGCCGACTTCGAGGTTACTCATGTAGAGCATCTGCACGAAGGTCTCCGACAACTGGCCCGGCGCAAGTTCGATGTTATCCTTCTGGACCTGCTCCTGGGTGATACCCCACGCCTGGGCGCGCTCCTCGAGATTTACGAACAGGCATCACGCGTGCCCGTGGTAGTCTTGACCGGACTCGAAGATGAATCGCTGGGGCGCTGGGCAAGGAAGGAAGGCGCTCGCGAGTATTTGATTAAAGGCAAAGTCGAGTCTGAAGCTCTCGCCAATACGCTCTTGGATGCCGCAAGGCAAGCCTCCGTGAAGCGAAGCGGCGCCACGGCCGAACGACGGCACTAGAGACGATTCGGGCTCTAGCGGTCCTCGTTCAGAGTGCGCCCGCGTCTTGTGATGCGCCGAACGATGGAACCAAGCAGAGCGTTGCGCAAGGGAGACCACATTTCAGCCAGGATGGCCTTTTCCTCCTCGGGCTCGCGCTTCCCAAAACGGGAGCGATTGTACGCCGCGGCGAGCATCGTCACGTCTTTAGCTTCACGGACGGAGCGTTTGAGACTGAGCGCGAACTCTGCCGGAGTCTGACCGGTCCTGGGACCGTGCCCGGCCCAGGTCGCCAGTCGCACGGTCTTCTCCCAGAGCTGCTGCGAGTACGGTAGCCCTGCCACGGAGCGTTGCCAACCGAAAAACACACTACCCGCGAAGAGGGTGATGAACGCAGCCACGCCCAGGGTTAGCAGCGGGTTGTAGTCACGCTTCTGCTCGATCGACGTGGCCGAGATACTGGGATTCTGGTCGGCGGGATTATCGAGAATCGGGTCGATGGCTGCCGGCAAACCAGGGATGTCCTTGAGATCCAGGGGCTTGCCGGGTTCGCTGGCCTGCTCGACGACGGGGTTCAGCGCACCCGGGCGGTCAGGAGAAGGGTTGAAGGCAATCCACCCGTAGCCCGGGAAGTGGACTTCTGTCCAGGCATAAGAGTTGTAGTCACGTATCGTGTAGGCCCCGCTCTCCAGGTTCTTATCTGCGTCGTTGATGACGAATCCGACAGCAAGGCGCGACGGGATCCCGAGCGTGCGCAGCATTACCGCCATTGCCGAGGCGTGGTAGTCGAAGTAGCCGCGCTGAGAATCGAACAGGAAGTAGTCGATGGTATCCCTGCCCGGCGGCGTGTCCGGAATATTGAAGTCAATCGGGAACTGCCGGAGGGCATCTTGTACGATTACTGCTTTGTCATAACGGGTAGTTGCGCTGGCGGTCCACTGCTTCGCGAGGTCGCCGATCCTCGCTGGCAGCCCGTCGGGCAACTGACGGTAGTGGTGCTGCACCCAGTCCGGATCGATCCCGGTCGCCTGGCGGAGTTCGTCTTCGGGGACGATGGGAATGAACCCGGTGACGTTGTAAGAGCGGCCTTCGTCCACACGATTCTCGGGCCTCGCCACGAGCGCGTCGGGAAGCGGCCCGTCGTTTAGCTTCAGTCCGCCTACCCTTACGATGTTCTGATCGCCATGGCGCTCGACGGTTAAGCCGACGAAATCTTCGCCCATATCGGCTTTGACTGCCGAAAGTATTTCCTGGTCGGTCTTGCCCTCGCCACCGCCCTTAAGTCCAAACTGGATCGTCTTAAACCCGGAGGACGGGGCCTCGATCTGAAACGGCGTGCTCGCCGACAGCGGTTCCCCAGGCGAGAAGAGCACCGAGCCCACGACGCTATTTCGGTCGACCGTGATTGTCAACGGGATGACCTGACCTTTGATCGCGCCGCTAGTGAGCTCCTCTTTCACGCTGTCTTCGATGTACGCCGGCAGGTCCACGGAGGTCCGCGCGCCGGCTTTCCAGCCGCCGCCGCCGTACTCGTCGTAGACTGCGCCGCGCAGACGAATCTCACCTGATACGGCCGGGTCGTTGACGCGAACGGTCATCAACTCCCGGTTGCCGAGGTCGATCGAGCCCTGGAAGGGTAGGACGCCCGTGAAGTTGTGGACGGGAACCACCCGCTTTACGTGCAGTGGCCCAGAGAGCCGCACGAAATTGACACCGATCTCCTCGACCTGGCTGACCATGGCATTCACCGGGCCCGGCGTGGTGAACGGCCCGACGGGCAGGACCCACGCAGTGACAATAAGAACGAGGAGGGCCCAGGTGGTGAAGTTGAGGAACGATAGGCTGATGAGCGAGGGGTAGCTCGTGCCCTCACGTCGCCAAATTGTCATCCGGGTCATCAGGTTGGTCCGCATCACCAGCAGGAAGCCGAACAGCATGTAAAGCAGCACGGAACCCTCGAGGTTGTCGCCCACGAGCGCCATATCCAGGAACAGCGTCAGGCCGCCGGGAATCAGCCCTATCCAGGCGTTCTGCCAGCGGTACACGCTCCAGCCGAAGATGAATGCGCCCAACCACGTCAGGCCCAGCACGAGCACGTTGAACGGCAGCGAGTCGTTGCTGACGCCTCCGTGGAAAGCGAGGTTAAACCATGTCTCGAAGCGAAGATAAATGGTGTCGAGTCTCTGCTGGAAATCTCCCGGCCCCACCATCTCCAGCGTCTGCCAGAAGACGACGAGCGCGCCTGTGAGCACCGCGAGCGGCCACGCGGCAAATATCGAGAGGCCCGAGCGCGCGATCAGGAGCGAAGCGACGATCGCCAAGACGGCGACCACCGTGATCGGCGGCATATCGTCGGACCAGCCAGACTGCTCCAATCCGAGCGAAACGCACATGGTAGCGCCCAGCGCCAGGACAAGCGTGAGCCAGTCCTCCCAGTCGGTGAGACGCGCGGCTAAGCGTTTGAGCCATAAAGGCGCCGTACGCGCAGCGGTCGGAGCTGCCGGCCTCGTCCATTCGAACTCGGCCATCAGCGCGCCATTGCCTTCTGTCGCTCCGGTGCGGCATGTGCAGCCATACCCGCCGGTCCAAGCATCAGCGAAATGTCGGAGCCGC
Source organism: Chloroflexota bacterium (assembly GCA_005882715.1). Classification (GTDB taxonomy): domain Bacteria; phylum Chloroflexota; class Dehalococcoidia; order SM23-28-2; family RBG-16-64-32; genus CF-163. The sequence continues at coordinate 5,617 of VBEI01000006.1, read as the reverse complement.
AACGCACAATGTAGGCCGGGACACCGAGACTGGAAAGCGCTTCCGGGCGTAGTGATCTCCTCTGCTCAGCGCCGCCGAAGCTGGCGGCCTCCAGCGACACAACTGCAGCGCGCGTACCCTGCTGCACCGTAGTCTCGAGCGACGCCAGCCAGCCATCATCGGCAGAAGGCGTCACGATGATCAGGGTGGTATGACGGCCGAAGCGGCGGCCCTCCTCTTCGAGAACGAGACTCAGAGGCTTGACTCCCGTCGCCTCCGCCATCGCCAGCGCTTCCAAGATGCGGCCGTACTGTTGAGAGCCCCGCGTCGGGTCCAGGACGACCGCTTCTTGTCCTAGCGCCATGAGCCCCAGTATCCGGTTGGATTGGACGAAGTGGTAGGCAAGCGAGGTCGCAATGCGCACACCGTATTCTTCAGTGCTTTCGTCCCCCACACCTGCCTGAACCGAGCCGTCCAGGTCCAGGAGCACCCAGACGTTGCTCGTCGGGTCCATTTCGAACGTCTTGACCATCAGCCGGCCCAGCCGGGCTGTCGATCGCCAGTGGATTCGGTTGTAGCTGTCGCCCGGGTAGTAATCGCGGACCCCGGACGCATTCGGCGTTACATAGTGGGTGCGGCGGCGCACGCTCCCTTCGCCCGGTAGCTGCGCGACCGGCGACCAGAAGTACGGCAGCTCCTCCGGTCGCGGCAACACGAGCAGCTGACGCCGCTCGCCGTAGGTTCGCGTTAACCGAAAGAGACCGAAGGGATCGCCGGTCGTTATGCGTACCGGGCCGGCACGATAAATGCCGCGTCGCGCGCAGCGCACGTTCACCTTCCAATTGCGCGACCCATTGGACGACAAGGTGAGCACCGTGCGTGCTGGCGTACCGGGCATGTCGGTCTCGTCTTCGGCCTCCAGCCAAACCTTGGTAAATTTGCTTCGGCTTCGCAGTCGTACTCTCGCCTCGGCTTCTTGACCCACCTGTAAGCGGTCGTTCGCGCGCTCCACCGCCACCTCGAGAGCACCGGCATGCACGCGTGCCCAGATCAGACAGATGATGACCAGACCCCCGAGCACATAGGCGGCGCGATAGAAGAACCAGTAGCCGCTGACGAAGGCGAAGGCGGACATCGTTACCAGCGCCGAAACTACGAACAGCAGGTTCTGGTTGCGATAGCAGAGACCGAGGAAACGGCGCAGGGCGTAGGCCATTGTGTCCAAGGTCCGCGTCATCCTACGCGCGCCTGCTGGCCCGCTCGGAGGCGCGGACCCCGGGCACCGGCAGTCGTTGAAGTGCTTCGGCGAGTACTTGCTGGACGGTGGCGCCTTTTACCCGCGCCTGCGCATTCAGGATGATGCGATGCCCCAGCGCTGGATACGCCAGTGCCTTCACATCGTCTGGCAGAACGAAGTCACGGCCGTCGAGGATGGCCTGCGCCTGTCCCAGTCTTTGCAGCGCCAGTGACCCGCGTGGCGAAGCACCGAGATACACGGAATCATGATTACGGGTAGCGTTCATCAAGCTGACGATATACTCCTGCACCAGCACGTCTATGTAGATGTCGCGCACTGCCTCTTGAAGAGACAGGATCTCGTTCGACTCGCAGACCTGTTCCAGCTCCGCGACGGGGTGGCCGTCGCGCTGGCGCTCCATGATCGTCTTCTCATCTCGCACCGAGGGGTAGCCTAGCTCCAGACGAAGCAAGAAGCGGTCCAGCTGCGCCTCGGGCAGCGGGAACGTGCCTTCATACTCGATCGGGTTTTGCGTGCCCATCACCATGAAGGGCGCCGGCGTGTGATGGGTGACGCCGTCGACCGTCACCTGGCGCTCCTCCATCGCCTCGAGGAGCGCCGATTGCGCTTTCGGTGTGGCGCGGTTTATCTCGTCGGCGAGCACCACCTGCGAGAGCACAGGCCCCGGCCTGAATTCGAAATCGCGCGTGCTCTGGTTGTACATGGAGACCCCGGTTACGTCCGTGGGTAGGAGGTCGGGCGTGAACTGAATGCGGCTGAACGAGCAGCCGCTCGAGCGGGCGAGACTGCGCGCTAGCATCGTCTTGCCGACGCCGGGCACGTCCTCGATCAGCAAGTGCCCGCCGCACATCAACGTCATCACCGCAAGTTCCACCTGCGCGCGTTTGCCGACGATGACGCGCTCTACGTTCTCGACGATTCGTTGGGCTACCGAGCGAGCGTCCAAGTGGGGCGGTTCTCCGGTCTAGTCCTGACTAGTAAACGGCAGGGCGGACGGTTTGGTTCCGCGTCGCTCCCTCTTCTCAGGTTACTCGCTACTCCCAAAGGCTGGCAATAGACGCGTTACAAATGTAGAGAGGCGGAGAGAACGCTAAGAGACGACGGTCAGGGCCATGGCCCGCTGTCGGTCCAGGCCGTCCAGCTAGAACCGTTCCACGACTTCTGCCACAGGTTCCGGGGACCGCAGCCGCGCCCGAACACGTCTAGAAGATTTGACAACCGCGATGTTACCCCAATGCCGGAGGTGAAGCACCCTTCCGGTTCGATGAATCCCGAAAAGTTGACACCGCCGTCCGACGAGTAGTTATGCCACGCCGCATCCGCGCAGCCGCGGATGAAGACGTCCAGGCGGTTCACCCCCCATGAGTCGGCTCCTGGTCCTGAGCCCAGGCAGCCACTCAGGGAGGAGCCCGGCGCGTTGAAGCCGGACCAAGCGCCACCGAACCAGTAGTTTCTATGCAAACCATTGCTGCAGCCGCGGACGAAAGCGGCCAGATGATTCCCGCCCCAGGTGGCTGCTCCCGGGGCGGCGTTGACGCAGCCGCCCAGGTCCTGCCAGCTGCTCCAGCTCGAGCCTGAATTATCCGAGTACATCCAGTTGAGCGCGTCATAGCACCCCCGAACAAACACATCTAGCCGGGTGCTGCCCCACGATGTGACGGCCGGCTCTGACCTGAGACAGCCGCCCAGGTCCTGCCAGTCGGACCAACTCGACCCGCTCCAAGATTTCTTGTGTAGATGATCGCCGCAGCCGCGTACGAAGACGTCGATGCGATTTGTCATGCGCGAGACGGCGGCGGGCCCGCCTCGTAGGCATCCCGGATGGTACTCCCAGCCCGACCACGCACTGCCGTCCCACCACCTGTGATACATCGCCCCATTGTTGCCCCGCACGAAAACGTCGAGCCGGTTCGACGCCCATGAGGCGACTCCTACGGACTCGCCTTCCTGATAGCTTGGCGGGTTCGTAGTCCACAGGTCATTGTAGTCGGGATACTCGTAATAAGGATTAATCGCCGTACCGCTGGACGGGTCGCCACTGACGGCGTTGATCTTTGTCTCAAAGTGCAAATGTGGGGTGCTATTGCAGTCAGGACCAGGACACAGCCACGGGCTGCCGGTGTTGCCCTCGTATCCCACCAACTGGCCCGCCGACACAATTGGCCCGTAGGAGATTGCGATGCTGAGGAGGTGGAGGTAGCGGGTGAAACGCCCGCTGCCATGGTCGATGACGATGTAGTTACCGGCGCCATTCGGACCTGGTTGAAAGTTTGTATAGAATGCATTGCCCCCAAGCGCAGCGACCACGTACTCGCCACCCGTCGCCCCGTCGCCGAGTAGGTAATCGGTACCTTGGTGGCCCGGGTAGCACCCGAAGCCACAGGTTTTTACGTATTGAAAAGAAGGGAAGCGTGTAAACACGATCCGTAATAGCGTCAGCTCGCCGCGCAAAGTCGAACGAAGTGGCAAACGCCACCAAGCCCAGGAGCAATAGGACCAGGCGAATTTTCAACATAGGGTTGCTATCTTAAGTTGAAACCCGACGCAACCGCTTCAAAATCCTCCGTCGCCAATCCCTTTATGCTGATTACGGCCTGCCCGTGCTGTAGGTAAGCAAGCGGGCTAGGTTGTTTATCGAAGTTCAGCGGGGCAACAAGAGAACGGGCTCCACCGATAACCTGTTCCTCCGTTGGATTTTCGTAAAAGAAGGCATCGTGGGCCTTGATCCACTCCTCTAGCGTCAAACCCGCCGGGTTGCTGCGAACGTAGATTGAGGCACGGAGTAGCCCGCCCGCGTCGTAGAGTTCAACAGCACTTAAAAAGTCCGGGATCTGCGCGTTGAACGCAACCTGGCAAATCGTCCATTCCGTCGGATAAGCGACCGAGTAGCCGGCTTCGGTATCGGTGTGCTCCTTCTTTTCGCCGGTCGGGATCGTCTCATATTGAAACGTGCGCGATACGTCAGCCATCCCACACGTCGGCAAGGGCGCCGATGTAGATTGCGGAGTTGAGCTTGCCGCCACCGTGGACGACGCAGACGGCGATTGTGATCCCTTGGGCACACTCGACGGGCTCGGCACTTGCTCTTCTTCGCCGCAAGCGGCAATTGCGGCACTCAGAGCCGCCAATGGGATTAGGACAAGAGCCAGTTTGCCCACTAAGTTCCCCCGCCGGAAAACGGCTTCGCGCCCGGCTGCACAAGGCGCACCGTCACTATTGTCTCTCTCTCTCTTCTTGTCAAGTAGTTTCAAGAGAAATCTTGCCGGAGATTCGCTTCTACCTTTTGGATCGCGCAAGCGACCGCGGAGGGCCGTGCGCAACGCTAACTCGCAACTCTGAACCCCCGACTGTAAACTACCGCTCAGGAGGTGCCCTATGCCCGAATACGCCGACCTGCTCTACGAAATCGATGCCAACGTCGCAACTATTACGCTGAACCGCCCGGACCGCCTGAACGCGATCAGCGGCCCGATGCTCGAATCGCTCTCTCGGGCGCTACGCGACGCAGACCGTGATCGCGATGTGCGAGTCATCGTCATCACCGGCGCGGGCCGCGGCTTCTGTGCCGGCCTCGACCTGAAGGACCTCGTCGCCGGCACCGGCATCGGCTCGAACGGCGCCGATGGCCTGGCTAACGCTCGATTCGATCTCGCGAACAGCCCGCCTATCGTCCTTCACACCACCGACAAGCCGGTCATCTGCGCGATCAACGGCCCAGCCGCCGGCTACGGTATGGACCTCGCTCTAGGCGCAGACATTCGTATCGCCTCGAGTGACGCCAAGCTCGCTGCCGTCTTCACTAGGCGCGGCATTCTGCCCGAGAGCGGCGGCGCATGGCTCCTCCCGCGCCTCATCGGCTGGGAGAAGGCCGCTGAGATCGCCTTCGCCGGGCGCACCCTTTCGGCGCAGGAAGCGCTCGAAGCCCGCCTCGTGAGCCAGGTCGTGGACCCCGATCAACTGGTGCCCACAACCCGCCAACTCGCGGCCGAGATCGCTGCCAACGCTCCGCTCGCCGTCCAGGCGACGAAGCGCATGATGCGCCTCGGCCTCGAAGAGACGTTCGAGGCGAACGTGCACCACGTCTTCCTTCAGCTGCTGCCGCTCTTCGGCTCGAAGGACTTCGGGGAAGGCGTGAAGGCGTTTATCGAGAAGCGCGAGCCCCAGTTCCAGGGACGGTAGTCGCATCACGATGCTCACCCATTCTCCGTGACCCAGCCATCCACCCACTGGAACGCCGAAGTCTACGACCGCATCGGCACGCCTATGCGGCGTTGGGCGCAGGCAGTGATCGACGATCTGCACCTCAACGGCGACGAGACCGTCCTCGACGCCGGCTGCGGCTCCGGCTCGGTGACGTTCGACCTGCTCGAGCGCTTGCCG